>CAIQQQ010000399.1 GCA_903873995.1 uncultured Rhodospirillales bacterium
CTGTGGGAGTTTCCCGGCGGCAAGGTCGATCCCGGCGAACGGCCCGAGGAAGCCCTGATCCGCGAACTGGCCGAGGAGCTGGGGATCGACGTGGCAGAAAACTGCCTCGCCCCCTTCACCTTCGCCTCCCACGCCTACCCGTCATTTCACCTGCTGATGCCGCTGTTCCTATGCCGCCGCTGGAAGGGCGCCCTCGTGCCACGCGAGGGCCAGACCCTGGCCTGGGTGGCGCCAGACCGGCTCGCCGACTACCAGATGCCGGCTGCCGATCTGCCTTTCATCCCGATGCTGCGCGATTTCCTGTAACGGCCTATCGCCCGAACAGCCGCCCGACCAGGCCCTGAAGAGAGCTGCCGGACACGTCCTGCACCGTCGCCGTATCCCCAATCTGCCCGTTCGGCGTCAGATGATCCACAGCATGGGGCAGCACCTGCGCCAGCAGCGCCGGCAGCTGTTCCGCCGGCAGCCCGGCCTGCGCGGCCCAGCTTTGCAGAGTGCCCGCGGGTATGGCCTGTTCCACATGGTCAGCCGTGATCGGATGGTTCTCGCCGGAACCGATCCAGGAGGCGACCTGTGTGCAGAGCCCGGCCGCCTCGAACTGCTGCAGCAATCCGCCGAGCCCGCCGCCGGTGGCCCCCTCTGCCGATCCCAGGATCTGCGGCAGCAGCCGCATCACGCCGTCAATGCCACCGCTGCTCATCAGTCCACCCAGAAGCCCGCTCATGTTGTCATCCTTCGGTTACGAAACGATCCTAACGGCTGCGCCGGCCACATCGCCAGAGGGGCTACTCCACCGGCCAGAAAATGTCTCATGAGCGTCATGATCGTGCCCCGTTCGGATGCCTTGTGCAGTTGCGTGAAGCGGTGTCATTAGCGCTCCGCTGAGACAACTCACGAGGAGCCACACCATGCGCCTTTACCAGCTTGCCATCGCCACGATTTTCGGCGCCGCCGCCGCACTGCCCTTGACCGCTCCGGTGTTCGCTCAAACGCCTGCGCCGGCCGCCATCACCGCCCCCGCCAAGCCCTTGACAGCCGCCCCTGTTGCCCCCGTCACACCGGCCGCCCCCGCGGCACCGGCCACCAAGGCCCCGGCCGCCGCCACGGCAAAGGCCGACAAGAAGGCGCCGTTCACCGGCACCGTGTCCATCAATACCGGCACCGCAGCAGATCTGGACAAACTCTACGGCATCGGCAAGTCGCGCACCGCCAAGATCATCGCCGGCCGGCCCTACAAGGCGATCGACGAACTGACCAGCCGCAAGATCCTGCCGCAGAGCGTGTTCGACAAGATCTCGAAGCAGCTGACGCTCTGATCCTCGCAGCGTCGATAGTGTAACGGCCCGGCAGACCGCTGCTGGGCCGTTTTGCTGTCCGCAGCTTCCTTCCGATCGTGAATGATCTTGGCTAGGCTCGCCGAAACACGCGGGGAGGCACACGCAAGATGGACAGCTACGTCAACGGCGTCTCGACCACGCCCTTGCTCGGCGAGACGATCGGCAACTGCCTGGACCGCATCGCCCGCGATCATGGCGGCGCTGCGGCTCTGGTCGTGCGGGGGCAGGGCGTTCGCCTGAGCTGGCAGGAGCTTGCGGACCGGGTGGGTGATGTCGCAGCCGGCCTGCTGTCGCTGGGCCTCGTTTCGGGCGACCGCGTCGGCATCTGGTCCCCCAACAACGCCGAATGGGTGATCACGCAACTCGCCACCGCCAAGGCCGGCCTCATCCTCGTCACCATCAACCCGGCCTATCGCCTCTCCGAACTGGACTACGCCCTCAACAAGGCCGGCTGCCGCGCGCTCGTCACCGCCACGAGCTTCAAGTCCAGCGACTACATCGCCATGTTGTGCGAGCTGATGCCCGAGCTCGCCGAGCACGGGGAGATGGCCGGGCCGGGGAGACTGCAAACCAAGTCTGTGCCGAGCCTGGAGCATGTCATCCAGATCGGCCCCAAAACCGTGACCCGCGCCATCCCGTTCGAAGCGGTCGCCGGCCACGCCACCGAAGCCAGCCGCCGACGCCTCGCCGAGCTGGCCGATATTCTGCAGTTCGACGACCCGATCAACATCCAGTTCACGTCCGGCACCACCGGCGCCCCCAAGGGCGCGACCCTCACCCACCACAACATCCTCAACAACGGCTTCTTCGTGGGTGAGGCGATGGCCCTCACGCCTGCTGACCGCGTCTGCATCCCCGTCCCGCTCTATCATTGCTTCGGCATGGTGATGGGCGTGCTCGGCTGCCTCACCCATGCCAGCACCATGGTCTTCCCCGGCGAGGGCTTCGATCCGCTGGCCACGCTCGAAACGGTCTCGGAGGAACGCTGCACCGCGCTCTACGGCGTCCCCACCATGTTCATCGCCCAGATGGAGCACAAGCGCTTCGCCGAGTTCGACCTCCAAAGCCTGCGCACCGGCATCATGGCCGGCACCGTCTGCCCCATCGAGGTCATGCGCCGGGCCATGTCCAGCATGAACCTGACTGGCATTACCATCGCCTACGGCATGACCGAAACCAGCCCGGTCAGTTTCCAGACGAGCCTTGACGACACCGTCGAACGCCGCGTCGCAACCGTGGGCCAGGTCCACCCGCATCTGGAGGTCAAGATCATCGACGCCGAAGGCCGTATCGTCCCCCGCGGCACCGCGGGCGAGCTGTGCACCCGCGGCTATTCGGTCATGCAAGGCTACTGGGCCGACGCCCAGCGCACCGCCCAGAGCATCGACGCCGCCGGCTGGATGCGCACCGGCGACCTCGCCACCCTCGACGCCGACGGCTACTGCGCCATCACAGGCCGCATCAAGGACCTGGTGATCCGTGGCGGCGAGAACGTCTACCCCCGCGAGGTCGAGGATTTCCTTTACCGCCACCCCGCCATCGCCGACGTCCAGGTGTTCGGCGTGCCCGACGCCCGCTTCGGCGAGGAGATCGCGGCCTGGGTCCGCCTTCGCGAAGGCGAGACTCTGGACGCTGCGGCCATACGCGATTTCTGCCGCGGCCAGATCGCCCACTACAAGATCCCCCGCTACATCCGCTTCGTGGAGACATTCCCCATGACCGTCACCGGCAAGATCCAGAAATTCCTTATGCGCGAGGCCATGGAACGCGAGCTGGCCGGGCTCGGCGAATGACCCGGACCGATCTTCGCACCTGGCTCCTCACGCAAGCCTTGCCCCTCTGGCTCGACCACGGCGTGGACTGGCCGAACGGCGCCTTCTTCGAAGAACTCCACCCCAGTGACCTCACCTCCCACGCCCCATTTCGCCGTCTCCGCGTCGCCACCCGCCAGACCTACGTTTTCGCCCGCGCTGCAACTTTCGGCGTGCCCCGTGCCGCCGAAGCCCGAAACCTTGGCGTCGCCTGGATCGAAGGCGTGAGGCAGGACGACGGCACCTACGTCTCCCGCACCGACCTTACCGGAGCTGCGATCGACCCGGTGCGCGACCTCTACGACCACGCCTTCGTCCTCCTCGCCCTCGCCCATGGCGGCAGGCGCGAAGCAGCGCACGACCTCCTGTCCATGCTCAACACCAGTTTCCGCCACCCCCAGGGCGGCTGGCGCGAAAGCCGGCCAGACGCGCTGCCTCGCCGGCAGAACCCCCACATGCACCTGCTCGAAGCCGTCCTGGCCGCCGGCGAGATCTTCAATGACACACGATTCCTCGACACGGCGGACGAACTGATCGATCTCTTCCTCACCCGCCTCTACCAACCCGAGGACGGCGCACTCCCCGAATATTACGCCCCCGACCTCACCCCGGTCCGCGACGCCGGCTGTTACCTGGTCGAACCCGGCCACCACCACGAATGGGTCTGGCTGCTGGACGAGTACCGGCGCATCTCCACCCAGGCCGGACGCACGCCCCGCGACACGAACCAAGCCGCAACCACCCTCATGAATTTCGCCGAACTCCACGGCGTCACCCCAGATGGCGAGATCGAAGCCGAACTCTGGAGCGACGGCCGGATCGCCTCGCAGGCCACAAGACTTTGGCCCTACACCGAACGCCTCAAGGCCCTGATCGTCCAAGGCGACCAAGCGGCCCTGCAAAACGGCTGCAGCGCGCTGGGCCGCTATCTCGCCCACCCCGTCCCAGGCCTCTGGCACGAACGCCGCGGCCACAAACCCGGCACCGCCTCCCCGGCCAGCAGCCTCTATCACCTCACCTGCGCCATCCTTGAGCTGGACCGGGGCTCGTAACCGTGTGCCCCCGCCCCATCTCCTATCAATGCGGAGGCTCAAAGCATGATCGGCAAGGTCGTCACGGTGATATCCACGATCGCGCTGGGCGCCTGCTCGGTGTTCGGCGTGCGTGACGGCACCGAGGAGCCGCCCTACACCGTGGCCCAACGCATCGGCGACCTTGAACTTCGCGACTACGGCCCCCGCATCGCCGCCGAAACCACAATCGAAGGCTCGGAACGCGTCGCGCTCAGCACCGGCTTCAACCGCCTCGCCGGCTACATCTTCGGCGACAACCGCGCCAGCACCAAAATCGCCATGACCGCCCCGGTCGCGCAAACCCCGGACAAAGGGGCGAGCGAGAAGATCGCCATGACCGCCCCGGTGGTGCAGTCGAAGGACGCCGAGGGCCGCTACGTCATCCAGTTCTTCATGCCTTCCAAATCCACGATCAAATCCCTGCCGCAGCCGAACGACGCCCAGGTCCGCCTTGTCACTGTCCCGCAGCAGCGCTTCGCCGTGCTCCGCTTCACTGGCTTCGCCGGTCCCGAATCCATCGCCCAACACCGCGCGTCGTTGCTCGCCCAAACGCAGACAGCCAGCCTCATGCTGCTCGCCGAGCCCGTGACCTGGTTCTATGATCCGCCCTGGACGCTGCCGTTCCTTCGTCGCAACGAGGTCGCCGTTCTCGTGGCTGCCCCGCCTGGCTGACAAGCTTAATGCCTGCCGCACGGTCGACAGAACGTGACCGGTCCGGAAGGTGCCACGCTCCAGGCATTAGGGCTTTGCCTTCAGACCTTAGGGCTTTGCCTTCGATGCAGCGGCGGACCCGCCCAGGGCCGAGGCGAAATCCGCACCGCGACGGCCGACAGCAGTCCCCAAGGCGCGTTCTGCGATTCCGGACAGCAAGCCGAGCAACAAGGCCCATGTGCCATGGTCCTGCATCCCCTTGTCGCCCGTCACGTTGCCGATGCCTGCGACGACGGCGCCGCTGAACAGCAACAGGCCAACGACGGTGGCGAGCCCGACCATGTAGATCACGCGCACTGCAGGAACGAGCCGGTCCGGCTCCAACACCGCGAGGTCCTCGAACGCCAGTTCCTGGCGACGCAGCGAGAAACTCAGCCATGTTCCGGCGGCGGTTCCGGCAGCCAGGAGGTTGAAGTTGCGCGTGGCATACAGAAGCTGACCCCACCATGCCGGATCGCTTCCCATATGCACGCCATGGTCGCGAACAAAGACGTAAAGTAATATAAATACGGAAGTGCAAATACCTGACCAAATGAAAAGATGGCTGATATAGGTATTTTTAACGATGCCACCCTCCCGGAGCACGAAAAGCTGCTTGAGGCGCTGCAGGTCGCTTCGTGCGAATTCTACGCGTGACGGCTCGGATGTCATCAGGCCAACCTGAGCGATCCCAAGCAATTGCTCGATATATTCGCGGTTCGCCGAGTCCCAGTTCTTGAAGTTATCAAGATATCCAAAGTAGCCAAGGTTTGCCTTGCGGTCCTGCATAACGGATTTGATCGTCGTCAGAGCAACGTCGATCTCGGCCTTGAGCTTTCCGGCCGCTTCCGGAATGGGCACCTCGCGCACCCTGATCTTGAAGTCGATCCATGTCCCATCGGCATCCATCGTGGGGATAATATTGAAAGGCTGTCTATTGATAGTATCGACTAACTCTCCATAACGTCCAACAATACGCCAGCAATGCCGTCTGGATTGTCCTGCAGCTTTTTGCTGCGTTGGTCCGGGTGCAACCTTTGCGACGCGTGCCAACTCGCCATCGAGCTCTTTGGCAGCGGCGATTTTCAGCGCTGAAAGTTTCTTCGCTGCAAGGCTGTCCGGGTCGACCTTTTCGATCAGGCTGAAGCTGTCGACCTCTCGTTTCGCCTCGGTGATCTCGTCGATGACGGATTGCACGTCAGCATTTACAGCAACGATGTTCGTGCCACTCATGGGTGGTGTCACTCGTCCGTCGTGTCGTCCAGTTTTGGCCTCGGAGTCGGACCGATCTCATCGTCCGGCGCGATCGAGGCATCGTCCGGATGGTCCTCGAACGGCGAGCGGGGGGTTGGCGTGACGGACCCGTCAGCGTCAATAAACCTGCTGAAGTGATCCGGCAGGGGAAACTTGGGGCCAGATGCCATGGCACTCTCCCTCACGTTCTAACGTCGCTCGCCGATGCAACTACGGCAATGATGAACGCCGCAGGCTGCGTCGTGACCAAAACTGTTGCACTGCCCTATTGCGTCGTTACTTCGGACGAAAACATGGGAGGCGTATCGAGCGCAATAGGAAACCGTTTACAATTACGTTATCGGACGACGCTTCGCTCGCCCAGACGGCCGCGTGCAACGCCTTGCCGGCAGCCGGTCGGCACAGAACCAAGATGCAGATTCGGAGCAACAATACATGAGCTCATGTCGCCGAACAGCGGGCACCGTCTCCACATAGCAAAGGCCCCACCGGTCACCCGGCGAGGCCTTGCCTTTACTCCAGCCCAGCCATCAAACCGAGTAATACATCTCGAACTCAACCGGATGCGGCGTGTGCTCGAAGCGATACACCTCGCTCCACTTCAACTCGATATAGCTCTCGATCTGCTCCTTGCTGAACACATCTCCCGCCAGCAGGAAGTCATGATCCGCCGCCAAACACGTCAAAGCCTCGCGCAGCGACCCGGACACCGTGGGAATGCCCTTCAGCTCTTCCGGCGGCAGGTCATACAGATCCTTGTCCATCGGATCGCCAGGATGGATCTTGTTCAAAATGCCATCCATCCCCGCCATCACCAGCGCAGAGTAAGCGAGGTAAGGGTTGGCCGACGCATCCGGGAACCGCACCTCAACCCGCTTCGCCTTCGGATTGGTGGTATAAGGAATGCGGCACGAAGCGGACCGGTTGCGCGCCGAATAGGCCAGCAGCACAGGCGCCTCGAACCCGGGGATCAGACGCTTGTAGCTGTTGGTCGAGGGATTGGTGAACGCGTTCACCGCCTTGGCATGCTTGATCACGCCGCCAATGAAATACAGGCACATCTCCGACAGATCGGCATACCCGTTGCCCGCGAACAGCGGCTTCTTGTCCTTCCAGATCGAGAAATGCGAGTGCATGCCCGAGCCATTGTCGCCATAGATCGGCTTCGGCATGAACGTTGCCGTCTTGCCGTAGCTGTGCGCCACGTTGTGAACGCAGTACTTATAGATCTGCATCTGGTCGGCCATCGTCAGCAGCGAGCCGAAACGCGTCCCCAGCTCGTGCTGGCTCTGCGCCACCTCATGGTGATGCTTCTCGATCGGCAGGCCCATCTCGCCCATCATCGACAGCATCTCGGCGCGCAGATCGCTCTCAGTGTCCACCGGCGGCACCGGGAAATAGCCACCCTTCACAACCGGGCGATGGCCCATGTTGCCCTCGGGATATTCCTTCATCGAGGCGCCAGGCCCCTCGATGCTCTCGATCGAATAAGTGCCGAAATTGCCGCCCGTGCCGAACCGCACGCTGTCGAACACGAAAAATTCGGCCTCAGCGCCCACGTTCACCGCATCGCCTACGCCGGTCGCCTTCACATACGCCTCGGCCTTCTTCGCCGTGCTGCGCGGATCGCGCGCATAGGCCTGGCCGGTGGACGGCTCATAGATGTCGCAGAACAAGATAAGGCTGGGCTTCGCCGAGAACGGATCGAGCACCGCCGTCTCGGCATCCGGCATCAGGATCATGTCGCTTTCGTTGA
>CAIQQQ010000400.1 GCA_903873995.1 uncultured Rhodospirillales bacterium
CTCTCGCTCGCCGGCAGCAGCATGTCGAGCGGGACACCCTCGGTCAGACCGGCATGCGGCAGGTTGAACAGGTCGGCGAACCTGGCATTGGCGACCACCAGGCGGTCTTCGGTGTCGAACATGCACATCGCCTGCGAGAGGTTGTTCATGGCGATGCCGAAGCGCTGGTCCCGGGCATGGCGCTCGGCGTCCGCCTGCGTGCGGGCAGCCGCCACGGCAAGCCGCGCCTCCGCGCCGGTTCTGGCCTGCTCGGCCTGGGCCTTCGCCGTCAGAACGTCGGCCAGCCGGGATTGGTGGCGGATCTCGCGCAGCACGATGGCCCCAGCGGTGGCGACCAGGCCGAGCAGCGCCAGGGTTGCACCGATCAGCACCGCCCTCTGCCGGCGCCATTGCGCCAGCACGCTGTCCACCGTGCGGGTGACCACCACCGTCATGCCATGGCGCGCCATGTGGTGGGCGGCATAGAGCCGATCTCTGCCATCGGTGCTGCTGGTCCGGCGTTGCAGCGTGGCAGTGTCCGCCCCGAGCCCAACGGCGCGGAACAGCTCGGGCCCGGCGAAGCTTCGGCCGATGGTCCGCTCCTGATGTGGGAAGCGTGCGAGCTGGACGGCATCATCGCGGAACAGGGCGATGGCGGCATCCGCGGCGGGGGCGACCGCCTGGTAGATCCGCTCGATATAGGCAAGCTCGACCGCGCCCAGCAGAAGGCCGAGGAACCGTCCGTCCGGCGCCGTCACCTTGCGGGCGAGATACATCGTCCATGTCCCTGTGCCGCGATTGGGCACGGGGGTGCTGAGATACGAGGCGAGCCGTGGGTTGGAGGCCAACGCCTTGAAGTAGTCCCGATCGGCGACGTTGACCGCGGGGATCGGCCAGTAGCGGGAGAAGTTGATCAGTGTTCCGTCATCCGCGATGGCCGTGATCGCGTCGAGCTGCGGCAGCAGGCTGGCGCGAAGCCGCAGGTCGTTGTGAATGGCAAGCCCCGTCATGTGCGCGCGAAACGCCTCCGGCGTGCGGATATCGGCCTGGCGGATCTCTTCGATCAGGCCGGATTGCAGCGCCTCAACCGCATCGAAGGCTCGCTCGGTCTGGTTGGCCAGCACCAAGGCGAGGCCGCCCGACTGGGCGCCGGCCACGGCCAGGGCCTGATCGCGCAGCTGGACCGTCGCGATCGCCGCGGCTGCCATGCAGACGGCGGATAGGGCGATCACACCCGCCACGACCCTGCGGCGTGACCCGCCACAATTGCGCAGCGACCGCGCGGATCGCCAGACGGCACCGGCCAGACGCCCCACAGCAGAGGTGGCCGTGCCCTTGTCCAGACCGGGCATGGCGTAGGAGACGTCGGTCGCGTTGTTGGTCATGCCCATTGCCTTCGAAATGAAACCATTCGGTGGCGACAGGTTGGCCGGCAAATGTCTAAAAAATTGTTATTTTTCTCAATTTTCACGTAACCTGACGGGGCTCGATTTGACCGGCCAGGACAGCCGGGAGCGCCGCCAAGCCAAATCGGCATGCGATGCGGCCGGCTCAGATCGATGCGGAGCCGCCTGCTGCGCGCCACCGCCGACGCCCAGGCAATCCGCCTGAAGGGCCAGGCGGATGCGGATGCCGCTCAGATCATGGCCAAGGCGCTGGAGACCAACCAGAACCTGGTGTCCTTGCGCATTGCCGTGACATGGAACGGCGTGCTGCCGGTGAACATGTATGGCGCAGCACCGGTGCCGCTGCTGCCATTGCCCGCGCCGCGTTGAGGGATGGATCATCACTCGAAGTGCGGGCGCGCGAAGTGCGGGCGCGCGAAGTACGGGCGCGCGAAGTGCGGGCAACTGACCAAAGTTTGCGCAGGTCAGCCTTGCGTCTGCTGGCGAAAGTTCGGGCCTGGGAATGGTCTGGTGTTTGCATCGGCAGAGCTGTCATTGCCGCACACAGGCGGTTTCAGGGAGGTTGGCGTGAAGACAGCGAATGCGATGGTGTTGGCAAAGCGGTGCCTGGCGGCCCTGGGTGTTGCGGCCGCGCTCGTGACGGCGCAGGCGCAAGCCAAGGAATGGAAGACGGTTCGCATCGGCATGGATGCCACCTATCCGCCGTTCGAGAGCGTCAATGCCAAGGGTGAGATCGTCGGCTGGGAGGTCGATTACGCCACCGAACTGTGCAAGCGCATGAAGGTGACCTGCACGTTCCAGAACCAGGACTGGGACGGCATCATCCCGTCGCTGGTGGCGAACAAGTTCGATGTCATCATGTCCAGCATGAACATCACCGACAAGCGCAAGGCTTTGGTGAATTTCAGCCAGGTGTATTTCTCGACCCCGCCGGTGTTCGTTGGCGCCGCCGGTGTTAAGAGCACGGATGTGTCGCCCGAGGCGCTGAAGGGCAAGACGATCGGCACCCAGTCCTCGACCACCTTCGCCAACTATCTTGAGGCGATGTACAAGGGCTCCGAGATCAAGCTGTATCCGGGTGGTGACGAGCCGCAGAACGATCTGAAGGCCGGGCGGCTCGATTACACGCTGACCGATCTGATCGTGGGCACCAACTTTGTCGAGAAGGTCGGCGCCGGCTGCTGCAAGGTTGTCACCGAGATCAAGCGCGTGCCGGAGTTCTTCGGCCCCGGCGTGGGAGCTGCGTTCCGCAAGGAGGACGCCGATCTGACCGCCATGTTCAACAAGGCGATCGATGAGGTGGATGCCGACGGCACCTATAAGAAGATCGCGGACGGCTATTTCAAGATCAACATCCGCGGCAAGTGAGAGCTGCGATGAGCGGCGGGGTGCGGCTGGCATGAGCTGGTATGCCCTGCTGTTCGGACCGGATGGCTGGATCGGTCTTTTGCTGAAGGGTGCTGTGGTGACGGTTGCGTTGTCCGTCACCACAGCACCGTTTGGCTTCGGGGCGGGGCTGGCGCTGGCGTTGATGAAGATGTCGCGCAACCGGCTGCTGCGGGCGGCGTGCGATGTCTACACCACGTTTTTTCGCGGCATTCCCGATCTGCTGGCGCTTTTCATCATCTATTTCGGGCTGCAGGCGCTGCTGGACCGCACAAGCAAGCTGCTTGGGCTTGAGGGGCATCTGGAGCTGAGCGCGTTCTCGGCGGGGGTGATCGCGCTGTCCGTGGTGGTGGCGGCGTATTCGAGCGAGGTCTGGATCGCGTCGCTGGCCGCGGTGCCGGCCGGGCAGAGGGAGGCGGCGCAGTCGCTGGGGCTTGACCGGGCGCAGGTGTTCCGCCTGGTGATCCTGCCGCAGTTGGGGCGGGTGGCGCTGCCGGGGCTCGGCAATATCTGGATGATCCTGCAGAAGGACACCGCACTGATCTCGACGCTGGCGGTGACCGACCTGCTGCGGGCTGCTTCGGAGGCGAGCCGGGCGACGACGCGGCCTTTGGTGTTCTACACAGCCGCGGGGGCGCTTTATTTGTGCTTCACCCTCGTTTCGGGCGTGGTCCAGGGTGCGCTCGAGCGCCGGGCCAACCGGGGGTATGCGTGATGCCGGCGTGGTCGCAGGACGTGCTGCGGTTCGTGATCAACACCGAGCTGTTGGCGCAATATGGCTGGCGGCTGCTGACGGGCCTGCAGATGACGGCTGCGGTGGTTGGACTGTCGTTCTGCCTGGGGTTCGTGCTGGCGTGGCCGGTGGCCTTGGCGCGCATGTCCCGCCGTTTTGCGGTCTCGCGGCTGGCAGCATCCTATATCGCGGTGTTCCGGGGCACGCCGCTGCTGTGCCAGCTTTATCTGATTTATTACGGGGGCGGTGAATTTCGGCCGTTCTTCACCGAAGTTGGCGTGTGGTGGTTTTTCCGCGACGCCTATTATTGCTGCATTCTGAGTTTTACCTTGAACACGGCTGCGTATCAGGCGGAAATACTGCGCGGCGCCATCCAGTCGGTGCCGAAGGGGCAGGTTGAGGCGGCGCGGGCGCTGGGGCTGTCCTGGCTTGCGATCATGCGCCATGTGGTGATGCCGCAGGCATTGCTGGTGGCGATCCGTCCGCTGGGCAACGAATTGATCAGCGTGATCAAGGCGAGCGCGCTGGCGGCGATCGTCACGCTGCTCGATCTGATGGGCCAGACGCGCTTCGTGTTCGCGCGGACCTTCGATTTCTCGATCTATCTTTATTGCGCGCTGATCTACCTGGCATTGACCGAGATGACCCGCCGGGTTGTGGAGGCGATCGAGATGCGCCTGTCGCGCCATGTGCGGGCCGGGGCGCCGAGTATCACGGTCGTTGCGCCAAAACGGCGTTATCGCGTGGGCTTGGGCGGGGTCAGGCTGTAATCGTAAAAGCCACGGCCGGATTTGCGGCCCAGCCAACCAGCCTCGACATATTTCACCAGCAGCGGGCACGGGCGGTATTTGCTGTCGCCCATGCCTTCGTGCAGCACCTGCATGATCGCCAGGCACGTGTCGAGCCCGATGAAATCCGCGAGCTCGAGCGGGCCCATCGGGTGGTTGGCGCCGAGCTTCAGGCCGGTGTCGATGGAGAGCACGTTCCCCACGCCTTCGTAGAGGGCATAGATAGCCTCGTTGATCATCGGCATGAGGATGCGGTTGACGATGAAGCCCGGGAAATCCTGCGCGGTCGCCGTGATCTTGCCCAGGGTCGCGGCCAGCGCCTCGGTCGCGTGATAGGTGTCATCGGACGTGGCAATGCCGCGGATGATCTCCACGAGCTTCATCACTGGCACCGGGTTCATGAAATGCATGCCGATGAAGCGCTCCGGCCGGTCTGTACCGGCGGCAAGGCGCGTGATCGAGATGGATGAGGTGTTGGATGCGATCAGCGCGTGCGGGGCGAGGTGCGGCACGAGGGTCTTGAAGATCTGGTGCTTCACGGCTTCCCGCTCGGTCGCCGCCTCGATCACCATGTCGCAGGTGGTGAGGCCCGCGTAGTCCGTCGTCGTGGTGATCCGGGCCAGCGCTTCCGCCTTCGCCTCTGCGGTGAGCGCGCCCTTGGTGACCTGGCGATCGAGGTTCTTGCCGATCGTGGCGATGGCTTTGGCCAGCGCGTCCTCCGCCACATCCAGCATCACCACGCTGAGGCCGGACGTGGCGCTGACATGGGCGATGCCGTTGCCCATCTGGCCGGCGCCGATGACGCCGACCGTCCGGATCTTGATCATGGGCGGGCGAGCTCGTCGGCAAGCTCCGGCAAGGCGGTGAACAGATCGGCGACAAGGCCGTAATCGGCGACCTGGAAGATCGGCGCCTCCTCGTCCTTGTTGATCGCCACGATCACCTTGCTGTCCTTCATGCCGGCCAGATGCTGGATGGCGCCGGAGATGCCGATGGCGACATACAGATCGGGGGCGACGATCTTGCCGGTCTGGCCGACCTGGTAGTCGTTGGGCACGAAGCCGGCATCGACGGCCGCGCGAGAGGCGCCGACGGCTGCACCCAGCAGGTCGGCGATTGGGTCGAGCAGCTTGAAGTTCTCGCCGTTCTGCATGCCACGGCCGCCGGAGATCACGACGCGGGCCGCCGTCAGCTCGGGACGCTCGGACTTGGACAGCTCGGCTGAGACGAAGCGCGACAGGCTGGGGATTGCTACAGCGGCAGCAGCCTCGATCGGGGCGTGGCCGCCTTCGCTTGGCGCCGGATCGAAGCTCGCCGCGCGCACCGTGATCACCTTGATCGCGTCGCTGCTGCGCACCGTGGCGAGCGCGTTGCCGGCATAGATCGGGCGGATGAAGGTGTCCGCGTCGATCACGGCCGCGACGTCGCTGATCGGCTGGACATCGAGCAGCGCCGCCGCGCGCGGCATCACGTTCTTGCCGATCGCGGTGCTACCGGCGAGCAGATGCGTGTAGCCAGGCGCGAGCGCCACCAGCAGGGCTGCCAGCGGCTCGGCCATGGCGTGATCATATGCCACGTCGCCGGCCACGATCACCTTGGCCACGCCCGCAATCGCAGCCGCCGCCGCCGCGGCCTCGGGATTGGTGCCGGCCACCAGCGCGTGCACCTCACCGAGTTTCATCGCGGCCGCCACCGCCGAGCGCGACGGCTGCTTGATGACGCTGCCTTCGTGGTCGAGAAGAACCAGGACCGTCATGATCAGATCACCTTTGCTTCGAGCTTGAGTTTCGCGACCAATTCCGCCACCGACTTGAGCTTCACGCCGGCCTGGCGCTTCGGCGGCTCGGCGACGCTCACCGTGGTCAGCCGCGGCGCGGGATCGACGCCGAGATCGGCCGGCTTCATCGTTTCGATCGGCTTCTTGCGTGCCTTCATGATGTTGGGCAGCGACGCGTAGCGCGGCTCGTTGAGGCGCAGATCGGTCGTGACGATCGCGGGCAGATGGATCTCCACCGTCTCGAGACCGCCATCGACCTCGCGGGTGACGACCGCCTTCGACCCATCGATCACAACCTTGCTTGCAAACGTGCCCTGCGCCCAGCCCAGCAGGGCTGCCAGCATCTGGCCCGTGGCATTCATGTCGTCATCGATCGCCTGCTTGCCCATCACGACCAGGCCGGGCTGCTCCTTCTGCACGATGGCGCGCAGCAGCTTGGCCACGGCCAGCGGCTGCAGTTCCACATCCGTCTCGACCAGAATGCCGCGATCAGCCCCCATCGCAAGGGCCGTGCGGATCGTCTCGGCGCAGTTGGCAAGGCCCAGCGACACCGCCACGATCTCGGTGGCAATGCCCTTCTCCTTGAGCCGCACCGCCTCCTCCACCGCGATCTCGTCGAACGGGTTCATCGACATCTTGACGCCTTGCGTCTCGACGCCCGACCCGTCCGCCTTCACCCGGACCTTCACGTTGTAGTCCACGACGCGCTTGACAGGGACAAGGATCTTCATGGCGATACGAGCCGTTTCCTGGCTGGATTGGATTGGGGCGGGACCTTAAGAGGCGGCTCGCCGCGAAGTCAAACGTGCGCGAGCGCCGGGTTGCATCAGCGCCGGCCGAGGAGAACCAGCAGCCCGATCAGAACGAGTGTGATGCCCTGCAGGGCTACGCGTGCCTGCATGAGGCGGTTGGAGCGTTGGGGGCTGCCATCGCCGCGCGTAAGCCCGATCATGCCGGCAGCGAGGGTTGCGAGGGTGGCCAGCATGGCGATGCCGGCGAGGACTGCGATAACGTTGAACATGAATGATCATATGGCGGCCTGTCGGAAACTTCATCCCTTGATCGCGCGGATTTTGGTGATCGCGGTTGACAGCGCGGGACGTCGCGTGATCGGGCTGGGCTTATGAAAACATTTTTCGTCTCGCTTATGATGGCGGTGTCGCTGTGCGGTGGCGGCGGCGGGCGTGCTCTGGCGCAGGGTCTGCCGGGGCTGATCGCGCAGCAGGCGGCACCTGCGCCGGCCGCAGCGCCTGATCCCAACGCGAGTGCCAAGGCGGCGCTGGAGGTTCTGAAGGACGATGCCGCGCGGGCCAGGCTGATCCTGGTGCTGGAAGGCTTGACGCAGGCGCGGCCTGATCCCGCGACGCCGAAGCTGGTTCTGCCGCTGGCGCCCAACAGCGTGGGCGCCGAGCTGGTCTCCGGCGCGTCGCTGACATTTTCGCAGACAGTTCAAGATGTGTTGCGCATGGCGCGCGCGGTCACGGATTTTCCGCTGCTGTGGACTTGGCTGAATAGGCTTGGCACCGACCGGCTGCTGCAGCTGTCGATTCTGAACGCGGCGTGGCCGGTGGCCGTGGTGCTGGCGCTGTGGTTCGCGGTCGATTGGATGGCGCGGCGCCTGGTGCGGCGGCCGCTCGAGGTGTTGCGCGGCCGCGCACCGTTGATGCCGGAGGACGATCCGGCGCTGGCGGGGATCGTGAACGCCGAGGCGGGGCAGACGGAGTGGCTGCGCCGGCGGGCGTCCGCCGTGATCCTGGCAAGGCGGCTGCCTTACGTGGCCGGCACGTTCCTGCTGGACCTCGTGCCGGTGCTGGCCGTTGTGGTCTGCGGCGACCTGATGATCCGGTCGGGGCTGATCGGCACGCTCACGGCACAGCGTGTCGTGGAGATCGTGCTGTTCGCCTATCTGGGCTGGCGGGCGGCGGTGGTGCTGGCGCGCGCGGTGGCGCAGCCGCATGAGCCGCGGCTGCGGTTGGTGCCGGCGTCTGATGACGGGGCCCATATGATCGTGCGGCAGGCCGGTCGGCTGGCCTGGGTGGCCGGCACCGGCTGGGCGGTGGCCGAGGTATCGGTGCTGTTCGGGCTGTATCAGGTGGGCCATGCGGCGCTGCTGAAGATCACGGCGTTGGTGGTCTATCTGTTGGTGGCGGGCATCGTGCTGCGCAACCGCCGCGGCATGGCGGCGGCCCTGCATGCGGCCTCAGGCAGCACCGGGCTTGTGGCCATGCTGCGCAACGCCGCGGCGTCCACCTGGCATCGCGTGGCGCTGTTCTATCTAGGCGCGCTGTGGCTGGTCTGGGCCTTGGGGATTCCCAACGGGTTCTATCGCCTGCTGCAGCTGGTGGGGACGACGGTTGGGGTTTCCGTTGTGGCGCGCGGGTTGATTCTATTGGCCCAGGCCGGGCTTGACCGGGTGCTCCGTTCGACCGACGGCCTTGACGCGCGCTATCCCGGTCTGGAGGGGCGGGTTGCCACCTATCACCCGATGGCGCGCGCTCTGGTGAACGGGGCGATCGTGGCGGTGTCGCTGGTGGTGCTGTTCCAAAGCTGGGGGCTCGACAGCTTTGGCTGGTTCAGCGAAGGCGCACTGGGTGGGCGGCTGCTGGAGGCATCGACGTCGATCGTCGTCACCTTGCTCATCTCGTTGTGCGTGTGGGAGTTCTCCAACGCGACGATCGAACGGCATCTGGCGCGCCTGGCGCGCGATGCGCAGCTGTCGCGCTCGGCGCGGCTGCGGACGCTGTTGCCGATGCTGCGCACCACCCTGCTGGTCAGTGTGTGCCTGGTGGCCGGGCTGATCGTGCTGAGCGAGATCGGCGTGAACATTGCACCGTTGCTCGCTGGTGCCGGCGTGATCGGCCTGGCCATCGGCTTTGGCAGCCAGAAGCTGGTGCAAGACATCATCACCGGCCTGTTCTTATTGCTGGAGAATGCGATGCAGGTGGGCGACGTGGTCAGTCTCGGCGGCATGTCCGGCACGGTGGAGAATTTGTCCATCCGCACCATCCGGCTGCGCGCGCTGGATGGTTCTGTGCATATCGTGCCGTTTTCGGCGGTGACGACGGTGACCAACATGACGCGCGATTTCGGCTTTGCTGTTGTCGATGTCAGCGTCGGTCTCAACGAGGAGCCGGATCACGTGGCGGGCGTGCTGCGCGAGATCGCGGCCGGCATGCGCACCGAGAAGGAATGGCGCGGCGTGATCCTGGCCGACCTCGATGTGATGGGTGTGGAGAAGTTCACCGATCTGGCGTGGGTGATGCGCATCCGCATCAAGACGTTGCCGGCGAGCCGCTGGGCGGTGGGGCGCGAGCTGAACCGGCGGATCAAATACCGGTTCGATGCGCTGGCCATCGAATCTCCCATGACCAGCTATCGCGCCTTGGGCATGGCGGCGCCGATCGCGGGGCTCAATACTGCGTTGTTGACCACCGGGAGCCCAACGTGACCCTGCCGAGTGCTGATGCCGAAGCCGATCTGAGATCGGGTGGATTTGCCTTTCTGGACGCGGCCACGTCACGCGCCTGGATTGCGGCGCATGGGGCGCTGGCCGATTGGGAGGCATTCGCCGCGAGCTGGAACGGGATGGCGCGGGATCATTACATGGCCGATGGTGGGCGCTATCGGCGCCGGCGCCATGCGGTATTCCAGGCTGGGCCTGAGAACGCCGGAGGCAGGGGCGCCGTGCGCGCGGCGCATCAGCCGCATTACCAGTCCCGCCACCACAACCGGCTCAATGGCGGCGTCGCGCGCTGGTTCGAGCCGAGCCTGGCCAGCATCACCGAAGGGCCGAGCTTTCGCGCCATCCTGGCGTCGTGCCAGGACCTGTTCGAGCATCTCAGCGAGACTCGGGCCTGGCATGTCGAGACGCATCAGTTCCGTATCGAGGCGAACGCGGGCGAGGCGGGGCTGCCGACGCCGGAGGGCAGCCATCGGGACGGGGTGGATTTCGTGCTGGTGCTGCTGATCCGGCGCGAGAACATCAAAAGCGGCGTGACCACCATCCATGCGCCGGACGGGGCCGATCTCGGCAGCTTCACGCTGACCCATCCGTTCGAGGCGGCGCTGGTGGACGATCATCGCGTGTTTCATGGGGTGACGGCAGTGGAGCCGATCGATCCGGCGCTGCCGGCCTATCGCGATGTGCTGGTGATGACGTTTCGCGCGGTGGAGAACGATACCTGACACGATCAATTCATTGTGGATGGATTGCCCAATTCCAATAAATCTGATGAAGTTGCGATATTGCACGCAACGGAGTGACCGATGACGACCCGCTTTTGGTTCACAGCTGCCGGCGGCGATTGGCAGACCGGGACCTGGTATGTCTCAAACGGAGGTGTGCTGACCGCGAGCAAGGGCCCGGTTTCGGGCGACACGCTGATCCTCCAGCAGGGCAATGTGACCTTCTCCGCCGCGGACGCCACCAGCTTCGGGCCGATCGCCGGACTGGACATCGTGTTTGAGGGAACGCCGA
>CAIQQQ010000401.1 GCA_903873995.1 uncultured Rhodospirillales bacterium
CGCCACGCCGGATTTATGCCGCGTGCTGAGCTGCGCCGCATCGAACGCCACCTCCAGCACCATGCCGCGCGCCACCTCGCGCACCGGGCCGAAGCGGTTGGTGGTGTTGTCGCGGATCCATTTGTCGAGCATCGCAAGCTCGGCGTCGGTGAACCCGAAATACGCCTTGCCGACCGGGAGGAGTTCGTCGCCGGACCACAAGCCGAAGGTGTAGTCGGAGTAATAGCTGCTACGCTTGCCGTGGCCACGCTGAGCGTACATCAGCACCGCATCGATCGTCAGCGGATCGCGTTTCCATTTCCACCACAGCCCCTTCGGCCGACCCGGCACATAAAGGCTGTCGCCGCGCTTGAGCATCAGCCCCTCGATCGAGGCAGCACGGGCGCCATCGCGCAACACCTGCAACTCCGCAAGGCTGGTGAACGGGATCGGCTCGGAAAGATCCATGCAGGCCGGACGGGTGCGGGCAAACCAGGCCTCCAGCCGCGCCCGCCGCGCATCGAAGGGCAAACCCCGGATATCCTCCGCCCCGTCGAACAGCAGGTCGTACAACCGGACATGAACGGGATGTTCGCGCTGCAGCTTCGCCGAGACGGTCTTGCGGTTCAGCCGCTGCTGCAGATCGGCAAACGGTGCCACCACGCCATCGCGCACCACCAGCAGCTCACCATCCAGCACGCCCTGGAAGCTCATCGCGGCAACGATCTCGGGAAACGCGCCCGAAATATCCTCGGCACCGCGCGAATACAGCACCCGCCCGCCGGCGGTGGTGGCGAGCTGCACCCGGATGCCATCCCATTTCCACTCGGCGCGGAGATCGACCGGATCGAGACCCGCGATGTCGGCCGGCTCGAGCGGATGGGCCAGCATCGGCGGACGGAACACCGGCGCGTCCAGCGGATCGGGGCGCGGGCCGCGCCCTTCGATCCAGGCGAACAGCGGCAGATACGGCACCGACAGCCCGTGCCAGACCTCCTCGATGTCATCGGGCGTGATCCCGTCGCCAAGCTCCGCCAAGGCGGTCTTGGCAAGCCTGCCGCTGGCGCCAACACGCAGCCCGCCGGTGATCAGCTTCAAAAGAGCCAGACGCGTCGAGGCATCCGACGCATCGAGCCAGCCCGCCACGATATCCGCAAGCTTCGCCTTGGCCGTGCCGGTCAGCGTCTCGACCACCTCGGACAGGCTCGGCGGCGGCCGGTGGACGCGCGCCGCCGGCCAGATCAGCGCCACCGTCTCCGCCAGATCGCCCACGAAATCATAGGACAGCGCGAACAGCGCAGGATCGGTGCGGCTGGCGGCGAGCTCGCGGATCAGCCCGGCCTTGGCTGCGCGGAAGTTCAACGTGCCGGTGATGGCGGCGAGGCCGAGGCCGCGCTCGGGATCCGGTTGGGTTGCGAAATAGCGCCGCAGCAGCGCGATCTTGGCGTTGCGGCCCGGCGTGAACAGCAGCCGTTCAAGGAGGTCCGCAAAGGCGATCACTCGCCGCCCTCCTCGAAGCCCACCAATCGCAAGGCGCGGCCACGCACGCCGTGCTTGGCGACCTCGTGGATCAGCGCGTCCTCCCGCCCATGGGTCACCCAGATCTCGGGGGCGGCCACCTCGGCGATCGTGGCCAGCAGTTCGCCCCAGTCGGCGTGATCGGAGATGACCAGCGGCAGTTCGACGCCACCCTGTTTGGCGCGCTGCCTGACCCGCATCCAGCCGGAAGCCTGGCACACCACCGGATCGGCCAGCCGGCGCGCCCAGCGATCGGCGATCGCCGAAGGCGGCGCCAGCACGATCTGCCCGACCAGCGCCGATTTCGCGGCCACCGTCGCGGGGCGTAGATCGCCGAGTGCGATGCCATGCGCCTCATAGATCGCGCACATCGGCGCCAGTGCGCCATGCATGAAGATGGGCGCGTCCCACCCGGCATCACGCAGCAAGGCGATCAGCCGCTGCGTCTTGCCGAGCGAATAGCAGCCGACGACATGGGTGCGCTCGGGAAACAGCGCCACGCTGGCCAGCAGCCGCGCGATCTCGCCCGAAGCCGGCGGATGCTGGAACACCGGCAGCGCAAACGTCGCCTCGGTGACGAACACATCGCACGCCACCGGCTCGAACGCCTCGCAGCTGCGATCAAAACCGCGCTTGTAGTCCCCGCTGATGACGCAGCGGGACCCCTGATACTCGATGCACACCTGCGCGCTGCCCAGCACATGACCCGCCGGTTCCAGCCAGACTGTCACGTCCCCCACACGCAGCCGCTCCCCCCAGGCCAGCGCCTGCGTCTCCACTGGCGCCCCGGCGCCCAGCCGCGCCACCATCAACGCCAGGGTCGCAGAACTGGCCAAAGCCGCGCGATCTCGCCCGAAGCCGGCGGATGCTGGAACACCGGCAGCGCAAACGTCGCCTCGGTGACGAACACATCGC
>CAIQQQ010000402.1 GCA_903873995.1 uncultured Rhodospirillales bacterium
CCGCCAGTGCTGCCGGGATCACGGGAGCTCCGGGATGCAGCGACCCTGCGGCATGGGTGTCGTCGAAATCAAGCGAATGGCCGAGCGCGCCGTTCAGCAAGGCAGCACCTGCGGGCGTGTAGCGCTGCGCGCAGCCGAACACCCCCGCATTGCCGCAGGCCAGCCCCAGCGCACGGGCGGCGGCGAGCAGGGCAGGGGTGCTTTCCGCTTCGTGCCGGGCGCGGACGATGTTGCCGATCAGATCCAGCACCAGAAATCGTGCCCGCGTCACCACTGTCTCCGGCAGGTCCGCGAGGCGGAGGGCGCTGCCATAGGCGGCCAAGGTTGCGGTCTCGGTCATGGGTTGCCTCCTTACAGTCTCGTTGCCTGCAGCATCGCGCGAAGCATCCGGGTTGCCAACGCCTCGCGTGATGCTGGACCGGCGCGGGGGCGGTGTGGCACACCCTGGCCATGCTCCATCGTCGTCTCTTCCTTGCCGCTCCCGCCGCCTTGGCCGCCACCGGCGCCAGGGCCCAGTCCACCGAAAGCTTTGCCTCCTATGTCGCGGAGCTGCGCGGGCTCGCGCGCAAGGCCGGCATCAGCCAGGGCACGATCGACCGCGCGCTCGGCCATGTGCAGCTGATCCAGCGGGCAATCGACCTCGATCGCAACCAGCCGGAGAGCAAGCTCACCTGGGCGCAATACCGGATGCGCATTGTCAACGACCAGCGCATCGCGCTGGGCCGCAAGCTCTATGCCCAGCATCGCGCGCTGCTGGCGCGGGTCACGCAGCGCTACGGCGTTGAACCCGGCGTCATCATGGGGATCTGGGCGCTGGAGAGCAATTACGGCGCCGATTCCGGCAAGTTCCCGATCGTGGACAGTCTGGTGACCCTGGCCTGGGAAGGCCGCCGGCGCGCGTTCTTCCAGTCCGAGGCGATCGACGCGCTGAAGGTGCTGGATCGCGGCGACATCAGCCTGGACAAGATGGTCGGCAGCTATGCCGGCGCGATGGGCCAGACGCAGTTCATGCCGGACAGCGTGCTGAAATACAGCGTGGATTTCAACGGTGACGGCCGGCGGGACCTGTGGTCCGACATGGGTGATATCTTCGCCTCCACAGCCAATTACCTGGCGCGCGAGGGCTGGCAGGCCGATCTGTCCTGGGGCAGGCCGGTCGTGCTGCCGCCGGGGTTTGACACCAGCCAGTCCGGCCACGCGAAGCGGCGCAGCCTGGCCGAATGGAAGCCGACCGGCCTGCCGATCCCGGCGCTGCCGGACCGCACCATCGTCTCCGTCGTGCTGCCGGGCGGCGCCGGCGAGGAGGCGTTCCTGGCGTTCTGGCCGAACTACAAAGCGTTGCGCGCCTACAATCCACCGGACAAATACTGTCTCAGCGTCGGGTTGCTGGGCAACGCGATCACCGCGTGAGACGTCATCTCGGGGTCCTGGCCGCACTGGCGCTCGCCGGATGCGCACAGCCCTCGCCACCGAATCCCAAGCCGGCACCGCACTACGTGGTGGGCGATGCCTACCGGCTGGGCGACGTGTGGCAGTATCCGCAGGCCTCCTTCACCGCCGACCAGACCGGGCTCGCCACGATCGCACCTGACCGGCGGGGCCTCACCGCGAATGGCGAGGCGTTCGATGCCACAGCGCTTGCCGCCAGCCATCGGCGGCTGCAGCTCCCGGCGATCGTGCGCGTCACCAACCTTGAGAACGGCCGGCAGATCCTGGTCCGTCTCAACGATCGCGGGCCTGCGGCGCCCGGCCGGCTGATCAGCCTCACCCGCCGCGCCGCCGAGCTGCTCCAGGCCAGCGAGGGCACACGGATCCGGATGCAGGTCGAGGAGGCGGAAAGCCGCCAACTCGCCGCCGAGCTTGCGGGCGATGGCCCGAGACTGGCGCTGACCGCGGCACCGCGCGCCCAGATGGGCAGCGATATCGGCACGGAAAGCCTCGCACCGCCGTCCGGGACGCAGGCGTCGAACCGCGGCCGGACGGCACAATCGGCCGCCCGCACAGTGGCGGCACCGTCCGCCGCCGTGTCTGTGCCCCAGCGTCTGCCCGAGGAGGTCCGGCTGGTCTACGCCACCCCCGGGTCGCTTTATATCGATCTTGGCTCGTTTGGCGGGCTCTCCTACGCCAACATCCTCGCCAGCCGGCACGCGGGCCTGGGCGCGCGGGTCACAACGAGCTACACCGCGCCGCGCGATCGGGCGTATCGTGTGCAGATCGGCCCGCTCGGCAGCGTGGCCGAGGCCGACCGCATGCTGGACCGCGCGCTTGCCGCAGGAGTGAACGATGCCGCCATCGTCGTGGAATAAGGCCGTGATCGCGCGGCGGGCGCTGCTGCTCGCAGGTGCTGCGCTGCCGGCCGGTGCCTTTGCACAGACGCCGAAGAAGCCTGCCGCCCATCCGACGGCGCGTCCCGCCGCAGTCGCGCACACCCCCCCCCCGCGCCGCCCAGACCTCGCCCCTGTCGGCAGCCCGGCGCAGACCCTGATCGGGCCGCTCGACACGGCGGCGAAATTCGCTGTCATCATCGATCACACCACCGGGGACACGCTTCTCGACAAGGACGCCGACGTCTCGATGACGCCGTCCTCCATGACCAAGCTGATGACCGCCTATCTCGTTTACGAACGCCTCAAGTCCGGGCGGCTGCTGCTCACGCAGGAGCTGCCGGTCAGTGAGCGGGCCTGGCGGATGGGCGGGTCGAAGATGTTCGTGGCACTCAACAGCAGCGTGAAGGTCGAGGATCTGGTCCGCGGCATGATCGTGCAGTCGGGCAATGACGCCTGCATCGTGCTGGCCGAGGGCATCGCGGGGTCCGAGGAGGGCTTTGTCGAGCTGATGAACGCCAAGGCGCATGAATTCGGGCTGCAGAAGAGCAATTTCCGCAACGCCACCGGCTGGCCAGACCCCGAGCACCGGATGAGCGCGCGTGACATCGCGATTGTGGCGCGCCGGCTGATCGCCGACTTTCCCGAATACTACAAATACGACGCCGAGAAGTCGTTCCGATACAATAATATCGAGCAGAAGAACCGCAACACGCTGGTGCAAAAGGGGATCGCGGACGGTCTCAAGACCGGCCACACTGAAGATGGCGGCTATGGCCTGGTCGTCAGCAGCAGCCGTGCTGGGCGGCGGGTGATCGTGGTGATCAACGGCCTCGCGTCCATGAGCGCGCGGGGCGAGGAAGGTGAGCGGCTGCTGGAGTGGTCGTTTCGCGAGTTCGAGAACGTGACGCTGTTCACCGCCGGTGACACCGTGGAGCAGGCGCCGGTGTGGCTGGGCGAGGCGCCCACGGTGCCGCTGGTGGGCGGGCGCGATCTGGTGATCACCATGCCGCGCGGCTGGCGCGGCAAGGCACGGATCGCGGTGGACTACGACACGCCGATTGCGGCACCCATCGCGCGCGGCACGCAGATGGGCCTGCTCACCGTGCGCGGGGACGGGGTGCGGGAGAAGAACATGCAGTTGCTGGCCGGCGCGGATGTGCCGCGGCTTGGCCTGTTCGGCCGGGCGCGCGCGGTGATGTCCCATTACGCCCTTGGCAGCTAGAGGTCGCTTCATCACGCTCGAGGGCGGGGAGGGGGCCGGCAAGTCCACCCAGGCGGCCCTGCTTGCCGAGCGGCTGCGCCAGGACGGCCGCGAGGTGGTGCTGACGCGCGAGCCCGGTGGCTCTCCTGGCGCGGATATCCTGCGCCGGCTCCTTTTGTCCGGCGAGCACGATTGGGCGCGGCTGGCGGAAGTGCTGCTGCATTTCGCCTCGCGTGCCGAGCATCTGGACCGGGTGATCGTGCCGGCGCTCGATCGCGGCGCCTGGGTGGTGTGCGACCGCTTCTCCGACAGCACAATGGTCTATCAGGGCTGGGGCCTCGGCGCGGACCGTGCGGCGATCACAACGCTGATCGGGATGATGGGTCTGGTTCCCGATCTCACCTTGGTGCTGGACGTCTCGGTCGAGACCACCCTTCGGCGGCTCGCGGATCGGGGTGACGCGCTGGATCGCTACGAACGCCTCGGGGCGCCGTTCTTCGCGCGCATCCGCGAAGGTTTTCTCAGTGTGGCCGAAGCGCATCCGGATCGCTGCGTCGTGCTGTCCGGCGAGACGGCGGTGAACCAGCTGACAACAGAGATCGACGCAATTCTGCGCGCACGGCTCCCGTCATGACCGCCCCCAGCCCGCGCGAGAACCCGGACCTGTTGGGCCAGGACGCCGCGGAGGCGTTGCTGGTCGAGGCGCGCGCCTCCGGCCGGATGCATCATGCCTGGCTGCTCACCGGCCCACCCGGCGTGGGCAAGGCGACCCTGGCCTATCGCTTCGCGCGCAACCTGCTGGCCGGCGCACCGCCCGCACCCACCTTGGCGATCGATCCCTCCCACCCGATTTTCCGGCGCGTGGCCGCCAACACCCATGCCGACCTGCTGACCATCGAGCGCGGCTTCGATGCAAAGAAAGGCAAGTTGCGCGGCGAGATCCTGATTGACGAGGTGCGCAAGGTTGCCGCCTTCCTGCGGCTCACACCGGCGGAGGGCGGGTGGCGCGTCGTGGTCGTCGATGGTGCGGAGGACATCGCCGAGAAATCGTCCAACGTCCTGCTGAAAATCCTCGAGGAACCGCCGCCGCGCGCTGTGCTGATCCTGGTGTGCTCCGCGGCGG
>CAIQQQ010000403.1 GCA_903873995.1 uncultured Rhodospirillales bacterium
GGCTATGTCGGCGCCGACCTCGCCGCGCTGTGCCGGGAGGCCGCGGTCGCCGCCCTGCGCCGCGCCGGTGGGCTGGAGCTTGCCGCCAATCCGCCCGATCTCGAACTTCTGCGCGTCGAGTCCCGCGATTTCAACAGCGCGCTGGCGATGATCACCCCCGCTGCGCTGCGTGACGTGTTCGTCGAGGTGCCGAATGTCCGCTGGGCGGAGGTCGTGGGCGTCGATGCCGTCCGGGCGCAGCTGCAGCAGGCGATCGAGTGGCCGTTGCGCAAGCCCGAGCTGTTCGCCCGCCTCGGCGTGCGTCCGCCGCGCGGCGTGCTGCTGCATGGCCGGCCGGGCACCGGCAAGACCTTGCTGGCGCGGGCGCTCGCCACCGAGGCGCAGGCCGGCTTCATCGCGGTGCGCGGGCCGGAGCTGCTGACCGAATGGCAAGGCGCCTCCGAGCGTGCGCTGCGCGACATCTTCGCTCGCGCCCGCACGGCCGCGCCCTGCATCATCTTCTTCGACGAGATCGACGCCATCGCCGGTCGCCGCGGCTCCGGCGACGGCAGCACGATCGAGCGCATGGTGGCACAACTTCTCACCGAGATGGACGGCATCAGCGACCCCAAGGGCGTTGCTGTCCTTGCGGCCACCAACCGGCTTGACCGCATTGACCCCGCTTTGCTGCGCCCCGGACGGTTCGATCTCATTGTGGAGATCCCCACCCCGGACGAGGCTGGCCGGCTTGCCATGCTCGGCCTGCACACCGGCCGGATGCCGCTGGGGGACGACGTTGACCTGGCCGCGCTGGCCGCCCTGTCCGCGGGGTTCGTCGGCGCCGACATCGCCGGCCTGTGCCGCATGGCCGCCCTCGCCGCAATCGGGCGTGACCCATCCAACACGGTGCGCGTCTCGCACACCGATTTCCTGAGCGCCTTGACGATGAACCGGGAGCACAAAAAGTGATCGATCCTGTTACCCTGCTGGGCGTAGCCGCCAGATCCGATGCCGAGTCCGTGCTGGCCGCCATGCAGGCGGTTGCCGGACCGAAGCTGGTTGTGGCGGTTCATGACGACGTGGCGCTATTCGCCCAGGCCGCCGAGAAGGGCCGCGCCCTGCTGCGGCGCCGCGACAAGGCCTCGCTGGTCAAGGCGCTTTTCGCCGTCCAGCGCCGGCTCGAGGTCGCCTGCCAGACCGCCGCCTTCCTGCCGGCCGATCCCGGCGGAGCGCCCTGCCCTGCCCAGGCCCTGCAGGGCATGCTGGCCGATGCGGCCTCCTGCGTCGCGGCATCTCTGGCGCAGCATGGCGGGCGGCATCAATGGGAGGTCACGATGCGCTGGCCTGCCGAGCCGGCGCTGGCGCGGCGGCGCGACGACATCGCGGCTGCGGCCGCCGGGGCCGGTGCTGGTCCGGCGGGCCTTGCCGAGGCCGTCCAGGCAGCGCTGCGTGCCGAGCAGGCGTTCCGGTCCGATGCCCTGCGCGAGGCTTTGGCCCCGCTGGTGCTTGACATCGCAAGCCAGGGCAATGCCGCCTCCGAGACCGAGACCACGCTGACCGTTCTGGTGCCGCGCCACGGCGAGGCGGCGATCGAGGCGGCCTTCGCCGCCATGCCGGCGGAGGCCACGCGTGAGGCCTCGGCCGACCTGAAGGGGCCGCTGCCGCCGTTCAGCTTCGCCACCTGCACCATCGCCAGCGCCGATGCGGACGAGCTGGCCCGCGCCTGGTCCCAGCTCGCCTTGCCGCCGGAGACCGATACCGGTGATCTCAACCGGCGCTGGCGGGCGGCTGCCTTCGAAGCGCATCCCGACCGGAACCAGCCGATATCTGGCAATGCGCCGATCGAGGAGCTCGGGGCGTCCTACCGGCTTCTGCGCGATGTGCTGCGCTCCATGGGCCAAGGCCGGCACCGGCTTGCCGACCTGGTCCGCCAGGGCCGCCAGCGTCTGGTCACCACACCCGATCCGATGGACGGGGTTCCCGCAGCCGTTCTGGACACGCCGTGAGCCACGCCCTCGAAGCCGCCGTTGCGGCCACGCTCGATGCGTTCACCGAGACCGCGTGGTACGCCTATGCCATCGTGCCCTCTGGCGCCGCGGTGCCGACGGGCCTCGCCATCCTGGAGGGTGCGGTGATCGAGCTGGTGACGGAGGGTGCGGTCGCGGCCCTGGTCAGCCCGATTCCGCGCGATCTATTCACCGCAAGCGTTGCGACAACCATGATGGCGGACCCGGCCTGGGTCGCGGCCCGGGCCGAGGCGCATCACGGCGTCATCCTGGCGGCGTCCGAACACGGTGCCTGCCTGCCGCTGGCGTTTGGCGCCTTGTTCTCCAGCCCCGAGCCGCTGCGCGCCTGGCTGGCCCAGCGCGAGGCCTGCCTTCTTGCGGCGCTGGAGCAGGCTTCCGGCGCGGTCGAATGGTCCGTGACGCTGTCGCAGGACGAGGCTGGCCATCATGCCTGGCTCGATGGCCATGACCCAAGGCTTGGGGCGTTGCTGGCGCAGGTGGAGCGCGCCGGCGAAGGCACCGGCTATCTGCTGCGCCGGCAGCTCGACCGGGCCCGGCAGGACACCGCCAGAGCCCATCTGCACGCCACGGGCGCCGATCTGGCGCGTGCGCTGGCGGCTTGGGCCCGCGCGGTGACGCCGGATCCGCTGCCGCAGGCGCACGCCAAGGGCGCGCAACGCTGGACGGCGCTGGTGTCTCGCCCGCTTCAGGACGATTTGCTCGCCGCCGTCGCCCATATCGTCCGCGTGCTGGACGGAACCGGCCTCGCCGTGACCTGCAAGGGCCCCTGGCCCGCCTACGCCTTCGCGCGGGAGGCGATGTCCCATGCCGCATGAGATGCTGCCGCCATCCACGTCCCAATCCCTGGTCGATGTGCTCGACCGGCTGCTCGACACCGGGGTGGTGATCGACGGCCAGATCGTGTTGTCCGTCGCCGGCGTCGATCTTGTGCATATTGGTCTGCGCGCCCTGCTGGCCTCGGTGGACACGGCGGCCCGGCTGACCATCCCCGCACCCGGGCCGGCGCGATGACGGGCGCAATGACGGACGCGATGACGGACGCGATGACGGACGCAGGGGCGGGCGCGGGGGCGGCTGCCGATCCGATCGCGGCGCCACCGCCGGAGCCGATCCGCATCAGCCTCGATCCGGAGCGGATCGAGCAGGATCTGTCGCGCCTCGTGCTCACCCTGGTCGAGTTCGTCAGGCGGCTGCTGGAGGCGCAGGCCGTCCGGCGTGTCGAGGCGGGCACGCTGACACCCGACGAGGCGGAGCGGCTGGGCCTTACGCTGATGCAGGCGCGCGCGGCGGTGATCTCGATCTGTGAGCGGCTCGATGTGTCGCCTGACTCTCTCAATCTCGATCTCGGCCCGCTCGGCAGGCTGATGTGATCTCTATCGGGGACGACGATGACAGTTAAGCAATTGTCCAGGAGCACGACCATGACGGAAGCATCCGAACGCGGGGTTCGGGGTCTGGCGCACTGGGGCGCCCGTGGTGCCCTGGCGCTGTCCGGCCTTGCCATGCTGGCGGCCGTTGGTTTGTCCGCCGCCGCGTTTGCGCCCCGATCCTTCGGCCTTGTGACAGCCGGCGACGCGGCCCCCCATCCTGCCGCGGACCCGCAGGGCTCGCTGGCCAGCCTCCTCAACCGGCAGGCGCGCGAGGCCGGCGCCGGCGCCTCCGCTGCCGTTCTGGCAACCGTCGCAGCCCGCATCGACGAGGCGGTGGACGCGATCGAGACCGCCTCTCGCGGCCGGGCGGGTCTGTTCGAGCCGCCGCGCGGCCCGCTGCTCGCCGGCGCCGGCATGCTGGCGCTGCTGTCATTGATTCTGGCGGTCGCGGCGCTCGTGCTCGGCCGGCTGGGTGCGGCACCAGGGGATGCGGCAGGGCGGAACCGCGAGGTGATGTCCGGCATGGGGGCGGCCTTGACCGCCCAGCTCGCGGCCTGCGCCGGGCTGCTTGAGCGGCTGCGTGCCGACACGATCGATGCTGTGGAGCACACAACAGCCACGGGCAGCCGCCTGCGCGCCACCGCCACGGAAGCAGAGACGCGGATCGCCGGGGGACTGACGCGCGCGCTCGATATCCTCGCGCAATCCGTGCACACGGCCCAGGCGCAGGTGCAGACCCAGCCTAACGGCCCCGGCGATATCGGCGAGGCCGTTAGGCTCTCCACCGACACCGCCTTACGGACGTCACGCCAGATCGAGCGGGTCGAGAAGGTGCTCATGGGCCTGCTGGAGAATTTGCAGCGAAGGCCCGAGCAGGACGATACAGCCCTTCTTGCCATGCTCGATCGACTTGGGAGCATCGCGGAACGCCTTGAAACGACAACGATCGATGCCGCGAGCCATGCCGGCGCACTGCCCCCGCTGCTGGGCCGGCTGAGCCAGATCCACACCACCCTTGAGAGTGCCGCGATTCGTGTGGAAGACGACATCCAGCGCGTGGGCCTGGCGCAGGCCGCAGCGTTTGACCAGTCCGCGATGCGGATGGCCGCGGAGACGGATGCGCTGCAGTCCCGGTTCGATGCGGCGGTTGGCGCTCTGACGACGATGGGCGCCGAGCTTCGTCTGGCCGCTGCGGCGTCGGCGGATCATGATGCGGATCGAGTGGATCGGCATGCTGAAGCCGCCGCTGCGCTCGATCAGGCCTTGCAGACCCTGTCGCGCGGCCTCGATGCCACGATGGCCAAGGCGCAGTCGGTCACGGCATCGATGGCGAGCCTGCCGGTGTTCCTGGATCAGGGGAGGAACGCCCTGGTGGACTTCACCTTGGACTGGACCTCGCGCTGTGAAGCCGTGCTGGGCCGCCTCGAAGCGATCAGCGAATCGGCCGACGCCGGATCCCAGACAGCCCAGGCGATGTCGGACCTGCAGGAGGCTGGTCTGACGGTCCTGCATCAGATGGCGGAGGCGGCGGCGCGGATCGAGACCCAGGGCGCCGCTCTGGCGAGCACGCAAACCGGCCTGGGTGCCATCGCACAGGATCTGACACAGACCGGCCTGCGTTACGAAGCGGCGGCGCAGGCGTCAGAGTCCGCCTTGCTGGCCACGCCGCCGCTTCATGCGATGGTGGAGCAGGCCCGCGAGGCATTGGCCGCCTGGGCAGAGCGTTCAGGTGCTGCGCTCAAGCGCCTGGAAGACGTTCCACCACCGGCCGACAGCCGTCCGGCCGTGGCGGCTGCCATCGCCGAGCTCCGGCAGGCCGGTGCAGAGGCGCTGCGACCGCTGCTGGCAGCGGCCCATGGCCTCGATCGCCACGCCGGCGCGCTGGGCGGCGTGAACCAGGGGCTTTCGCGCCTGACGACCACCTTGGCGCGCAGCGAAGACCGGGCCGAGGCCATGACAACGCGCACCGGGCAGATGTTGGAGGGGTTGGAGCAGCTGCCGCCCCTCCTCGAAGCGTCCCAGCGTAGCCTGGTCGATTGGGCTTTGCGCTGCGAGAGCCTGCTCGCGCGGCTCGATGCGCAGCCAGCTTTGCTGCTCCCCGCACAGCCGGATTTGGTCGCGGACGCGCCCAGCGACGATCGCTCCGTCGCCTCGCGGCTACTCGCCGGCCTTGCGCCAGACGATGCGGCCGACCTGGAGTTAACGCAGGCGTTGCGACGCCTGGATGGAGTTGAGACGGAGGTCGGCCATCTCCTGCGAGACGCCGAGGGGCTGGCTGAGAAGGTGATTGTCGGTTCGGCGCCGGTTCTGCCGCAGGCGGTGAGCGACGAGGCGCCGGCCTTGCTGGAGGGGCTACAGGAGACGATTGCGCGCCTGCAATCGGTGGCCACCGCATTGGCCATGGCGGCTGACGGCCCGGCGCCGATGCCGGCCAAGGGCAGCGTCCGGGGGCGCGCCGCGTAAAGGGTTTGGAAACACGATGCGCCTATCGTTGAACACCTGGCGTGGTTGTCCGCGCCCTGGAAAGGAAACCACCATGGCCGCCTGGCTCGCCGAGATCTTTGCTGTTCAGACCGATGAAAAGCCTCAACGCCGCGCCCTGATCGAGGCAGAAACCGAGGACGAAGCCTTTGAGAAGGTGAGCGACCTGATGGAAGATTCTGTGAAGGCCATGGTCCTTCAGGTCAGGCCGCTAACATTGGCGCAGGGCCAGGTCGTCTGGATCTGACCAGCTTCTTGTGCGTTTCACCGACTTGATTGCGCTACGTGTTTTCCGACACTAACCCGGGCGCGGCCGAGGGGCTAACCCGCCATCCGCGATGACCCAAGGCGGTGATCGCGGATGGCGAGGTCCCCGGCTTTGGCATTTTTGTTTGAAGATAATTCCGCTCGCTTGGCCGCCGTGCCGCCGGTCCCCGTCTGGGATCTGGGTGTGCGTGTGTTTCATGGTCTGCTGATCCTGGCCGTCAGCGTATGTGCGGCAACAGGTTTCATCGCGTCTCGCGACTGGCTCGGCCTGCATCTGCTGGGCGGCGAGATCGTGATCGGGCTTGTCGTTTTCCGCCTCGTTTGGGGCCAGTCCGGATCGACTTACGCCAGATTCTCTACTTTTCACGCGTCATGGGCGGCGATTTCCGCACACGTGCATGAGATCGCGCGCGGGGAGCGCCGCCCACATCTGGGACACAACCCGGTTGGGGCGGCTATGGTGCTGGCCCTCCTCGTCTTTTTGGCCGGGCTTGTCGGCACCGGCGTGTGGGCGTTGGGAGGCGTTCTCAAGCAAGGGCCGTTGGCCTTCCTCGCCTCCTACACCAGTGGCCTCACCGCGAGATCGATCCATAATCTCCTCGCAATCGGCATCCTCGCATTGGTCGGGCTCCATCTCGCAGGCGTGGCATTCGAAAGCCTGCGTGTGCGCCAGAACCTGACCCGATCGATGATCACCGGGCGGAAACCCGGGCCAGACGACGAGGCAGAGCCGCGGCACAGCGCCCGTCCGCTGCGCGCCCTGCTGGCCATGGCGCTGGTTGCAGGCTTGGTCGTGCCGGGCACGGTGGCGTTGAGCGCCCGGCCCGGCCTGGGCGTGCCGGCGGGCGCCACCGATCCTGCCTATGCGCGCGAATGTGGCGCGTGCCATTTCGCATATCCCGCCAGCCTCGCCACACAAGCCGTCTGGCATTCATTGATGAACGGCCTGGATGCGCATTTCGGCGAGAACGCAAGCCTTGACGCAGCGCAGACAGCCTCGATCGCAAGCTATCTCGACCTCAATGCGGCCGAGCATTTTGACACCTTGGCGTCCCACAGCTTTCGCCTCATGAACCCTGGCGACCCGATGCGCCTGACTGCATCGCCTGGTTGGACGCGCCTGCATCGCAGCATCGCCGAGAGCGTGTTCACCACCCGCGCGGTCGGCGGCAAGGGCGCCTGCAACGCCTGCCACCAGGACGGGGCGACAGGCCGTTTTGACCCTCAACGCATCTCAATCCCCAAGGAGGCCCTGAATTGACCCGTTTCGTCATTCTTCTGCCGGTTCTGCTTGCCGCCGCCGCGGCCCAGGCGGCGCCCGGCCCGGCGCAGCAGGCCGAGTTGGACGCCTATACCGGCATGGCCAAGGCGGCTGACCCGAATTTCGGCGGATTCTCGGCTGCCCGGGGACAGGCGCTGTTCCTCGCCACCTCCAAGACCGCCCGGCCCGACACACCCTCTTGCACGACCTGCCATACCACCGATCCGACCAAGGTTGGCCGCACCCGCGCCGGCAAGGAGATCGGCCCGATGGCGTTGTCGGCCAAGCCAGACCGCTACAGCGTGATGGCCGACACCGAGAAATGGTTCGCCCGCAACTGCGACAGCGTGCTGATGCGCGCCTGCACGCCAATGGAGAAGGGCGACTTCATCACGTTCATGACCGGCCAGTGACATCCATCCAGAAAAGGGCCACACGAATGAAGCCGTCTTCCACCCGTCTCGCGCTCGCTGCCGCTGCCCTGCTGATCGCTGCGCCCGCCACGGCCCAGACCGCGTTGCCGCCAACATCTTCCCCGGCGGCGTCCCCACAGGCCACCACGGCCAAGGAGTGCGGCGCCTGTCACATGGTCTATCCCGCCTCGCTGCTACCGGCGCGGTCCTGGACCAAGCTGATGGGCGGCCTTGCCAGCCATTTCGGCGAGAACGCCATGCTCGATCCGGCGACGGCGACGACCATTGCGGCGTTCCTCACCACGAACGCCGGCGATGTCTCCGGCAATCGCCGGCTGCGCGGCTTGTCCGCGAGCGACACGCCGCTGCGGATCACCGACACGCCGGGCTGGATTCGCAGCCATCGCAAGATCACGGCGGCGGAATTCAGCTCGGCCAAGGTGAAGAGCCGGTCAAACTGCGTTGCCTGTCACGCCGGCGCCGCCCAAGGGTCGTTCGAGGGGGACGAGGACTGATTGCCGGAGCCTGGGCGGACTATTCCATCCAGGCGCGCACCGCCTCACGCAGGAAAGTGGCATCCTCGGGGATGACCCTTGGGCTGCCGGCGCGGTGGCCCCAGATGCTGGGGATCACTTTGAGTGCGCCGTGGGCGAGATGGGGCAGCTCGGCTTCGTTGTCCGCGACACGGAAATAGAGGTCGGTCTCGCCGGGCAGCAGCAGGGTGCGGGCCTTGATCGCACCCAGCGCCTTGGTGAGGTCGCCGCCATAGGCTTCGCTGTCTGAGATGTCGCCGTGATACCAGGTGACGAGTTGGGCGTAGAGGTTGGCGGCTTTCTTGGTGCGGTAGCTGTCCTCCCAGTCGGTGCGCAGGAAGGTTTCGAGATCGGGGGCGCCGAGCGCGGTGCGATGGAGATCGGCGCGGTAGAAATCCTGGCTGAGCGCCCAGCCGGCATAGATGTGACCGAACGCCTTGAGGCTGGCGCGGGGCTCGGCTGCGAACTGGCCGCGGCCGAGATATTCCGGTGCGGCCTCCAGCGTGCGCAGGAGCGAGGACAGAAAGACCTTGTTGTGGACGGCGGTTCGGGCGCTGCCGCACACCACGAAGGCGTGGTCGACCGCGTCCGGATAGCGGGCCGCCCAGTGATAGGCCTGCTGGGCGCCCATCGAGAAGCCGTAGACGGCGTGCAGCCGCTCGATCCCCCAGATTTCGCGCAGCATTCTTGCCTGGGCGGCGACGTTGTCGTGGCTGGTGACGATCAGCGGGTAATCCTGTGTGTCGGCGGCACCCGAGGACAGGCCGTTGCTGAACATGTTGGGGATGACGATGAACCAGCGGGTCGGGTCCAGAATGCCGTCTGGCCCGATCAGCCATTCGAGGTCTTTGTGCTGGGCGCCGTAGCTGGTGGGATAGAGCACCACGTTGTCGCGCGCGGGCGAAAGCGTGCCGTAGGAGGACCAGACGATGCGGGCATCGCGGATCGTGCCGCCCTTCTCGACCGGCAGGTCGCCGAGCGAGAAGGTTCCGGTGGCGGTGGGCCAGGTTGTGGCGCCGGTCATACGCGGCGGATGCCCCACATCAGCGGCGTGCCGGATTTGATCAGGCCGGTGAGGTCGCTGCGATAGGCGGTGGCGTTGAACCACATGCCGGCGGGGACCACCGGGACCTCCTCGAAGGCCAGGAGCTGCATCTTGCGGGTGATCGCCATCTGCGCGTTCAGGTTCGGGGCGTCGAACCAGGCGTCCCGCAGCTTTTCCATCTCGGGCATTGTGGCCCAGCCGAACCAGCTGCCGGGGCCGGTGCCGTTGCCGCGCAAGGGCAGATTGCTGCCGGGGTTGGCGGTGGAGAGGCCCGACCACGTGGTGCAGAACATGTTCCAGCCGCCCTGTGCCACCGGGTCCTGCTTGGTGCGGCGGGAGACGAGCGTGCCCCAGTCCATCACCTCCATCTTCATGTTGAGGCCGATGCTCTTGCAGGTGGCGTTCACGACCTGGCACATGGCGAACAGGTTCGGCTGGTCCGACGGCGCCATCAGGAGGATCTCCTCGCCGTTGTAGCCGCTTTCCTTCACCATCTTGCGCGCCAGATCCAGATTGCGCGGTCCGGTGACGGCCTCGAGCCCGGCGTCGCTGGCGTATGGCGAGCCCGCCGTGAAGAAGCCGGCGTTGCCACGGCCCAGTTCGCCGGTGAGGTCGCCGAAATAGGCGCTGACGATTTCGGTCTGGTCGATCGCGGGGATCAGCGCACGCCGCAGCTTGACGTTGTTGAACGGCGGCAGCAGGTGGTTGAAGCGGATCACGCCCAACGCGCCCAGCGGATCGAGCACCTCGGTCTTGATGCCCTTGTTTTCGCGCAGCTTGGGCAGCAGGTCCGGCAGGGGGTTCTCCCACCAGTCGATTTCGCCGTTGACCAGGGCCGCGGCGGCGGTGGCGGGGTCGGGCATGATCTTCCATTCGACGCGGTCGAAATTGGCGATCTTGCCGCCGGCCCACATGCTGGCGGCTTCCTGGCGTGGGACGTAGCCTGTGTTCTTGGCGTAGGCGGCGGATGCGCCGGAGACCCATTCATCCTTCAGGAAGCGATACGGGCCGGAGCCGACATATTCGGTGATCTGGGTGAAGGCATCGGTCTTGGCGATGCGCTCCGGCATGATGAAGCAGCCCTCGCCGCCCAGAACATAGGCAGTGATCGGGAAACGCTGCTTCATGCGGAACTGCAGGCGCTTGTCGTCCAGCGCCACGAGTTCGTTGCAGCGCGCCATCAGGGTGCCGCCCATCGGGTTGCGCTTGGACCAGCGGATGA
>CAIQQQ010000404.1 GCA_903873995.1 uncultured Rhodospirillales bacterium
CCCTTCCTTACCCCACCACTCCCTCTGCTCACATCGACGAGAGCACGGCCGGTGCGAGGGCGGGGGTTTTGGCGGCGGGGTGGGAGGGGTTTCGGAAGCGGAGTTCGCCGTCTGGGGCGGCGTGGGGGGCGGTGTGGCCGAGGAGTTCGAGGCGGGAGGCGCAGGTGACGGCGACGACGCCGCGGGCTTCGGGGTGGGTGAGGAAGTGGCGGGCTTCGCCTTCGAGTTCGAGGCGGTCTCGCAGCAGGCGCCATTCGGTGCGGTCGGTGTCTTCGACGAACATGGCGAGGATGCCGGGGCGGGTGCCGGTGAGGCGGGTGGGGGCGATGGCGGCCATGCGGCGGCGGATGGCGACGGCGACCTCGTCTTCGCGACCGGCGCGGGCGGCGAGGACGAAGAGGCCCGCGCCGGCCTGGGTGACGGCGAGGTGGGCCTCGTGGCCGAATTCGCGGCGCAGGCTGGGCATGAGGTCTGAGCTGCCGGGCTGTGTGGCGGGGGACGAGGCCTGGGATGCGGCGAGCATCAGCGGGTCGAGACGGAGGACGCAGGCTTCGTCGTGGTCGGCTCTCCGGCTGGATTGGAGCATCTCGCGGATGCGGGCGTGGAGTGCTGCCTGGCGGGTCTGGTCGCCGGTGAGGCCTTGCGGGAGGGTGAGCTTGAGGAGGTAGCGGCCGGGGTGGTGTTCGAGCCAGGTCTGCAGATCGGCGTCGATCCGGTCGACGAGCTGGGCCCAGGCGCCGCGATGGACGTCACGGCCGTCTTCGGCGGAGACGACGTCACAGGCGACCTCGGCCTCGGTGCCGTCCCGCGTCAGGAGCAGGTCGAAGCTGGCGTTGTCCTCGAAGCCTGCGAAATGCACGTCAAAGCCGCGGGAGCGCTGGAGGGCGGCGGTGCGCAGCAGGTGGAAGATGGGGACGAGGGTGGCGTCGTTGACGAGGGCAGCGGCGAGGGCGGCGCGGAAGCGGGTGCGGCCTTCGGGCGAGAGCCCGGCGTCGACGTTGACGGCCTCACGGGCGATGGCGAGGACGCAGCGGTCGGACGGGGTGATCGGTGATGCGGCCCCGGCGCGGTTGCGGCGCTCGATCGTGACCTCGATCGCGTGTTTGTTGACGAGGGCGCGGCCCACGCGCTGGCTGGAGGCGGCCTCGCGTTGGATCTCGCTCATGCGGGCGGCCCAGCGTTTCGAACCGACGCGCGAGATAAAGGCGTGGATCGGATCGGCTGAGGCGGCGCACTTGGCCATCTGTCCATCCTGTTGCGCGTGCAGAGTGTCTGCGCACTGATGTGTGAACGAAGATCGAAAGACGTCGTCGCATATTCACGCAGCAAAGGCGAGGACTGAGTGAACCGAACCGTTCAGTTCACGCCGATTGGTGAGGGATTCCACGCAGGGGTGAGGGAGCCTGACTGGCCGCGATGGCGCAGCAGGTGATCGGCGAGCACGCAGGCCATCATGGCCTCGCCGACCGGGACCGCGCGGATGCCGACGCAGGGATCGTGGCGGCCTTTGGTGGAGACTTCGACGGCCTCGCCAGCGGTGTCGATCGACTGCCGGGGCGTGAGGATGGAGCTGGTGGGCTTGACGGCGAAGCGCGCCACGATGGGCTGGCCGGTGGAGATGCCGCCGAGGATGCCGCCGGCGTGGTTGGCGCTGAAGGTGAGGGTTTTGTCGTGAAGCGCGATCTCGTCCGCGTTCTCCTCGCCGGAGAGCGCGGCCGCGTCGAAGCCGTCACCGATCTCCACGCCCTTCACCGCGTTGATGCTCATGAGGGCGGCGGCGAGATCGGCGTCGAGCTTGCCGTAGATGGGCGCGCCGAGGCCGGGGGGGGCGCCCTCGGCCACGATCTCGATCACGGCGCCGCAGGACGAGCCGGATTTGCGGATGGCTGAGAGATAGTCCTCCCACGCGGCGGCGGCGATGGAGTCGGGGCAGAAGAACGGGTTCGTGTCCACCGCGCTCCAATCCCACCTGGCGCGGTCGATGCGATGCGGACCCATCTGGACGAGGGCGCCGCGGATGGTGACGCCTGCGAGGATCTTGCGGGCGATGGCGCCGGCGGCGACTCGCATGGCGGTCTCGCGGGCCGAGGCGCGACCGCCGCCGCGATGGTCGCGGATGCCGTATTTCAGCATGTAGGTGAGATCGGCGTGGCCGGGGCGGAAGGACTGGGCGATGTTGCCGTAATCCTTGCTGCGCTGGTCGATGTTCTGAATCTCGAGCGCGATCGGTGTGCCGGTGGTCTGGCCGTCATGCACGCCGGAGAGGATGCGGACCTCGTCCGGCTCCTGGCGCTGGGTGGTGAATTTGGACTGGCCGGGGCGGCGGCGATCAAGGAAGGGCTGGATGTCGGCTTCGGTCAGCCCGATCCGCGGCGGGCAGCCATCGACGACGCAGCCGATGGCGGGCCCGTGGCTTTCGCCCCAGGTGGTGACGCGGAAGAGATGGCCGAAGCTGTTGTGCGACATCAGTCGTTGGCGACGTTGATGTCAGGCGCGTCGGGGTTCTTCATGCCGACCACGTGGTAGCCGCTGTCGACGTGATGCACCTCGCCGGTGACGCCGCGCGAGAGGTCGGACAGCAGATAGAGCCCGGCGCCGCCGACCTCCTCGATGGTGACGTTGCGCACCAGCGGGGCGTTGTACTGGTTCCATTTGAGGATGTAGCGGAAATCGCCGATGCCGCTGGCGGCCGGGGTGCGGATCGGGCCGGCGCTGATGGCGTTGACGCGGATGCCGTGCTTGCCGAAATCGGCGGCGAGGTAGCGCACCGACGCCTCGAGTGCGGCCTTGGCGACGCCCATCACGTTGTAATGCGGCATCACGCGCTCGGCGCCGAGATAGGACAGCGTGAGCATCGAGCCGTCGGCGCGCATCATGGCGCCGGCGCGGGCGGCGACGGCGGTGAAGCTGAAGCAGGAGATGTCCATCGCCTGGAGGAAGGCCGCGCGCGGCGTGTCCACGTAGCGTCCGCGCAGGAACTGCTTGTCGGCAAAGCCGATGGCGTGAACCAGGAAGTCGAACTCGCCCCAGGCCTCCTTGATGGCTGCGAAGGCGGCATCCATGCTGGCGTCGTCTGACACGTCACACGGCAGGATGAGGGTGGCGCCGACGGAGGTGGCGATGGGGCGGACGCGCTTTTCCAGCGCATCGCCCTGATAGGTGAAGGCGAGCTCGGCGCCCTGCGCGGCACAGGCTGCGGCGATGCCCCAGGCGATCGAGCGGTCGTTGGCAACGCCCATGATCGGGCCGCGTTTGCCCTGCATCAAGGTGCCCTTCGCCGGAAGCCGTCCAGATGCGGACTGGGATCCTGCGGTGGCTTCGGTTTCAGTCATCCCAGTCAGTTCCTTGGCAATTGGGTCTCGTCTGGGAAGCGTGGTCGCATGCAAGGGTGGCAGGCCACAAGAGGGGTGCTTGGCGAGGGCGTCTGGCGGGGGCACATAGAGGTTAAGGAGAACATGAGATGACCGACCCGTTTCTGCAGTTCGATGCCTGGTTCGCCGAAGCCACCGCCGGCGAGATCAACGACCCCAACGCCATGACGCTGGCCACCTGCACGAAGGACGGCGTGCCATCCGCGCGGATCGTGCTGCTGAAGGGCCGCGATGAGCGGGGTTTTGTTTTCTACACCAACAAGCAAAGCCGCAAGGGTGATGAGCTTGCCGAGAATCGGCAGGCGGCCCTGCTGTTTCATTGGAAGAGCCTGCAGCGCCAGGTGCGAATCGAGGGCGACGTCGAGGATGTGACGGACGAGGAGGCCGATCGTTATTACGCGTCGCGCGCGCGGATCTCGCGGCTTGGCGCCTGGGCGTCGCAGCAGTCGCGGCCATTGCCGGAGCGGGCCGAGCTGGAACGGCGGCTTGCGGCGCTCGAGGCGGAGCATCCGACCGATGCGATCCCGCGCCCGCCGCATTGGTCCGGCTACCGGGTGCTGCCGCGGCGGTTCGAGTTCTGGCAGGACATGCCGTATCGCCTGCATGACCGCACGATCTTCACCCGCGACGCGCACGGGTGGGAGACGGGCAAGCTTTATCCGTGACAGCGTGAGCATTCCGGACGGGCAAACCGAGGTCTGGGCGTTTCTTGCGGCGCTGTCGGGTGCGGGACCGGTCGAGACGCCGTTGTCGGCGGTTTTTCTGGGCGGGGGCGAGGCGTGGAAGCTGCGCAAGGCGGTGCGCTTTCCGTTCGTCGATTTCTCCACGCTCGATGCGCGGCACCGGGCATCGCTGCGGGATTTCGAGCTGAACAAGGCGGCGGCGCCGGACATCTATCGAGATGTACTTGCGGTGACGCGCGGGACCGATGGACTGCGTTTCGGCGGTGACGGGCCGGTGCTCGATTGGGTCGTGAGCATGGCGCGGGTGCCGGAAGGTGAATTCCTCGATGTCGTGGCGCGGCGTGGCGGATTGGCGCCGTTCCTGCGCGAGCTCGGCGATGTGGTGTCGGCAATGCATTCGCGGCTGGCGCCTTGCGACGTCGATCACGTGGCGTCGATGCGCCATGTTCTGGACGGAAATCTGGCGACGGCGCTGGCGGCCGGCATCGACAAGGCGGCATTGGCGCCGGTGATGGCTGGGCTTGAGGCGGAGTTGGACCGGATCGCGCCCTGGCTTGCTTCCCGCGCGCGGGACGGTTTTGTGCGGCGCGCGCATGGCGATCTGCATCTTGGCAATCTGTGCCTGTGGCAGGGCCATCCGGTGCCGTTCGACGCGCTGGAGTTCGACGAGGCGATGGCGACGATCGATCTTGGGTATGATCTGGCGTTCCTGCTGATGGATCTGGACCGGCTTGCCGGCCGGGGCGCGGCCAATCTGGTGCTGAACCGCTATATTGCGCGCACCGGCGATGTCGGGCTGCTGGAGGGGCTGGGGCTGTTCGTGGGCATGCGGGCGCTGATCCGCGCGCATGTCACGCGGCGGATGGGGGGCGATCCGGCCGATTACCTGGCGCGGGCGATGGCGGCGTTGCAGCGGACGCAGCCGGTGGTGATGGCACTGGGCGGGTTGCCGGGCAGCGGGAAATCGACCCTGGCGCTGCGGCTGGCACCCGGGCTCGGCGTGATGGGGGCGGTGGTGCTGCGCGCGGACGAGGCCCGCAAGCGATACTTCGGCGTCCTGCCCGAAACGCGGCTGCCACCGGAGGCTTATGACGAGACGGTCAGCCGGGTGGTGCTGGATGGGCTTGTGCGGGATGCGGCGGTTGCGGCTGCTTCCGGGCATTACGTCATCCTCGATACCACCTTCCTCGATCCGCAGGACCGAGACGCCGCAAAATCTGCCGCGGGCGCGGCTGCGTTTCGCGCGGTCTGGCTTGAGGCGCCGCCAGAGGTTCTGGAGGCCCGTGTCGCATCGCGCACCGGAGATGCGTCGGACGCAACCGTTGCGGTGCTGCGCAGGGCCGCATCCACCGCTCGGCCGCCTGTGGACTGGCCGCGGCTTGACACCAGCGATGCGGCGGCGGTGGAGCGTTTTGTCTTGGATGTCACGCAATCGGCATCGTCGTGCTAGGCTCGTGCTGAGCCCACCTTAAAAGGGAGATCCGCCATGGCCATCCGCAAATTGCTGCTTCCCCTCACCGGCACGTCCGCGGGTGAGGCGGCCCTCACCACGGCGCTGATGACGGCGCGGATCTGGAACGCGCATGTGACCGCGCTGCATGTGCGCGTGGACAGCCGCGACGTGGCGCCGCTGGCGGGCGAAGGCCTGTCCGGCGCCATGATCGAGGAGATGATGACGGCGACGGAGAAGGAAAGCTCCGATCGCGCCCATGCCGTGCGCGCGATGTTCGACAGGTTTGTGGCGGCTCACAATGTGGAGCTCGGCGAGGCGCGGCGCGGCGCCACCCATGCCACCGCGAGCTTTGCCTCGATCACCGGCCGGGAGGAGGATCTGGTGGCGCAGCAGGCCCGGCTCGCCGATCTTACGGTGGTGCCGCATCCGGAGGCGAACGAGGACGTCTCCTCGTCGGACGCGCTGCATGCGGTGCTGTTCGACAGCGGCCGGCCGGTGCTGATCGCGCCGCTGGCCACACCGGCCACGATCGGCACACGCGTCTGCGTTGCCTGTAACGGCACGGCTGAATCGGCCTCCGCCGTGCTGGGCGCCCTGCCCTGGATGCAGGGCGCCCAGCATGTGCGCGTGCTGGCGTCTGACGAATACCACCGCCGTGGCCCGCAGGCCCCCGACCTGGTGGCGTATCTCTCATTGCACGGCATCTCGGCGGACATCGCGACCTTCCGGGCGATTGACAAGGAGGTCGGCGCCGGGCTGCTGGCGGCGGCGCGCGAGTTTGGCTGCGACCTGCTGGCGATGGGTGCTTATTCGCATTCGCGGCTGCGCCAGCTGATCCTGGGCGGAGTGACGCGGCATGTGCTGGAGAAGTCACGCATACCGGTGATGATGAATCGCTGAGACATGTTCGGGATCTGCGATCCTGACATCGAGACGGCGGTCGGCATCTACGTGAAGCTGCTGCGCGCGGCGCGCGCGGTGACCGCACGCGTGGAGCCGCGGCTGGCCCGCGAGGGGCTGACGGTGACGCAGTTCGGCGTGCTGGAGGCGATCTTGCACAAGGGGCCGCTGACCCATCGCGAACTTGGCCGCAAGGTGCTGACCTCGGCGGCGAACATGACCGATGTCGTGAACAAGCTGGAGGCGCGCGGCCTTGTCACGCGGCTGCGCTGCCCATCGGATCACAGGCTGGTGCATGTGATGCTCACGGCATGTGGCCAGGCGCTGATCGAGCGGGTGTTTCCGCTGCATGCGGCCGATATCGGCCTGGCGATGGCGGGGCTCGACACGGCGGCGCTGGAGCGGCTGGGCCCTGAGTTGCGCGCTCTCGGGATGGCTGCCGCGCAGCCGACGCAGGATCACACCGTTGCGTCGGCGGCTGAGTGACGCCACCTACGGCTCAATCGTTCGATATCTAACCATCGGACGAAAGGAGACCTCACCATGATCAGCGTGGAACCTTTCGACAAGCTTGGCCGCTTTCGCAACGACTGGCTGAACGCGCGCCACCATTTCAGCTTTGGCCAGCATCACGACCCCAGGCGGATGGGCGTGGGTGCGCTGCGCGTTTGGAACGACGACGAGATCGCGCCGGGCCAGGGCTTTGATCCGCATCCGCACAAGGAGATGGAGATCATCACCTATGTCCGCGAGGGTGCCATCACCCACAAGGACAGCCTCGGCAACCAGGGCCGCACCGAGGCAGGCGACGTGCAGGTGATGCTTGCCGGCACCGGCATCGTGCACGCCGAATACAACCTCGAGCCGACCGCCACGCGAATCTTCCAGATCTGGATCACGCCGAACAAGACCGGCGTGGCGCCGGGCTGGGGGGCGCGCGGCTTTCCCAAGGGCCAGCGTGACACGCTGCAGGTGCTGGCGGATGGGCGCGAGGGCCGTGATGAGACGGCGCTGCCGCTTTACGCCGATGGCGCGGTGCTCGCCGGGACCATCCGCGCCGGCCAGACAATGCATCAGACGCTTGCGCCGGGCCGGGTAGGCTATCTCGTGCCCGCCACCGGCGCTGTGACGGTGAACGGTGTGAAGGTCTCGACCCGCGACGGCGCCACCATCACCGGCGAGACCGAGCTGGTCATCACCGCTGAGACGGACTCAGAGCTCGTTCTCGTCGACGTCGCGGCCTGATGGGGATGTGACGATGGGAAGGCAAGGCGCGCTGCCCCTTGCCTTGCCTTGCCTTGCCTTGCCTGCCTGCCTGCCTGCCTGCCTCAGCGCGCGAGCGCGTCTCTGATGTCGTCGAGTGCGGTGATGTCGTCGATGGTGGGCGGCGCCTTCGGGTCCTCGCCGTCCGCGAGGCGGCGGATCGAGGCGCGGAGAATCTTGCCGGAGCGGGTTTTCGGCAGGCGCGGGACGACATGGACCTGTTTGAAGGCGGCGACGGGGCCGATGCGGTCGCGCATGAGCTTCACGAGTTCGGCGACGATGTCGGGCTCGGGACGATCCACGCCGGCTTTGAGGACGACCATGCCGAGGGGCATCTGGCCTTTCAGGGCGTCGGCAGCGCCGATGACGGCACATTCGGCGACGTCTGGGTGGGCGGCGAGGACCTCTTCCATCTGGCCGGTGCTGAGGCGGTGGCCTGCGACGTTGATGACGTCGTCGGTGCGGCCCATCACCCAGACGTCGCCGTCCGGATCGATCTCGCCGGCGTCACCGGTGCGATACCAGCCGGGGAAGTCCGTGGTGTAGGCGCGGCGGTAGG
>CAIQQQ010000405.1 GCA_903873995.1 uncultured Rhodospirillales bacterium
CAGGGCGCGGCATTGGCGAATCAGGTCATTGTCCCGGACAAGCCGAGCCATTAAATCCAGCGCCGCCCGGACAAGTCTATTACGTGCCGTGTCAATAGTGAGTTCTTCAAAGCGACAAAAGACCTCTCCTTTGGAAAGGAGCTGTCGCGACTCAGTAGTCAGAATATTTATTCGACCTCGGACGCGCGTGAGTGCTTTTTCGCGATGACAATAGCCTCTGGTAAAATTACGACGTAGGCGACGCTCAACGGCGTCAGTCAGAAGTCGCGCGATCAATTCTGGAATATCTTTGATGTCTTCTTCAACGATCGCATCGAAGGCACCCCTGACGCGGGTCAGGTCCGACGCATAGAGCATTAACAGCCAAAGATTCCGAACTGGAATACGACCGATCTGCCGATCACCCGGCGATGAGCTCTTAACGTCTGACGGCGATATCAACTCAGCCCCGTGAGCAGCTTCGCTCGCGCCGCCTTAGCCGTCTCCGGCGCGTCGTACCAATACTCATCCAACAGCGGGCCGATTTCTGTCTCAACCCTGGCTCGGAACCACGCGCGACCGTCGGTGATCGGAGCGTCTGTGTCCGGGGTCACGTAAGAATGCCCGATTCGGAACTGAGGACCGAGCGAGATCGCCGCCGAAATCTCGGCATTGAGTACACCAATTCGGTTTTCAATTTCGGTGAGTAGCGCGCTTTCAATCCCGCGGTGTGCGCACCATGCCCGCCAAGCGTTCCCAAATCTGGGCTCGAGATCGATAAAGGCAAAGCGACGCCGCAGTGCCAGGTCGACAATTGCAAGTGAGCGGTCGGCGACGTTCATAGTCCCAATGACATATAAATTTGCTGGCACATGGACCCGCTCGCCCGGCTCCTTACGGTAGGCCAGCTCGATTGCTTCCGACCGTCGGCGCTTCGAAACTTCCAACAGCGTGAGCATCTCGCCAAAAATCTGAGCCGGGTTCCCGCGGTTAATTTCTTCAATGACCAGCACAAATGGCCGATCTGGTTCGCTCTCAGCGGCTTGGATCGCCTGCATCAATATGCCATCGACGAGATCGAGGCGTCCGTCGCCAGCAGGCCGCCAGCCGCGCACAAAATCCTCGTATGCAAGCGACGGGTGGAATTGCACAACGCGAAGTCTCGACCGAGCCGTCTCGCGGTCATTGGAGCCGGCCAGCGCAAACCCGAGGCGTTTCGCTAGCCAGGTCTTCCCCGTGCCGGGTGGGCCCTGGAGAATCAGGTTCATCTTGGAGCGCCAGCGGTCGAGGATTTCCGATAGCTCTGCGTTTGTTAAAAAACATCCATCGGCAACAATATCTTCAATCGTGTAAGGAGATTCTTCCTCGACAATTTCGTCGTCTTCGGTCGTTGTCTGGTTTCCTTGCTTGTCATCCGGTATGATCTCCGGCTTAGCGCCGTATTTCTCCAGCCAATAAGGCTGTGCCAGAAACCAGGCGTAGTCCTGTGGCGCACCTCGGAACGTAAAATCGATCAATCGGCGACCGTCTTCGGCCTCCGGGTCGGCTTCAACGATCGTGGTTCGGTAGGTGTAAAAATACCAGTCACGCGGTTCCGTTGGTGGGTCCCAGGCGACTTTCACCGTCCGCCCGTCACCGGCATTATCGAGGACCGTGCCCGTAGCCTTAATTCTCATGACCGATACGGCCTTGCCGCCGACCTCAAACGGTACACGCTTTTTGACAAAGCTTGCCTTTATCGCGATCTGGTCTCCGGGCCTTATCCGGCGAACCAAGTCCAAAAATTGATCTTCGTAACCGTTCTCCCAGACGCCTTGTTCTAGAAAACGAGGAAGCTGATCGTCGTTCCCATTCCAAACTGAGCCAACGAACCAGTAGGACTTTCCCTCCTCCTCGTTGTCTGCTGCGGCACCGGGGGCGAGCGCATCTTCCTCCGTAACGGGACTTCCGGGCCGGTTAGCGTCGCGAATCCGAACGTACAGGTCCCAGGTGTCTTCCGGTGAGAGCTTCGCTTCACGCCCCTCAGGGGTCAGGCTCCACAATCCGCGCCGTGCATTTCCAAGAAGGCCGGCTTTGACGAGGTAAAAGCGCGCCCAATGGACATCGTTTTCGAATATGGATTGCGTGCCGTTTTGGACAAACCGGGTCAGGTCGTCAGCCGGAACCTCCGCCCTGGATCGGATCCAAGCCATGGCTTCGGCTGGGCGCATTGGGTTGGGATCCGCCGAACGGAGTGCATCCAGCAGCAGTGGAAAGTATGTCGTAAATCGGTTGCTTTTCGCTTCGGCCATCTCGCACCCTTCCCGCCGTCATCAATTCGCCCGGAAGAGCCGGATCCTAGGCACAAATCGGCCCGGCCCACTCGTCTCCGTCAAGCCAGGGCTAAAGGAACCGGCGCGACTCGGACATCCTTGTCGGGTTTTGACAATCCAATACTACGATACCCCAGGCCTATTCGGTCCGGCCAGATGCTCACGGTTCGACTATAGGGCTATGGCGTAGACATAGTGCTCATCATCGTCGGCCATGGCCCGCCACGCCCCCCGCCGGAGCCTGCCAATGACCCGCATCCAGACCACCCATGTCGGCAGCCTCCCACGCAACCAGGCCGTCTCCGACCTGCTCTTCGCCCGCGAGCGCGGCGAGATCACGATCGACAATCCCTACCTCGCCACCATGACCGAGGCCACCACAGCCATCGTCGCCCGCCAGCACGACACCGGCATCGACCTGCCCAGCGACGGCGAAACGTCCAAGATCTCCTACGCCACCTACATCAAGGACCGCCTCACCGGCTTTGACGGCGACAGCCCCCGCATCCCGCCGGCCGATCTGCGGCTCTACCCCGATTTCCTGCGCAAGCTCGCGGCCAGCGGCGGCACCCCCACCTATCGCCGCCCGCGCTGCGTGGGCCCGATCGCGGTGGCGGACCTCACGCCCCTGCACCGCGACATCGCCGACATGAAGGCCGCGATGGCCAAGGCGGGCTACACGCAGGGCTTCATGAATTCAGCCAGCCCCGGCGTCATCTCGCTGTTCCAGCCGTCTGATTTCCACACCTCGCAGGAGGCCTATCTCGCCGATCTCGCCGAGGCCATGCGCACGGAATACGAGACCATCGCCGACAGCGGCCTGATCCTGCAGATCGACGCCCCCGATCTCGGCCTCGGCCGCCACACGCTCTATGCGGAGCTGGACGACGCCGCCTTCATCGCCAAGGCAGAGCTGCATGTGGAGGCGCTCAACCACGCGCTGCGCAACATCCCGGCCAACCGCATCCGGCTGCATATCTGCTGGGGCAACTACGAAGGCCCCCACATTTGCGACATCGGCCTCGCCGAAATCCTGCCCACCGTGCTGAAGGCCAAGCCCCGCGCCCTGCTGTTCGAGGGCGCCAATCCCCGCCATGCCCATGAATGGCGGGTCTGGACGGAGACAAAGATCCCCGACGACTATGTCCTGATCCCGGGCGTGCTCGACAGCACGACCAATTTTGTCGAGCACCCCGAGCTCGTCGCCGAGCGCATCGAACGCTACGTGGCCATCGTCGGGACAGATCGTGTGATCGCCGGCACCGATTGCGGCTTCTCCACCTTCGCCGGCTTCGGCGCGGTCGATCCGGGCATCGTCTGGGCCAAGCTCGCCGCCCTGGTCCAGGGCGCGCGGATCGCCAGCACGCGGATCGGATGACGCCGCTCTCGCCCCTCGCCGCCGCCGCCAAATCGGGGGACGCCGTGACCATCCGCCGCCTGCTCGCCGAGGGCGCACCGGTCGAAGCGGCACCCGGCGATCGCGGCACCCCGCTGTGGCACGCCTGCGCCAGCGATGCCGACACGGCGGGCCGGCTCGAAGCGGCCGACGCGCTGCTCCAGGCCGGCGCTGCCGTCACGCGACATGATACCGGCGAAACCGCCCTCCACGCCGCCGCCCGTCACGGCCCCCTGGCCCTCGTGGAACGCCTGATCCGCGCCAGCGCCCTCGAATGGCAGCACGACAGCCACGGCCACACACCGCTTCACGCGGCACAGCACGGGCATGCGCCGGACAAGACCGCCATCGCCGAGCTGCTGGACCGCCCAGTGATCCGAGACCCCGCTTTTCGCGCCGCGGTCACCGCGATCCAGCACGGCGACATCGCCCGCCTCACAGCCCTGCTCGACGCCGAGCCACGCCTGCTGCGCGACGCGATCGAGGAGCCGGCATGCTACCGCGAAGCCAACCGCTTCCAGTATTTCCGCGACCCGAAGCTGTTCTGGTTCATCGCCAACAACCCCACGCTGATCCGCACGATGCCGGCCAACATCGCCGACATCGCCGAAACCATGATCGCACGCGGCGTCGATCAGACCGATCTCGATTACGCGCTCGAGCTGGTCATGACCTCTTCGCTGGCCCGCGCCCAGGGCCATCAGGCCCGACTGATCGCGATCCTGCTGCACGCGGGCGCCAACGTCACAGCCCGCGCCATCGACGTGACGCTCGGCCACCGTGAGCTGCCCGCGATCAAGGCCGTGCTGGAGGCCGGCAATCCCCTGACCCTGCCGATCGCGGCCGGCCTCGGCCGCCTCGCCGAAATCCACGACCTGTTGCCCACCGCCTCGCAAGAGGACATCCAGACAGCCCTGGGCATGGCCACGATCAACGGCAAAACCGAAGCCGCCCGACTGGCCCTGAAGGCCGGCGCCGACCCGAACCGTCCGCTCCCGATCCACAGCCACAGCCTGCCGCTTCACCAGGCGGTCATCGACGAAAACCTTGAGCTGATCGACCTGCTCCTCACCCACGGCGCCCGCACCGACATCGCGGACACGCTGTGGCACAGCACCCCGCTCGGCTGGGCGATCTTCCTCAGCAAGCCGCAGGCCAAGGCCAGACTGGAGGCGTGGGCCAGGTCAGCGCCAGACTGATCGGCTACGCAACCGCACCCCGCACCGGCGGATGCAGCACCACCTCGCGCGTGTGCCACGCCCGCAAACTATCCCGATGGCCCACGCTGATCAGCGTGCAGCCCGCCAGTTCCGCCGCAAACAACGACATCAACGACGCCTCGCTCGCCGGATCCAGCGCAGACGTCGCCTCGTCCATCACAATCATCGCAGGCCGTGCCAGCAGCAGCCGCGCAAACGCCAGCCTCTGCCGCTCACCGCCGGACAGGCTCTCGTCCCACCGCCCCACCTCGTCCAAGCGCGCGATAAGGTAACCAAGCCCGCACCGCCGCAGCACCGCCACATGCTCGCCATCAGCAACCCCGCAGCGCCGCGTGCCGTATTCCAACCCCGCCCGCAGCGTGCCGTTCGGAATATAGGCATGCTGCGGCATATAGGTGACGATCCCATCGTCCGGCACCGCGATCGCGCCCGACCCCCACGGCCAGATACCCGCAACCGCCTTGATCAGCGTGCTCTTGCCAGACCCGCTCGCCCCGGTGATCAGCACCCGCTCGCCCGGCGCCACCGCAAGATCGATCCCCTGCGTCAGCAACGCGCCGTCCGGCAGCCGCAGGCACAATTCCGTCGTCCGAACCGAAGCCTCCCGCGTCCGCACCACCTCGATCGCCGCATGCGCCGCCGCCGCCTCCGACAGCCGAGCCGCCAGCGCCCCCACGCGGCGGGCGGACGCCAACCAATCCGCGATCTGCGGCGTCCGTTCCACAAACCACACCATCGCCGCCACTGTCGCCGTGAACGCGCCGGACAGCTGCATCAGCTCCCCCAAGGACAGCGCGCCCGAAAAATACCGCGGCGTGGCAAACAGCAGCGGCACCAGCGGACTGAGCGCGATATTGGCGTTCACCCCCAGGGAGGACATCCCGGTCCGCCGGATCACACTCACCCACGCAGCCCCCACCGCCCCGAGACGTGCCCGCGCCGCAAGCCGCTCCGCCGCATCCCCCCGGCACAGCGCCACGCTCGCCGCGTTCTCCCGCAGCCGCGTCAGCTCGGCGCGAAACAGCGCCTCCGCCTCGTTCTTCAAAGCGACCGACGCACTGAGCGGCCGCCCCGTGCGCCACGCCGCCGTCACCAGCACCATGTCGTAGCCGAACGCCACGATCCCCATATACCCCGGCACCGCGATCTGCCCGCCAGCCACCTCGAACGTCAGGCTGCCGCCGATCCGCATCAGCAGCCCCAGAAACACCACAGCCCCCAGCACCGCGCCCAACCCGCCGGTCGCCAGCTCCACCAACGGCTCCACCGCCAGGCGCACATCATCGCAGATGCGATATTCCGGATTGCCGCACGCCCGTGCCCCCAGCCCCAACCGGAAATACCGCTGGTCGCGCAGCCAAAGATCGCTCATCGCCTGCGTCAGATGGCGCCGCCAGCCGAGCTGCAGCGACATCCTGGCCACCAGCAGCCCTGAGCCCCCCAGCACGAAACCCCCAACCACCAACCCCAGCACCGGCAGAGACGCCATCACCCCCGGCAGGTTGCGCGCCTGCAGCGCGTCATAGAACCAGCGATTCCAATCGGTCCACAGCACCTGAACCGCCATCTGCCAGCCAACCACCGCCACGATGCAGACGGCCAAGGCCCAGACCCGCACGGAGCCAGCACGCCAGAACGGCAGCGCAACACGCCAGAACGCCGCAAGATCGCCCCCACCCACACCCGCCTTCGCTGGCACAGCCCGCGGAACGCCCCGCGCCGAATGAGAAACAGGATGGCCAAGGCCTGCTACGGCTTCTGTCATATCCAGCCCCCCGAGATCGGTGCGATGCGTCCTTTGCCTGCCTTACGGCCCTGGCGCCCCCGCGGATGCATGGGGCGCCAGGGCCTCAGATCAGGCGGCCGGCAGCAGCACGTGATCGATCACGTGGATCACGCCGTTGGATTGACGAACGTCGGTGATGGTCACATCGGCCACCCCACCCTTGCCGTCATGCACAACGATGTTGGTCGGCCCGTTCATCGACAGCGTGAGCGTGGCGCCCGCGACGGTCTTCAGCGTGGCCTCGCCATGGCCTGCCACGATCATCTGGCGCAGCCTCGCCGCGTCATACGTGCCGGACACGACGTGATACGTCAGGATGTGGCTCAGCATCGCCTTGTTCTCAGGCTTCAGCAGCGTGTCCACCGTGCCGGCCGGCAATGCTGCGAACGCCTCGTTGGTCGGCGCGAACACCGTGAACGGCCCGGCGCTGTTCAGCGTGTCCACCAGGCTCGCCGCCTTCACCGCGGCCACCAGGGTGGTGTGGTCAGCCGAGTTCACCGCGTTGGCGACAATGGTCTTGTTCGGAAACATCGGCTGGCCACCGACCTGCACGGTCTGGGCAATGGCCGGGAGAGCAAGCGACGCCGCAATGGCCGCGGCAGCGATGAGACGGATCTTCATGACGATTTCCTTGATGACGGGTCCAACGGATCATGTCCGCCCCCCCGTTACGGGCCATCCGCGAAACCGGATGCACGCCTCACCACAACGATCGTCCGACCGCGCCCGCCTCAGAACGCCAGCAGATTGTCCCGGAACTGGCGATGCTCGTAGCTCCGCCGCACCAGCCCCCGCTGCTGCAGCGCAGGTACCAGCCCATCCGTGATATCGGCGATGCTCCGCCGGCTCATATCGCCCAGCGAGATCAAAAACCCGTCCCCGCCGATCTCCGCCATCGCCTCGTCCATCTGAGCTGCGATGTCGTCCGGCGTCCCCACGAAATCGATCGAGCCGCCGCCCGTCGAATACGACACCATCGCCTCACGCAACGTCTTGCCACCGGCCCGCTTCAGAAACGTCGCCAGGCTCGACTGATGCCCATTGGTCGTCAGCTCGCCGACCGGCGCATCCAGATCGTATCCCGACAGATCGAGATTGGTGATCCAGCCGAACTGCGCCAACCGGATGTCAATATTCGCCTCCGCATCCGCAAGCCTGCGCGCCACCCGGATCTGCGCCTCCTCCCGGCTCGGCGCCACCGTCGGAAACACAAGAAACAACACCTTGCAGCTGTCCGGATCGCGCCCCAGCGCCGCCATCTGCGCGCGCACGTCGTCCCGATACTCCTTCATCGCCGCCACACCCTTCGTGCTCGCCACGATCGTGTCCGCATACTTGGCCGCAATCGCCCGCCCAGGCCCAGAGCCTCCCGCCTGCGCGATCACCGGCCGCCCCTGCGGCGCCGGGCCCGAGTTCAGCGGCCCCCGGCTCGCATAATACGGCCCGCGATGATCGATCGTGCGCACACGAGACGGATCGATCAGCACCCCGCTCCTGCGGTCGGCTACGATCGCATCACGATCCCAGCTGTCCCACAGCTTCGTCACCACATCGATGAAATCATGCGCCATCTCATAGCGCCGGTCATGCGGCGGCAGCGCATTCATGCCGAAATTCTGCGCAGACAGATCAGAACTCCCCGTCACCATGTTCCACCCGCCCCGCCCGCCCGACACCTGGTCCAGCGTCCCCACAATCCGCGCCACCAGGTAAGGATGATAAGCAAACGTCGACAGCGTGGGCACAATCCCCAGGTGCCGGGTCGCCTGCGCCATCAACGTCGCAACAACCGTCGGCTCCTGACGCGGAATGGACATGCCATTCTTCAGAAATATATCCCGAGAACTCTGCCAATTCTCCCCAATATAAATCGAATCCTCCACCAGCAAATAATCAAACCCCGCCCGCTCAATCGAGCGCGCCAGATCCACAAACAAATCCGCGCTCATCCACTCCTCGCTGATGTTCCCCGTGAACGGAGCCCCCCAGGCCTGAATGCTCGAACCCTGCAAAAACCAAGCAAGATGAAAAGGCCTCGCCCCCGCCATCACAGCCCCCAACCAACATGACCGGCACAGCCTCGCAATGCTCGTGCCAGGGCCGTTGCGGCGGTAAGGAAGGCCAGGGGCTCTGCCCCTGGACCCCGCCAAGGGGCCGAGCCCCTTGGAACCTCATGGGTTGAAGAGTTCGGTATCCTGAGAGGGGGGCATGAACACCGGATCGATCGACCCGTCGGGTCGGCCCCCCTCTCAGGACACCGAAAACCCTAGACTCATGGGGGTCCAGGGCAAAGCCCTGGCCTTGCCTACCGCCGCAACGGCCCTGCCTCAAGCAATGCGAGGTTCTGCTGAGCCAGGTCGGCGGTGGCGCTATCAGGCGCCAGTTCGATGGCGCGTTCCCAGTCGGCGCGGGCGCCGTCTTCGTTGTCCTGGGTTTGGCGCAGGATGCCACGTTCCAGCAGCGCGTCGGCGCGATCGGGATCGAGGATGAGGGCACGGTTGACGTCGTCGGCTGCGAGGTCGATCTGGTTCATATGGCGCCAGGCGGAGCCGCGCAGCACATAGGCGTCGGGCCGGCGCGGGTCGATGTCGAGCGCCTGGGTCAGGTCGTCGATGCTGTCCTGGTAGCGCTCGAGCAGGCCGGCGGCGACGGCGCGATCGATCAGCAGGTCGGGATCGTCGGGAGACAGGGCGAGGGCCAGGGTGGCGGCGCCCAAGGCGTGTTCGGTCTCGCCGGCCATCAGCCAGGACTGGTCGGCCTGGCCGTAGACGGTCGCGCGTGACACGGCGGTGCCTTTGCTGGTGGCGGCAAGTTTTTCGAGCATGTCCGCGCCCTTTTCAGGATCGCCGAGGGCGACAGTGGCGAGTGCGAGGCAATGGGTGGCGCCGTCGCCACCGCCGGTGGCCTCCCAGGCCTCGGCGAAGTTCGAAGCACCGGCGGGATCGTTGGCGAGCATGCCGAGGCATTTCTCATAGTCGCTGCCTTCGGCGATGCGTGGCGGCACCGGCGGGATCGGCAGCGGGCCGTCCTCATCGACGGTTTCGATGGGCTCTAGCGCGTCCGGATGCAAAAGGAGGAAGGTTCCTCCGGCGGCGGCGATCGCCAGCAGCGCCACCCCGCCGATGATCGCGTTGCGTGTGTTCATGGCTGGCCGCAGTGTAGCCTTGCAGCGGTGACAGGGGCAAACGGGCGATGAGCGTCGAGGGACTTGGCTTGGGAGCCATGCAGGATACGCACCTGATCGTGTTCGGCCTCGGCTACACCGGCGCTGCGATCGCCCGCGCGGCCGTGGCGGCGGGCTTTGCCGTGACAGGGACGAGCCGCGATCCGGCAGGTGTTTCGCCGATCCCGGGTGTGCGGGTGATCGCGTTCATGGAGGCCGGCGCGGTGCTGGAACGGGCGAGCCACGTGGTGGCGACCGCTCCGCCCGGCGAGGCGGGGGACCCGGTCTGGGCGGTGCACGGCGCAGCCTTGCGCGCAGCACAGCACCTGCGCTGGGCGGGATACCTCTCGACGACCGGCGTCTATGGTGACCGCAAGGGCGGCTGGGTGGACGAGACGACCCCGGTTGCCCCCGGCTCGCCGCGGGCGGTGCGCCGCGTGCTGGCGGAACAGGCCTGGCTCGCCTTGTCCGGCCGGATCGCGGTCGATCTGTTCCGCGTCGCGGGCATCTACGGTCCAGGCCGGTCAGCGTTTGACGATCTGCGCGCGGGCCAGGCCAGGCGTGTGTCAAAGCCCGGGCACGCGTTCGGCCGCATCCATCGTGACGACATCGCCGGCGCCGTGATCGCGGCCGCCCACAACCATCCCAGAACCGGCGGGCGCGTGCTCCATCTGTCAGACGACCGGCCGGCCGAGAGTGCCGAGGTCACACAGGCGGCCGCAGAACTGCTGGGCATCGCACCCCCGCCCTTGGTCCCCTACGCCGAGGCGGCAGCCGGAATGAGCGAGATGGTGCGCAGCTTCTGGGCGGAAAACCGCAAGGTCGCCAGTGCCGCCACGCAGTCGATGCTCGGCTATCGCTGGAAATACCCAGACTACCGCTCAGGCCTTGCCGCCATCCTCGCGGCCGAGCAGGTCTGACAGAGTCCGGGTCAGCACCGCGAGATCCCGCGGGCGCGACAGCCGGTGATCGCCGTCCTTGATCAGCACGGTCACCACATCGTCGCCGTCGATCGCGCGCGCCAGGGTCAGTGCGGTCTCCCAAGGCACGTCCGGATCGCACTGCCCCTGCAGCAGCCGCACCGGACAGGGCAGCAACAGCCGCCCGTCCAGCACCAGGTTGCGCCGCCCGTCCTCGATCAGTGCATGGGTGATCACCAGCGGCGCGCCATATTCGCTCGGCACCTCAAGCCGCCCCGCGGTCTCAAGCCGCCGCCGCTCGGCAGGCGCCATCGACTGCCACATCAGCCGCTCGGTGAAATCCGGCGCCGCCGCGATGCCGATGAACCCCACCACCCGCGCGCCCAGACTGCGGGCGAGCAACAGCGCGATCCAACCGCCCATCGACGAGCCGACAAGGATCAACGGGCCAGACGTCACGGCCTCGATCACGCAAGCCGCGTCCCGCACCCAGACGCCGATCGTGCCGTCCTCGAACCGCCCGTCGCTGCCGCCATGGCCGGAATAATCAAGCCGCAGCATCGCCTGCCCGCGCTGCTCGCAGAACCCCGCAACCGCCTGGGCCTTGGCCCCCGTCATGTCGCTGCGCAGCCCGGGCAGGAACACCACCGTGGGCCCCGCCCCCGCCAGATCGCCGAACGCCAGCATCACCCCATCGCCGCGGTCGATCCGGCCAAACTGCTCCAAGGCGGCATCCTTCCAATCAACAACGCGCGTGTTATAGCCCGGGCCATGCAAGAGTCCGCCCCCCCCAGGTCAGCCACCGCCCTGGCCAACCAACCCTACCCTGTGATTCTGCAGGTTCTGCCCGCCCTCGGCGGCGGCGGCGTGGAGCGTGGCACGGCCGAGATGGCGGCCGCGATCGCCCAGTCCGGCGGCACGCCCCTGGTCGCCAGCGCCGGCGGCATTCTCGATTCCCTGGTGGAGCGCTCGGGCGGACGCAACATCATTCTCCCTCTCGCCACGAAGAACCCACTGGCGATCTGGCGCAACGCCGCAAGGCTCGAGCGCGTGATCCGCACCGAGCGGGTCGATCTCGTCCACGCCCGCTCGCGCGCCCCGGCCTGGTCCGCGCTCTGGGCCGCACGCCGCACCGCGATACCGTTCGTCACCACCTATCACGGCGCCTACAACGAAAACACGCCGATGAAGCGCCGCTACAACGCCGTCATGGCCAGCGGGGACCGCGTGATCGCCATCAGCCGCTTCATCGCGCGCCGCATCGAGCGTCTGCACCAAACGCCGCCGGAGCTGATCCGCATCATCCATCGCGGCGTCGATCCCGCGATCTTCGACCCCGACACCGTGAGCCCGGACCGTCTGGTCAAGCTTACCCGCGCCTGGCGCCTTGAGGACGGCCAGCCGGTCGTGCTGCTGCCGGGGCGCCTCACGCGCTGGAAGGGCCAGACCGTGCTGATCGACGCGCTGGCCCGCATGAAGACCCGCGACGTCTGCGTGGTGCTGGTCGGCAGCGCCCAGGGCCGCACGAAGTTCGAACACGAGCTGTCAGAGCACGCCGAACGCCGCGGCGTCGGCCAGCGCGTGCGCATGGTCGGCCATTGTGACGACATGCCGGCCGCCCTCAAGCTCGCCGATGTCGTGGTCAACGCCTCCACCGATCCGGAGGCGTTCGGCCGCGTGGTGATCGAGGCGCAGGCGATGGCCTGCCCCGTGATCGCCACCGACCATGGCGGCGCTGTCGAGACGGTGGAGCACGGCGTCACCGGCTGGCGCGTCGCACCCGGCGATGCGGGAGAGCTGGCAGACGCGCTGGACACTGTGCTGCGCCTGTCAGACGAGCAGCGCGCAGCGATCGGGGCTCAGGCCCGCGCCTCGGTGGAACGCGACTACACCGTGCGCCGCATGCAGGCGGCCACGATCGCGGTATATCAGGAACTGCTTGAGTGAGGCGCATCCTGATCATCCGGCACGGCGCGCTGGGTGACTTCGTGCTGTCCTTCGGCCCGTTCGCCGCCATCCGCGCGCATCACCCGCAAAGCCGCATCACCCTGCTGACGACGCAGCCCTTCGCGGCCCTTGCGAAAGCCTCGCCGTGGTTTGACCATGTCGAGATCGACCGGCGCCCGTCCGTGTGGAACCTCCCCGGCATGCTGCGCCTCGCACGCCAGCTCCACGGCTTTGATTTCGTCTACGACCTGCAGACCTCGGGCCGCACGCGGCGCTATTTCGCCCTCGCCGGCCGTCCGCCCTGGTCCGGCCACGCCCCCGGCGCGTCGCATCTTCAGGGCCCGGCCCGCGAACACATGCACACCATGGAGCGCCAGCGCGACCAACTCCGCCGCGTCGGCATCGTGGACGTCCCCCGCCCGGACCTGGGCTTCCTGACCAGCCAGGAGATCCCAACCCTTCCCCGTCCCTACACCTTGCTGGTGCCCGGCGCGGCCCCGCACCGCCCCGCCAAGCGCTGGCCCGCCGAACGCTACGGCGAGATCGCGGCCATTCTCGCCGGCCGCAACATCGCCCCAGTCGTGATCGGCACCGCAGCCGAGGCCGCATTGGCCGCCCAGATCACCGCGATCTGCCCCGAGGCGATCGACCTCACCGGCCAGACCACCATCCCAACCCTGTTCGCGCTCGCCGCCCAGGCCAGCCTCGCCATCGGCAACGACACCGGCCCCATGCACATCGCCGCCGCCACCGGCTGCAGGTCGCTCGTTCTGTTCTCCGGCGACAGCGACCCCGCCATGACCGCACCACGCCATCCCGGCGGCGGCTGGCCCACCATCCTTCGCACCGAGCACCTGTCAGACCTGACGGTTGCGAGGGTTGCCGCGGCCTTGCCCTGAGGCCATAGAGCAAGATCGCCAGCAGAACGAGGACATCATGGTCGCCATCACCCTGCCCGACGGATCCGAGCGCCGCTTCGACGGAGCAGTGACCGGCACCACGGTGGCAACCTCGATCGGCCCGGGCCTCGCCAAGGCCGCCCTCGCCATGAAGGTCAACGGCGTGCTAACCGACCTCTCGGCCGAGATCACGGACGATTCCAGACTTGTGTTCATCACGCGGCGCGACGAGACGGCGCTGGAGATGATCCGCCACGACTGCGCCCATGTCCTGGCCGAAGCCGTTCAGGCGCTCTACCCCGGCACCCAGGTCACGATCGGCCCCTCCATTGAGAACGGCTTTTACTACGACTTCGCCCGCAACGAGCCGTTCACCCCGGCGGACTTCCCCGCCATCGAAGCCAAGATGCGCGAGATCGTCGCAGCCAACGCCCCGTTCCTGCGCGAGATGCGCGACCGCGACGAAGCGATCGCCTTCTTCGAGGCGAAAGGCGAGCGCTTCAAGGCCGAGCTGATCCGAGACCTGCCTCAGTCCGAGACAATCACCTTCTACAGCCAGGGCGCCTGGATCGATCTCTGCCGCGGTCCGCATATGCGCGGCACAGGCGATGTCGGCACCGCCTTCAAACTGATGAAGGTGGCCGGCGCTTATTGGCGCGGCGATCACCGCAACCCGATGCTCAGCCGCATCTACGGCACCGCCTGGCGCGACCAGAAGGAGCTCGACGCGCATCTGAAGATGCTGGAGGAAGCCGAAAAGCGCGACCACCGCCGCATCGGCAAGGACATGCACCTCTTCCACATGCAGGAAGAGGCCACCGGCAGCGTGTTCTGGCACCCCAAGGGCTGGAAACTCTACCGCACCGCCGAGAGCTACATGCGCCGCAGGCTCGAGGTTGCCGGCTACGAGGAGGTCAAGACCCCGCAGCTCGTCGATCGCGCGCTCTGGGAGGCCTCCGGCCACTGGGACAAATACCGCGAGAACATGTTCCAGGCGCAGGTCGATAACGAGGACAAGACCCTCGCCCTCAAGCCCATGAACTGCCCCTGCCACGTGCTCATCTTCCGCCAGGGCCTGCGCAGCTACCGCGAGCTGCCTTTGCGCATGGCCGAGTTCGGCGCCTGTCACCGCTACGAGCCCTCCGGCGCGCTGCACGGCATCATGCGCGTCCGCGCCTTCACCCAGGACGACGCGCATATCTTCTGCACCGAGGCCCAGATCGCCCCCGAGACGGTGCGCTTCGTCGAGTTGCTGTCCTCGATCTACCAGGATTTCGGCTTCGAGAGCTTCCGCGTGAAGTTCTCAGACCGCCCCGAAAGCCGCGCCGGCACCAACGAAACGTGGGACCGTGCCGAGGGCGCCCTGAAGGAGGCCTGCGCCGCCGCCGGCGTGGATTTCGAGCTCAATCCCGGCGAAGGCGCGTTCTACGGCCCGAAGCTCGAATTCGTGCTGCGCGACGCCATCGGCCGGGACTGGCAATGCGGCACGCTCCAGGTGGATTTCGTGCTGCCGGAGCGACTCGACGCCGAATATGTCGGCGAGGACAGCCAGCGCCACCGCCCCGTCATGCTGCACCGTGCCATCCTCGGCAGCTTCGAGCGCTTCCTCGGCATCCTCATCGAGAACTACGCCGGCCGCTTCCCGCTCTGGCTCGCCCCGGTCCAGGTCGCGGTGGCCAGCATCGTCAGCGACGCCGAGCCCTACGCGATCGAGGTCGCCACCGCCCTCAAGGCAGCAGGCCTTGCGGTGGTCACCGACACCGCCAACATCAAGATCAACGCCAAGATCCGCGATCACAGCCTCCAGCACGTGCCGGTCATCGCCGTGGTCGGCCGCAAGGAGGCGGAGGACCGCACCGTGGCGCTGCGCCGCCTCGGCGTCGAACAACAGGAAACCCTCCCGCTTGACGAGGCCGTGCGCCTGCTTGGCCGGGAGGCGATGGCGCCGGATCTCGCCCGTCACATCGCCGCCAAATGACCGCACGATGACATTGCTTGATCGCGTGCACCGGAACGCGCGATACATCTGACACGAGCCGGGGCGGCAAGCCCCGCGCCCTGCAACCGCTACAGGAGACCACCATAGCCAGACCGCCTTTGCCCGCAGCACCAAGCCGTGACGGGCCACGCGTCAACGAAGATATCCGCGTCCCGCAAGTCCGCCTCATCGATGAGGAAGGCGAAATGCAAGGCGTGATGACCGCACGCGAGGCCCTCGCCCGCGCCTACGCCGTCGGCCTCGATCTGCTGGAGATCAGCCCCAACGCCGACCCGCCGGTCTGCAAGATCCTCGACTTCGGCAAGTTCAAATACGAACAGCAGAAGAAGCGCAATGAGGCGCGCAAGAAGCAGAAGGTCATCGAGATCAAGGAAGTCAAGGTTCGTCCGAATATCGACGAAAACGACTACCAGGTGAAGCTGCGCGCCATGAAGTCCTTCATCGACGAGGGCGACAAGGTGAAGGTCACCCTGCGCTTCCGCGGCCGCGAAATGGCGCATCAGGATCTCGGCATCAAGGTGCTCGAACGCATCCGTGCGGACATGGACGCCGAGACGAAGGTCGAGCAGATGCCGAAGATGGAAAACCGGCAGATGGTCATGGTGCTCACACCCCGCTAGAGCACGTTTCGACCGATTGAAGCCAATCGGTCGAAAGTCGTGC
>CAIQQQ010000406.1 GCA_903873995.1 uncultured Rhodospirillales bacterium
CGGAGCTGTATTCCGGCGACCTGCCCGCCTTGCTGTCGCGCGAGCTGTCGGTGCTGGTGCTGGCGGACCGGGTGGTGGAGGACGGGCCAGAGCGGGACGCGCTGGAGACTTGGGTGCGCAAGGGCGGGACCCTGATTCGCTTTGCCGGCCCTGCGATGGCCGAGCATCCGGATGGGCTGATGCCGGTGGCGCTGGCTCCGGCATCTGACGGTTCCACAGCCGGCGAGCGGCAATTGGGTGGGGCGATGTCCTGGACGCAGCCGGCGGGCCTCGCGCCGTTCGACGGGGCCTCGCCGTTCGCGGGGCTTTCGGTGCCGAAGGAGGTTCATGTCACGCGCCAGATCCTGGCGGCACCCACGGCGTTCATGACGGGACAGGACGCGGCATCCTCGCCGGTCTCCTCGCCCGTTTGGGCCAGGCTCACGGACGGCACGCCGTTGGTGACGCAAGCGGCGCGAGGGGCGGGGCGCGTGGTGCTGTTCCACGTGACCGCGAATGCCGACTGGTCGGACCTGCCGCTGTCGGGCCTGTTCGTGGCGATGATGCAGCGGCTCGTTGAGCAATCCGCGGGCGTTGCCGCCTCTGTCGCGGAGGAGGCGATGCTGGCGCCGGTTGAGAGCCTGGACGGCTTCGGCACCGCCGGTCAGCCCAATGCGGCGGCGCGGCCGGTGTCGGCGAAGATGATCGCCGCCGAGCCGCCATCGCCGCGCCATCCGCCGGGTGTCTATGGGCCTGAGCAGGCGCGGCGGACGCTCAATCTGGGCGGTGCGGTGACACATCTTGCAGCCGCTTCTCCGGTGCCGGGGGCGCGCGAGGGGCGGCTCGGCGCCGAGGGGCAGGAGCGCCCGCTGGCGCCGCTGCTGATGGCGGCAGCGCTTTTCCTGCTGGCGCTCGATCTGCTGCTGTCGCTGCGGCTGCGCGGGTTGTGGCTGCGTCCGGCGATGGTTGTGATCCTGGCGGTTCTGGCCGGGCGATGCTGGGCGGACGAGCCCAACGCGGCGCTGGTGACGCGGCTTGGCTATGTTGTGACGGGGGACAGTGAGATCGACAGCGTCTCGCGCATGGGGCTCATGGGATTGTCGGAGTATGTCAACCGCAGGACCAACGTGGCGCTGTTCGAGCCCGCGGCGCTGACGCCGGGGGTGGACGATCTGAGCCTTTATCCGTTGCTCTACTGGCCGGTGCCGCCGGATGCGGGCGCCCAGCCGGCCGCGTTCGTGGTGGCGATGAACGATTTCATGTCGCATGGCGGAATCGTTCTGATCGACACGCGCGACGGCGGCAGCGGCGAGGGGTTCGCACCGGGGGCCCGCGAGGCGTTGCAGAAGGCGACCACGGGCCTTGCCATCCCGGCACTGGCACCTTTGACCCCCGCGCATGTGCTGTCCCGCGCGTTCTACCTGCTGCAGGACTATCCCGGCCGCTATGCCGGGGACACGGTGTGGGTGCAGCGCGACCAGGACCGCACGAATGACAGCGTTTCGCCGGTGATCATCGGTGGGCATGATTGGGCTTCGGCCTGGGCGGTGGATGCGCAGGGCCGGTTTCCCTTCGCCACCATTCCCGGCGGTGCGCGGCAGCGGGTGCTGGCCTATCGGTTTGGCCTGAATCTGGTGCTGTACGCGCTGACCGGGAACTACAAGGGCGACCAGGTGCATGTGCCGGCGCTGCTGGAGAGGCTTGGTCAATGAGGTTTGAACAGGCCATCGCGGCGCTGCGCTTTGACCCATCCTTGCCGGTCTGGCTACTGGGCGCGCTGGGCCTGATCTGCGCCCTGGCGCTGGGGGCAGCGATATGGCGGGGCGCACGCGGGACCGTCTGGCGGGGACTGGGCTTCGCGGTCCTGCTGCTGTGGCTGTCGGGGCCGCGGCTGGTGGAGGAAACGCGCCAGACCCGGCCGGATATAGCACTCCTGGTCATCGACGATACGGCATCCATGCATGTTGGCGACCGGGCCAGGATCGCAGCCGAGGCGCGGGCGATGATCGAGACGCGCGGGCAGGCGCTGGGTGATGTGGAATGGCGCACGATCGTCGTGCCGGAGGGCGGTGATGGCGGGACGAAGCTGTTTGCGGCGATCGACCGCGCGCTCGGCGACATTCCGCGCGCCCGGCTGTCGGCGATCGTGGCAGTGACGGACGGGCAGATCCACGACATCCCCCCTGCCCTTCCCGTCCCGTTGCATGTGCTGATCCCTTCGCGGGGCGAGGAGACCGACCGGCGGGTGCGCATCGTTTCGGCACCCGGCTACGGCATCGTGGGCAAGCCCGTCGAGCTGCGCGTGGCGATCGACGATCTTGGCATTTCGAACCCGGCCGGGACCGCGCGCCTCACCCTGCGCCGGGACGGTGAGGCACCGCGGGTCCTCACTTTGCCGATCGGGCGGGAGATGCCGATCGAGGTGCCGATCACCCGCGCCGGACCGACCGTGATCGAACTGCAGGCAGAGCCGCTGGCTGGTGAGGCGAGCGGGCTCAACAACCGGGCGGTGGTGACGGTGAACGGCGTGCGCGACCGGCTGCGCGTGCTTCTGGTCTCGGGCGAGCCGCATGTCGGCGAGCGCACCTGGCGGCGGTTGCTGAAGGCCGATCCAGCCGTCGATCTGGTGCATTTCACCATTCTGCGCCCGCCGGACAAAGACGATCTGACACCGATCAACGAGTTGTCGCTGATCGCGTTTCCGGTGCGCGAGCTGTTCCAGGTCAAGATTCGCGACTTCGACTTGATCATCCTCGACCGCTTCAGCAATCGCGGCCTGCTGCCGCCGGTCTATCTGCGCAACATCGCCGATTATGTACGCGAGGGTGGGGCGCTCCTGATGAGCGCGGGCGGCGAGTTCGCGGGGCCGTTGAGCCTTGCGCAAAGCCCGCTGGGCGCCGTGCTGCCGGCGCGGCCGGCGGGCGGCGGGAGCGGCGTGGTGGACGGTGCGTACCGGCCCCAGGTGACGGCGCTGGGGACCCGCCATCCGGTGACGGCGAACCTGCCCGGCTGGCACGAGTCGGGTCCGGATTGGGGGCATTGGTATCGCACCACCCTCAGCGGAGCCGTCCGCGGGGACGTGCTGATGACCGGGCTCGACAATCGGCCGCTGCTGATCACGGAGCATGTCGGCGAGGGACGCACGGCGCTTTTGCTGTCCGATCAGATCTGGCTGTGGTCACGCGGGCATGACGGGGGCGGACCGCAGGGCGAGCTGCTGCGCCGGGTGGCGCATTGGCTGATGAAGGAGCCGGAGCTGGACGAGGAGCGGCTGTCCGCGCGGGTGGACCAGGGGCAGTTGGTGATCGAGCGGCGCAGCATCGCCGAGGGCCAGCCCGGCAGCGTGACCGTGACTGACCCGGACGGAGCGAAGACCCGCCTGCCGCTTCTCGCCTCCGGCCCCGGCCTTGCCGCCGCTCGCCTGCCGGCAACCGCGCCGGGCGTGTGGCAGGTGGGGGACGGCACACGTACAGCCTATGCCGCGGCGGGTGCGGCGAACCCGCTCGAGCTTGCCGATCTGCGCGCCACCGCCACATCGGTCGAGCCTTTGGCCCGGGCCTCGGGCGGGGGCATACATTGGCTGGTGAGCGAGAGCGGTGCCTTGAGCACGCCCGAGCTGCGGCGTACCGAGACGGGGCGCGAGGCCTCCGGTGCGCGCTGGATCGGGCTGCCGCGGCGCGGCGATCATGTCGTGACCGGAATTTCAGCGTTGCCGCTGCTGCCGCCGGCCCTCGCGTTGCCGTTGATCCTGGGGCTGGTGGTGCTAGCGTGGCGCAAGGAGGGAGCCTGATTCATGCCGCAGCTCGCATTCCAGAAAAGCCCGCGCCCGGGGCGAAGGCCGGGTCCGTCCAGTCCGCGCGGCCGCCAGCCGGAGGGGGAGGGTTCGCCGTGGCCCGCTCTGGTGGGCTTTGTGGGGCTCTGTCTCCTGGTGGGCGCCACCGCCGCAGCGTTCAACGGCCAGGCGATGCAGGCTTGGTATGAAACCCTCACGCGCCCGCCAGGCACGCCGCCGAACTGGGTGTTCGGTCCGGTCTGGGCGGTGCTGCACACCATGATCGGCACGTCGGCCTGGCTGGTCTGGGCGCGCGCGCCGGAAGGACGGCGCAAGCGTTCGGCGTTGCTGCTGTGGGGCTGGCAGCTTTTGCTTAACGCAGCGTGGTCTCCGGCGTATTTCGGGATGCAGAGTCCGGCGGCGGGCCTTGTGGTGATCGTGCCGCTGCTGGGGATGATCGGGCTGACGATTGCGGCCTTCGCGCGGCTGCATCGCGGGGCGGCGGCTTTGTTGGTGCCGTATCTGTGCTGGACGGGCTATGCCACCTATCTGAACGCCGGGTTCTGGTGGTTGAACCGCTGATGGGGTACACGGCGACTTTCCGCCACGGAACCATCTCATGAACGCTTGCACGCACCGCCTTCTTCTGGTCATCGCCTTGTCTGTCTCAGCCCTGGCCGGCGTGGCCCACGCCCAGTCTTCGGTGCAGTCGGCCGGCGGCACCGGCGGCACGCTGGACAAGTTGGGACCGGTGGTGGGCGGCAAGCCATCTCAGCGATCGGCGAAGACGCCGCCGCCGCCGGGGCTGCCGGGCGCGGCGCTGGGCCAGGACCGCGTGACGCCGGCGGAGAAGGGCGTTGCTGATCTGCCGCCGACGGAGGCGCTGTTCGATGCCGTGAACCGCGGCGACATCGCGTCGGCGCGCGACGCGCTCAACCGCGGGGCGGACATCAGAAGCCGCAACGTGCTGGGCATGACGCCGCTTGACCAGTCGATCGATCTCGGCCGCAACGACATCACCTTCCTGCTGCTGTCGCTGCGCCAGGGCGGCGGCGCGGCTCCCGTTGCCGCGAAGCCCGCGGCGAAGGCTTTGGCGAAGGCTGTGGCCACCAGTGCGCCTCAGACGCGCCCGGCTTCGGCGCCGAAGCCTGCGCCGCAGCTCGCCGTGCAGGCCACAGCACCTCGGCAGCAGGCCCAGCAGACGCGTCAGCCAGACCCCGTGGGTGTGGCCAACCCGCAGGCTGGATTTCTGGGCTTTGGAGGCTGACATGACAGCGGCAGGCACCGTTGAAATCGACTGGACGCGGCTGACCGGGCCGGATATTCGCGCCGTCGCCGCGCGTGGCAACGCGCTGGCCGTGCTGCCGGTCGGTTCGCTCGAGCAGCACGGCCCGCATCTGCCGGTGATCACCGACACGCGCACCGCCTGGGAGGTGTCGATCCGCGCCGCCCGGCTGGCCGCCCCCGCCGAGCCGGTGCTGGTGCTGCCGGGGCTGTGGACGGGCATGAGCGAGCATCATCTGCCGTTCGGCGGCACCATCAGCCTTGACTACGCCGAATTTCACGGCGTCATCCGCGGCATCACCCGCTCGATCCGGGCGCTGGGGTTCACGCGGCTGCTGATCGTGAACGGGCATGGCGGCAACATCGAGCCGCTGGCGCTGGCGGCGCGTGAACTGGCGCATGAATACGGGCTGCCGGTGGTGGCGACCACGCCCTGGGCCATACCAGCGGCGGCGGCGCGGATCGCAGCCATGATGGACAGCGCGAAGTCCGTGCAGCATGCCTGTGAGGCCGAGACCTCGGTGATGCTGGCGATGACGCCGGAGACGGTCCGGCCCGAGAATTTCGAGGAGGCTGTGCGCCAGGCACCGCCCGCGCGCCCTGGGCGGGACGGGTTCAGCCGGTTCTGGGCGTTCTCCGAGCGCGCGCCGGCCACCGGCGTGAAGGGGGACCCGCGCACCGCCACGGCCGCGAAAGGCGAGCAGATGCTCGATGCGATGGCGGAGGCGCTGGCGGCTGCGATGTCGGACGCCGCGTTGTGGCATGTGCCCGAGCCGGTCTGGGCGCCGGGCCGCGGTCTGGGGCCGACCGTTCCGCAATAGAACCTTGCGGGTCGCCGCCAGAGGCCAATATCGCGCTCATGAGCACGACCTTGAACGCCGCTGACTTCGCGGCCCTCGCCCCTTCGGTCCCCGGCCTGTTGGGCGACATCCGCTCTGACCATGCCGGCGAGACCGGGGCGGTGATGATCTATCGCGGCATTCTCGCGGGCTCGCGCGATCCCGCGATCTGCGCCTTCGCGACCACCCATCTGGCCACCGAGCAGGGCCATCTGGATCTGCTGGAAACCCTTTTGCCTGCCGCGCAGCGAAGCATCCTACTGCCGATCTGGCGGGTGGCGGGGTTTCTCACCGGCTTTTTGCCGACGCTTGCCGGGGCCCGGGCCGTCTACGCAACGATCGATGCGGTCGAGACGTTCGTTGATCACCACTACCAGGAGCAGATCGACAAACTGTCGTCCCACGGTCCCGGCGGCGCGCTGCGAACGATGCTGCTGGTGTGCCAGGCCGATGAGGTGCATCACCGCGACGAAGCGCGCGAGGCGCAGGACCGGCCGGCTGGGTTCGGCTTGCGCGCCTGGGCGTGGCTGGTGGGCTTCGGCAGCAAATCCGCAGTGTCTGCGGCCCGCCGTATCTGAGGACAACAAACAATGCAGGTCTACTATGACGGGGGATGCCCCGTCTGTTCGCGTGAAATCTCGTTCTATCGCTCGCGCCCAGGCGCTGACGCCTTTGATTGGGTGGATGTGACATCGTGCGCGCCCGAGGCGCTGGGCTTCGGCCTGACACGCGACGAAGCGCTGGCCCGCATGCATGTGCGTCTGGCCAACGGCACGCTGTTAAGCGGGGCCGCGGCGTTCGGTGCGATGTGGCGCCAGATGCCGGGCTTCAAGGGGTTGGGCTGGCTGCTGGCCATGCCGCCGTTCGAGACGCTTGGCAACTGGACCTACAACGTCTGGCTGGTGGCGCGGAAAATCTGGCGGTGACTGCCGTCGTCATCGGCGCCACCGGCGGTATCGGCGCGGCCTTGGCCGCTGCGCTGGGGGCCGCTGGCACACCAGTGATCCGCCTTGGCCGCACCACCGCACCCAGGCTCGACCTGCTGGACGAGGCCAGCATCCAGCAGGCCGCTGCCTTCTGCGGACCCGGCCTCACGCTGGTGATCGATGCCACCGGGTTCCTGCATGACGACCGCTTCCAGCCGGAGAAGAGCCTGCGCCAGCTCGATTCCGCCCATCTCGCCCACAGCTTTGCCATCAACGCGACCGGGCCGGCGCTGCTGATGAAGCATTTCACGCCGTTGCTGGCGCGCGAGGGGCGTGCGGTGTTTGCGACCTTGTCGGCGCGCGTGGGCAGCATTTCGGACAACCGGCTGGGCGGGTGGTACAGCTATCGCGCGGCGAAGGCGGCGCTGAACCAGCTGATGCGTTCGGCAGCGATCGAGCTGGCCCGCACGCGGCGCAACGTGATCTGTGTGGGGCTGCATCCCGGCACGGTGGACACCGGCCTGTCAGGCCCGTTCGCCAAGAGCGGGCTTGATGTGCAGACACCCGCCCAGTCGGCAGAGCGGCTGCTTGGCGTTCTGGCTGGGCTGACACCAGAGCAGAGCGGGCTGGTGTTCGACCATCTCGGCGCGGTGGTGCCGTTCTGACGGGCTCAGGAGTCGGCCATTTTGTGCTGCCAGGCCAGGGCGATCGCATCATCCAGCACGCGACGGCCCATCGCCAGGGAGTGCTTGTCCTGGACGAGCTTCATTCCGGCCTCTGACATCGCAGCCCAAAGCGTCGGATCGCGGTAGGCGCGCAGGCAGGCGGCGGCGAAGTCGGCGGGCGTGTCGGCGAGCAGGACCTCCTCGCCGTCGATGAGGTCCATGCCCTCGGCGCCGCATCTCGTGGAGACGACGGGCAGGCCATAGGCCATCGCGGTCGAGACCTTGCCCTTCGTGCCGGCGCCGATCCGCAGGCTGCAGGCGAACACGCGAGCCGTGTCGAACACCGTGCGCAGATCGTCGATCAGGCCCGTGACGATGACGTGATCGCAGGCCAGTGCCATCACCTCGGGGCCCGGGTTGGCGCCGGCGATGATGAAGCGGGCATGGGGCTCCTGCGCACGAATGAGCGGCAGGATTTCGGTTGCGAAGAACTGCACGGCGTCCACGTTGGGGCCGTGGCGATAGCCGCCCAGAAAGACAAAGTCGCGGCGCGGGGCGAAGCCGATCTCAGTCCCGTGGAACTCGAACATGAACGGCCAGACGACCACCGGGGCGTGCGGCAGCTCGGCTGCCAGGAGATCGCGCTCGTAGGTGGAATGGGTGATGGTGCAGTCGACCTTCGCGATGAGGTCGAGCTCGCGAGTCTTCATCTCGGACGCCGCCGCGAGCCCCGCCATGTTGTTGGCAAGGCGGGCCTGGCGTTCCATGCGCAGGAAATGCAGGTCCATGTTGTGGAACAGCACGCAGGCCTGGGGGGCGTGGCGGCGCAGGTCGGACAGGACCTGTTCCAGCACGCCGACGCGATAGACCAGCACGACGTCGAAGCTCCAGCCGTAGCGGGCGATGTAGGTGTCAAAGCTGAGCTCGTAGGGCGCGTAGGCGACGTCGATGCCGGTGGCCTGCAGGTCGGTGGTGTATTCCGGCTGGAACAGGAAATTGTCCTGCGGCACGAAATGCGCCTTGTAGCCGAGCTGTTGGAACAGGCGCAGCGTGAGGGTGGTGGTGACGGAGCCGGCATCCTGTTTGGGCGTGGGCGCCGAGGCGTCCACGATCAGGGCACGGCGGGTGACGCGGCGTTCGCGTTCGAGGAACGGCGCCTCGCCATTGCGGCGGTGGCCTTCGAGAACGCGGCGCCAGCGCAGGAACAGCTTCCTGGCGTTGGTCACCTGATAGGCCTTCACGCCCTGGCGCGTGTCGGTGCCCGAGGTCTTGCCCTCGTAATGGATCACCCGGCTTTGCGGCTGGAACCAGACGCGCAGACCCTTCTGGCGGACGCGAAAGGCGAGATCGGCGTCCTCGCAATAGGCGGGGGTGTAATGGGCATCAAAGCCGCCGAGCTCGCGCCACAGCCGGGCGGGCAGGACGATGGAGCAGCCGCTGATGTAGTCCGCCTCGCGGGCGTAGGAATATTGCGGGCGGTTGGGATCGTCATTGCGGCCGTAGTTCCAGGCCGAGCCGTCGCGCCAGACGATGCCGCCGGCCTCCTGCAGCGAGCCGTCCGGATAGAGCATCTTGGAGCCGACCAGACCGGCCTCCGGGAGCTGGGCGAAGCTGTCCAGCAATGCGTCCAGCCAGCCGGGGACGAGGCGGGTGTCGTTGTTGAGCAGCAGGATGTGGCGGCCCAGCGCCTGCGCCGCACCGGCGTTGCAGCTGGCGATGAAGCCACCGTTCTCGCGCTGGCGCAGCACGCGGATGCCGCGCACCGAGGGCAGCAGCTGGCCGGACTGGTCGGGCGAGGCGTCGTCTACCACGATCACCTCGAAGCTGGCGCGGGCGCGGTGCTGCAGCAGGCTGTGCAGGCAGTTCAGGGTGAAGCCGAGCTGGCCGTAGACCGGGACGATGATCGAGACATCGGGCGCCGTGGCGGTGATGGAGGTGCGGGTGCCGGCTTCGTTCAATGCGGCGATGGCGCCGGCGAAATCGGGCGCTTTACCTTCGAGACCGAAGCGGGCGAGGAAGACGCGGCCCAACTCGGCCTCCAGCACCGCCGCGTCGTCCACGCGCTTGTCGTAGAATTCGAGCCGTTCGACGCGCATGCCGGGATTGTCCGCGAGCGGCCAGGCGTGGCGGGTGCGCGGCACGTCGAAATACACGTTGCCCCGGCCGCTGCGCTCGTCGAGCTGGGCGGTGAGGCGGGCGATCTGGCAGGATTGCGCGAACAGCCGCTCGTCAAGCTGCATCAGCCGTTCGACCAGTGCCACCGCATGGGTGCGCAGGTTCGGCTGCTCGGGGCCGGCCGAAGGGCCTGGCAGGGACAGCGGCATCGGAGTCGGCGCCTTTGCCGGTGGCAGGGCGTCAGCGGGGGCCACGTCCCCCTCGTGGCAGGCCGGCATGAGCGCGGGCAGCGGGACTGCGGAGCACAGATGGATCAGGCAGACGGGTGCTGAGGTCAGTGGTGCTGCGAGCGGCAGGATGCGGCTTGCGGCATGGCGCGCCTCGCCCAGCACGGAGCCGGTGATCTGGCGCTGCTGCAGCGTCGTGACGTGGTCAAAGCTGCGGGCGAGGTCCTGGCCGAGCCTGCGGCCGGCGGTGGGGCCCGCCTCCACCAGCACCAGCAGGCCATCCGGTTCCAGCGCCTCGATCAGGGACGCAAGGTCTCGGCGCAGCGCGTCCTCGCCCTGGACCGCAAGCGACATGACGATCGCAGCAGGTGCCGCGGCCTTGGCCAAGGTACCGGCAGCCGCAATCTCCGCCTCACCGGGCTGGCCGGCGGCGCCCACGAGACGGACCCGCTGGCCCGCGCAGAGAGAGGCCAGATAGCGCGCCCGGTGGATTTGCAGCCGTGCGCCGACCGACGAGGGCGCGCCGGGGCCTGGCCAGGAGGTGAGATCAGGACGGTCGTTCATGCGCCGATCCGCGCCAGTTCATAGTCCAGGACGGATTTCACCGTATCGGCGAGCGGAACGGTCTGGCGCCAGCCGGTGCGGGCGGCGAGCCTGGCTGAGGAGCCGAAGATCACCGGCTCGTCGGACGGGCGGAACAGAGCAGGGTCGGGCGCCAGCTCCAGGGGCCGTCCGGCCAGCGCCTCGAACAGCGGGATGAGATCGCCGATCCGGTGCGCCGTCTCGGTACAGATGTTGTAGGCCTCGCCGGGCGCGCCATGCTCGGCGAGCAGGACCAGGGCGCGGATGAGGTCCCGCACGTCCAGGATCGCGCGGCGGGTCTCGAGGTTGCCGGTGCGCAGCGCGCCCTCTCCGGTGCGGATGATGCGGGCGACGCGGGCCGCGAAGTCGCTCACGACGTCCGCGCGCTTGCGCGGGCCGGTGCAGTTGAAGATACGGGCGCGGATGCTGCGGATCTGATCGTTGCGCCAGTATTGGAAGGCCAGCAGGTCCTGCGCGACCTTGGACACGCCGTAGGGATGCAGCGGCAGAGGCACCACATCTTCGCCGATCGGCACGTTCTCGGGCGAAAGGCTCGCGCCATACTGGGCGGAGGAGCAGGCGACCACGATCATCGGATCATAGCGGGGGCTGGTCTCTCTGCGCCGCTTCACCGCCTCGAACACGTTGACGGTGCCCTGGACATTGACCTCCATGGTCTCCCACGGATTGTGCCAACTCACCGCGGGAAGGCTCTGGGCCGCGAGGTGATAGATCATGTCGGGGTGGAAACCATCGACGAGTCGGCGCACAGGCTCGCTGTAGCGCACGTCCAGCTCGACCAGTTCGAACCGGCCTTCGATGTCCTCGATGCGGATGGTGGGGCGGTGATACGAGCCGAGGACGTGATGACCGGCGAGCGTCAGGTGCTCAAGCAGATGGGAGCCCACCATGCCCGCCGCCCCGGTGATCAGAATTCGTGCCATGCTCAAGCCTGCCTCGCTTTATGTTCGACGTCATAGCGCCAAACCGGCGCAATGGCCTATGCAGCAGGCGATATCACGTGGAATTCCCGATGCTGCCGGACGCCCAGCCCTCGCCTGACCCCGAGTTCAACGACGCTGGCGCCCCGTCCGCCGGCAGCGTCGCCGTCAAGGGGGCGCTCCAGCTGCTGCCAGACGGTATGCTTGACGGCTGGTGCTGGTCGCCGGGCCGCCCCGCCGAGCGGCTGGCTGTGGAAATCCTTGACGGTGACACGATCGCCGTAAGCCTGGTCGCAGACCGGTTCCGCCAGGATCTGGCGGCATTGGGCATGGGCGATGGGAAATGCGGATTTCAGACGCGGCTGCCGGATCATCCGCCCGGGGCGGGGGGGCGGCTCATTCATGCGCGTGAGCGGGTCAGCGGGGTGGTGTTCGCAACCGTTGCCGACGAGACGGAGGGGCGGCATGCCAGCGCGATCGAGCGGCTCGACCGTGCCACCGCCGAACTTGCGGCGCTGCAGTCCGACCTTTCCGCCTTGCGCGCCCGCGCCATGTCGCGGCGGCGCGACGGCCTGCCTGCTTCGGCCTTGCGCCAGATGTCGGTGATGCTGTCGGCCCGCACCTGGATCGCACCGCACGCGGACCCGCAGGGCGCCGAATTCGCGATCGCTGCTGCAAGCGAGGAGCTGCGCCGGCGATTCGCGCCGCTGAGCGTGCCGCCTTGTGCGGACGCTGCGCCGTTCGCCAGCATCGTGCTGCTGGCAGCATCCGACATCGCCCACACCATGGCCGCCTTGCGCGCACTGTCGGGCCTTGCGCATCGCGGTGGCGTGGAGCTGGTGCTGGCCGATGACGGGCGGGAGCCGCGGACCGCGCTGCTTCATACCCTCGTGAACCGGCTTCGCGTGGCGGCACCGCCGGCGCGTGCGACGCCAGCAGGCGGCAGCGACGCCGCGCACGCGGCCGCCGCGATTTGCCAGGCTGCGCGATCCGCCTGAGCGAGTCCCCAGCGCGCCAGGCTCGACCGGCCCAGCCCCCCCGGCAGAACATGATCGGGATGGGCC
>CAIQQQ010000407.1 GCA_903873995.1 uncultured Rhodospirillales bacterium
CCAGCGACAAACTTATTCGTATCTACGCCTAAATAATTAACAATTATCTTACTCTGAAGTCGTGGCGGGATAAGGGCTCTGAGATTATTAGCGTTGTATTCTGAGATGCAGATTAAGCCGTTCGTAAGTGACATAGAGAGTAGGTAGGCTGCATCAAAGAGACGCGAGCCACCACCAATCCAGTCTCGACTCATACCCCCGTGGTCCTGCCAATATACTCTTGCGCCGAAGCAGCGTGCGATTATGGTGCCAAACATTTGGTCATCCTTCGAGTCGAGATGATCGCAGGCCGGGTCGAACCGCTGACCCGAACCGCCACCTATCACAACGACTATCTGCGGGACCTGGAGCAGAACGGCGCAGGCAACCCCGTCGTATGGATCGTTGCCGCCGTCTTCAACAATTTCGTGGGCAACCTTTCGAGCGTGCGAACCGCCTGCGCCCTGCAGATGCCGGCCATCGATGCGCTGCGTCAGGCGATCAGCGGCGCCAGTGCCGATGCACAAGGCAAATACGAAGATGCGATCAACAAGGTCAACGCCGCCGGCAACGCGTTGGAGAAGTTCCTCAACGACATCGATAGCGGGGCCAAGAAATCGCTTCCGGTGCTGGTCTTCGTGCGCGACGCCAGCTTCTTTGTCCTCGCAGCCCTGGCCGCACCGGTCGTTGCCAGCGCCGCGACGGCGTCACTCGGCGCCACGGGTGCCGGCATGCTTGGCGCTGCGGCTGGCTCAGCGATCACCGAACTGGGCAAGAAGGCCGAGAAGTTCGATGATCTGAAGGAGGTAACCCTCGGCGAGATCGTCTGGGACGTCTCACGTGAAGCGGCCGTCGGCGCCGTCGCCAGCTATGTCGGCGGCGAGATGGGGGCCAAATACGGCAAGACGGTCTCGGCCGAAGTCTGCGCGATCCTGAAGGTCACCAGTCCCGAGATTCAGGCGAAGGTGGAGACCTTCATCGCCAAGCAAATCGTCGACAAAACCAAGAAGGTCGTCAAAGAGCTCTTTGATCCGAAGGCCAAGAAAACCAGTTGGGCCGAAATCGCCAAGGATGTCGCAAATGATTTCGCGAAAGATACGCTGAAGGACATGATCAAGGACTGGGCCAAAGATAAGCTCAAGGAAGAGGCAGCCGCCAGAGGCTGACGAACACGGGGCGGCACCCCGGGGCCTTTCGCGTCGGAGCCGGAACGGCCTGTTACGACCCGGTTTGGCCCCGCAGCCACAACCGTACACCTGCCGCATCGCCGAACAGATCCTGCACCCGCAGCCCCTGCCCACCCATGGCGCGCGCCACGCGCATCCCGTCCTCATCGGTCACATCGTCGCCGATAAACACCGGAACCCGCCCTGCAAACGGCGCCCGCGCCATGATCGCCTGCACCGCCGTACCCTTGTCGATGCCAACCGGTTTGACCTCCCAGGCCATATGCGCGGCGATCATGCGGTGATGTGGCCAGCCTTCGAGTGTGCCGCGCAGCGCCTCCTCGAACACCGCGCCGGCCTCCGGAGCGCCGCGATAATGCAACACGAAGCCGCGCGCCTTGCGCTCCAAAAGCGCGCCAGGAAATGCAGCCACCAGCCGTTCGGCATGCTGAAGCCAGGATTCCGGAACCGGCGCGCTCTTCACCCGCTGTTCGGGCTCCCCAGGCGCATGGCGGACAACACCGCCATGCTCGCCGGCTACCGCAGTGGCCACGGACGGGAGCAACGCATCGACCTGCGCCACCGGCCGTCCCGTGACAATCGCCAGCGCGCC
>CAIQQQ010000408.1 GCA_903873995.1 uncultured Rhodospirillales bacterium
CCGAAATCCCCTAGACTCATGAGTTCCAAGGGCTCGGCCCTTGGCGGGGTCCAGGGGCAGAGCCCCTGGCCTTCCTTCCCATGATCCGCCTGATCGCCCTGCGCCTCGCCTTCGGGGTGGCGACATTGTGGGCGGCGTCTGTGTTGATTTTTGCTGGGACCGAGGTTTTGCCTGGCGATCTGGCGTCGGCGTTGCTGCAGAATTCGGCCACCCCTGAGACGCTTGCGGAGTTGCGGGGGAGGCTCGGGCTGAACCGGCCGCCTTTGGTTCGGTATGGCGAGTGGCTGGGCCATGCGGCGGTGGGGGATTTGGGCACGTCGCTATCCAATGACCGGCCGGTGGTGAGTGAGCTGGCGCCTCGGCTGCGGAACACACTGTTTTTGGCGGTGTTTGCGGCAAGCATTGCCGTGCCGCTGGCGGTGGGGCTGGGGCTTTTGGCGGCGATCTGGGAGGGGAGCGTGTTTGACCGTGCGGTGAACACGCTGACCTTGATGACGATTTCGGTGCCTGAGTATTTGGTGGGCTATCTGCTGGTGAAGTATTTCTCGGTGCGCTGGGATGTGTTTCCGGCATTGGCCAATGTCACGCAGGACATGGCGTTGGGCGAACGTTTGTATTTCACGTTCCTACCGATGGTAACGCTGGTGCTGGTGGTGGTGGCGCACATGATGCGCATGACGCGGGCGAGCGTGCTGTCGATCATGGCGAGCCCGTATATCGAGATGGCGTTCCTGAAGGGGCTTTCGAAGGCGCGGGTGGTGGTGCGGCATGCGTTTCCGAACGCGCTGGCGCCGATCATCAGCGTGATTGCGCTGAACCTCGCGTATCTCGTGGTGGGCGTGGTGGTGGTGGAGGCGGTGTTCGTCTACCCGGGGCTCGGGCAGCTGATGGTGGATGCGGTCTCCAAGCATGATCTGCCGGTGGTGCAGGCGTGCGGGCTGATCTTCGCTGGCGCGTTCATCCTGTTGAATCTGCTGGCAGATGTGCTCGGCATCCTGTCCAACCCGCGGTTGCGGCAGCCGCGATGAGGCTGTTCGGCCATCGCCTGACGGTGCCGGCCGCGATCGGCATGGCGATCGTTGCGATCAACATCATCGCAGCCGTCGGCGCGCCGATCCTGGCGCCGTTTCCCGAGGCCGACGTGGTGGGCGACGCCTGGGCGGACGCCGACCCGACCTATTGGCTGGGCCTGGACAATCTGGGGCGCGACATCTTCTCCCGCCTTCTCTTCGGCGCCCGCATGTCGATCGGGCTGAGCCTGGTGATCACCTGCCTCAGCTTCACAATCGGCATTGTCACCGGCTTTGCCGCCGCCATCGCCAAGGGCTGGGTGGACATCGTGCTGTCCCGCACGGTGGATCTGCTGCTGGCGATGCCCACGCTGATCTTCGCCTTCGTCGTGCTGTCGGTGCTGGGTACGGACATCCCGGTGTTGATCGTGACCTTGGCGATTTTAGACAGTGTGAAGGTGTTCCGTCTGGCGCGCGCGTTGGCGATGGGGATCTCGGCGATGGATTATGTCGAGGTCGCAAAGGTCCGCGGCGAAGGTCTGTGGTGGATCATCACGCGCGAGATCCTGCCCAACGCCATGCAGCCGCTGATCGCCGAGTTCGGCCTGCGCTTCACCTTCGCGTTCCTATTCGTGGCGGCTCTGTCGTTTCTCGGCCTCGGCATCCAGCCGCCGGCGGCCGACTGGGGCAGCATGGTCCGCGATTACCGCGAGGTGATCCTGCTCGATGTGCCGGCCCCGTTCTACCCGGCCGGCGCCATCGCGGTCATGACCATCGGGGTGAATTTCGTGGTGGACTGGCTGCTGAACATCCACGCCACCAGCAACGGTCGCCGGGCATGAGCAGGGTTACGGGCGAGATCATCCTGGAGGTGGCCAACCTGCGCGTGGAGGCCGGCAAGAGCGTGCTGGTGGACGATGTCGGATTCACCCTGCGCCGGGGCGAGGTGCTCGGCCTGATCGGCGAAAGCGGCGCCGGCAAATCAACCATCGGCCTTGCCGCCATGGGCTACACCCGCGGCGCCTGCGCCATCACCGGCGGGCGGATCGTCTATGACGGGCGCGACCTCCGCGCGATGGACGCAGCCGGAAGGCGCCGCCTGCGCGGCACCCACATCGCCTATATCGCCCAGTCCGCGGCGGCGAGCTTCAACCCCGCCCACACCATCATGGACCAGGTGTGCGAAATCCCGCTGCGCGAAAGCGGCCTGTCGAAAGACGAGATCCGCGCAAGGGCCATCGGCCTGTTCCGCGAGCTCGACCTGCCGGAGCCGGAGACCTTCGGCGATCGCTACCCCCACCAGGTCAGCGGCGGCCAGCTCCAGCGCGCCATGGCGGCCATGGCGATGTGCGCCCGGCCGGACATCGTGGTATTCGACGAACCGACGACGGCGCTGGATGTCACCACCCAGGTCGAGGTGCTGGCGAGCTTCCGCAGGCTCATCCGCGAGCACGGCACATCAGCGATCTACATCACCCACGACCTTGCGGTGGTCGCCCAGATCGCCGACGAGATCATGGTGCTGCGCCACGGTCGCATGATCGAACACGGCCCGGCCGAGCAGATCCTGCAGAACCCGCAGCAGGACTACACCCGCCGCCTGGTGGCGGACCGTGCGGAGGGCCATCTCGACCGGCCAGACCTGACCGAGACGCCGCTGCTGGAACTGCGCCACGTCATGGCGAGCTATTCGGGCCTGTTCCACGTCACCAACGATGTCAGCCTCACCCTGAACCGCGGCGACACGCTGGCGGTGGTGGGTGAAAGCGGCAGCGGCAAATCCACCCTGGCACGCGTCATCATGGGCCTGCTGCCGCGCGAAAGCGGCGAGGTCCGCTTCGACGGCGCAACGCTCTCCCCCGCCCTGCGAAGCCGCACGCGGGACCAGCTGCGCCGCGTGCAGATGATCTATCAAAGCCCGGACGTGGCGCTGAACCCGAACCAGACCTTGCACGAGATCATCGGCCGCCCGGTGCAGCTCTATTTCAACCGCAGCCGCAACGAGGTCCGCGCCCGCGTGCTGGACCTGCTGCGGATGATGGACCTGCCGGAGGCGTTCATCGACCGCAAGCCCGCAGCCCTGTCCGGCGGCCAGAAGCAGCGCGTCGGCATCGCCCGCGCACTCGCCGCGGAGCCCGACCTGATCATCTGTGACGAGGTGACCTCGGCGCTGGACCAGCTGGTGGGCGAGGAGATTTTGCGGCTTTTGAAACGGCTGCAGGACGAGCTGGGCATCGCCTATCTCTTCATCACCCACGATCTCGGCACGGTGAGGCGCATCGCCAACAAGGTGGCGGTGATGCTGAAGGGCCAGATGGTGGCGGGCGGCGAAACAAGCGTGGTGTTCGCCCCGCCGCTGCACCCCTATACCGAATTACTGCTGTCCAGCGTGCCGGAGATGCGGGCGGACTGGTTGGACGAGGTGCTGCTGCGTGCCCAGGGGAAACATGGTTGAATTCGATTATGTGATCGTGGGCGCCGGCTCGGCCGGCTGCGTCCTGGCGGACCGGCTGAGCGCAAGCGGCCAATACAGCGTGGCCGTGCTGGAAGCCGGCCCGCCGGATCGTTTCATCTGGACCCGCGTGCCGCTCGGCTACGGCAAGACCTTCTTCGACAAACGCCTGAACTGGGCCTTCACAACAGAATCAGACCCAGGACTGGGCAACCGCCCGGATTACTGGCCACGCGGCAAGGTGCTGGGCGGATCGAGCGCGATCAACGCCATGGTGTGGATCAGGGGGGACCGGCTGGACTACGAGGACTGGGCCCGCGCCGGCAATCCCGGCTGGGGCTGGGCGGACGTGCTGCCCCATTTCCGCCGGATCGAGCACAACCAGGCCGGCGCGGACGACCATCGCGCCCAGGGCGGCCCGGTCCATGTCGCCGATCTCAGCGACCGTGTGCACCCCCTCGCCGCCCGCTTCGTCGCCGCCGCACGAGAGGCCGGGCTGCCCCCCAACCCCGATTTCAACGGCGCCACCCAGGAAGGTGTCGGCATCTATCAGACCAACACCCGCAACGGCTGGCGCGTCTCCGCCAACCACGCGTTCCTGCAGCCGGCGACAAAACGCCGCAACGTCACCGTCATGACCAACGCCCACGCGCTGCGCATAACCTTCGCCGGCCGCCGCGCGTCCGGCGTGGAGGTGATGCACAACAACGCACGCCGCACGATCACCGCGCGCCGCGAGGTGATCCTGTCCGCCGGCGCCATAGGCTCCCCTCAGATCCTCCAGCTCTCCGGGGTCGGCCCCGGGGACCTGCTGCAGCGCCTCGGCATCGCGCCGGTGCTGGAAAACCCCAATGTCGGCCGGCATCTGCAGGACCATGTCGGCATCAACTATGTCTATCGCTCCCGCGTGCCCACCCTCAACCAGCAGCTCGGCACCTGGCCCGGCAAGCTCCTCGCCGGCGCCGATTTCGTCCTGCGCGGCCGCGGCCCGCTCGCCCTCAGCCTCAACCAGGGCGGCGGCTTCGTGCGCACCAGGCCGGAGCTCGACCGCGCCAACGTCCAGCTTTATTTCCAGGCCATCAGCACCTTCGCCGCCAAATCCGGCACCCGCCCGCTCACCGGGCCGGACCCGTTCCCCGGTTTCGCCATCGGCCTGTCCAACTGCGTCACCACCAGCCGCGGCGAGATCATGGCCGCCTCGCCCGACCCATTCCAGCAGCCCAGCATCCGCCCCAACAGCCTCTCCACCAATTCCGACATCCAGGACGTGCTGGACGGCCTGCATCTCCTGCGCCGCATCGCAGCCCAGCCCACCATGGCCGAGGTCATCGAGCGCGAGCTCGCCCCCGGCCCCCGCATCACATCCGACGACGCAATGATCGACGATTTCCGCGCCCGCTGCGGCACCGTCTATCACCCCTCCTGCACCTGCCGCATGGGCCCGGACGCTGAGACAGCGGTGGTCGATGCTCAACTGCGCGTCCACGGGCTGGACGGGCTGCGGGTGGTTGACGCCTCGATCTTCCCCCAGTTGATCTCGGGCAACACCAACGCCCCCACGATGATGGTCGCCAGCAAAGCAGCAGACATGATCCTCGCGTAGGGTGGGTTGCGCTCGGGCAACCCACCATCCACGGTGCGGCAAATGACTGAGGAGGAACCCATGTCCACCATCCCCGCGAAACCCGTCCTCCTCACCGGCGCCTCCGGCAATCTCGGCCGCCAGATCGCAGCCTATCTGGGCCGCCTCGGCTGGACCCTCCGCCTCACCGACATCGCCCCGTTCCCCGATGCGATCCCGGAGGGCAGCAGCTTCACCCGCGTCGATCTCACCAACGGCATGGACGTGCTGCGCATCGCCGAGGGCTGCGGCATGATCCTGCATTTCGGCGGCATCTCGGTGGAGCGCCCGTTCGAGGAGGTGCTCGGCCCCAACATCTCCGGCCTCTACCACATCTACGAGGCGGCACGGCGCGAGGGCGCCCGCGTGCTGTTCGCCAGCTCCAACCACGCCATCGGCTTTCACGAGCGCAGCGAAAAGCTGAACGACGACTGCGCCCTGCTGCCGGATGGCTATTACGGCTTGTCCAAGGCCTACGGCGAGCTGATGGGTCGCATGTACTGGTTCAAACACGGCGTGGAGTGCGTCAACGTCCGCATCGGCAGCTCGTTCCCCGAGCCGATCGACGAGCGCATGCTGTCCACCTGGCTGTCCTTCGCCGATCTTTGCCGCCTGTGCGAACGCGCGACCCTCGCCCCCGCCACCGGCGCCTGCGTCATCTGGGGCGCCTCGGCCAACGCGCGCAGCTTCTGGGGCAACGACGCCCGCGCCGCCATCGGCTGGGAACCGCTGGACAGTTCGGACGTGTTCGAAAACAAGGTCCTCGGCAAGCTGAGCGGAAACCCCATCGCCGAGCGCTACCAGGGCGGCGGCTACACCGCGATCGAGCATTCCCGAACCGCCTGGCCGGACGGCACGCCGATCACGTCCGCGTGATATGGTTAGTTTCCGAACATTGCGCGGACCCCGCAACACCTCCTCTATCGCCGTGATGGGCGTGGGCGCATCAATGATCGCCGGACCCTCTTCCCCCGGCGCGCACCACCGGGAGGAGACAAAATTGTCGGCAGACCAGTCACTCGCAGAACGGCCCACCCAAGAGGCCCTGACGCTGACGCCACCCGGCCTGCGGGCCCTGCTGCGCCAAGCCACCCAGGACGTGCATGAGCGGATGCACCGCCATGACGGGCTCGCCGCCGTCATGCGCGGCACGATCGGCCAGAGCGCCTATCGCGCGCTGCTGCAGCGCCTGTATGGATTTCACGCCCCGTTCGAGATCGCCTGCGGCCTGACATCTTACCGCAGCAACAACCTTGCGGCCGATCTCGAAGCGCTGGGCGTCAACACGGCAACCCTGGCCACCCTCCCGCTCTGCCCCGCGCTGCCCCGGCTCGACACGCCCCGCCGCCGCCTCGGCGCCCGCTATGTGATGGAAGGCTCGACCCTCGGCGGCCGGCTGATGGCGCGCCGCCTGGACACCCTGTTCAGCCAGGGTGACGCAGGACGGCGCTTCTTCCAGGACAGCGACGCCTCGACCTGGACCACCCTGCTGCGCGACCTGGACACGGCCTCCAACGATCCCGCGCACCACCACGAGGTCACGAGCGGCGCCACCGAGACCTTCGCCGCGTTCGAGCTCTGGCTGGCCGGCTGGCGTGGGCCCGCCTCATGACCGCACAGCCCCAGACCGCACAGGCCCAGATCGCACAGGCCCAGATCGCACAGGCCCAGATCGCGCTGGCGATCGTGGACGACACCTGCGAACGCGCCCCCATCCATATGCCCGGCGCCATCCTGCCCCACGGCGCCATGCTGGTGCTCGCCCCCGACACGCTGGAGGTGCTGCAGGCCGCCGGCAACAGCGAGGCCCTGCTGGGCGCCTCCCCCGCAACACTGCTCGGCCGGACACTCGACCACCTGTTCCGCCCCGACCAGATCGCCAACCTGCGCCGCCTGTCCGACAGCCTCGATCTCGAACGGCCGCGCCATCTGCTCGACCCCATCCTGCGCACCCACACCAACGATCCGCTCGATGCCAGCCTGCACCGCAGCGACGGCTGGCTGGTGCTGGAGTTCGAACGCGCCGACACGCTCGACCGCTTCGCCACTGATCCGCTCTACGGCGTGCAGACGATGATCCGGGATCTCGACCACGCCTCATCCCTGCAGGCGATGTGCCAGCTCGCCGCCGAGCGGGTGCACGAGGTCGCGGGCTACGACCGCGTGCTGGTCTATCGCTTCATGCAGGACCAGTCCGGCTGGGTCATCGCAGAGGCCCGCAACCCAGGCATCGAACCGTTTCTCGATCTGCATTACCCGGCCGCCGACATCCCCCAGCCGGCCCGCGCGCTCTATGTCAAGAACGGGCTGCGGCTGATCACAGAGGTCAATTACGACGCCGCTCCGCTCGTGCCCCTGCTCAACCCGCGGACCGGAGCGCCGCTCGACATGAGCCAGGCGCTGCTGCGCGACGTGGCGCCGGTGCACCGCGAATATCTTCGGAACATGGGCATCGACGCCTCGATGTCGATCTCGATCATCCGCAGTGGCCGTCTATGGGGGCTGATCGCGTGTCATCACAATTCACCCCGCGTGCTGCCGCGCCATTTACGGGCGGTGTGCGAGCTGTTCGGCTCCATGTTCTCGCTGCAGATCGAGGCACATGAGCGCGCCATGCAGTTCAACGACCGGCTGACCAGCCGGATGGTGCTGCAGAACCTGATGCTCAACCTCGCCGGCGCGGACGACTATGCCACCGGACTCACCCAGCAATCGCCCAACCTGCTCGACTACATCCCCTGCGGCGAGCTGCGGTCGGACGGCCGGCATGCGGGCGGCGTCGCGGTGAGCATCAACGGCCAGCTGACCTATCTGGGCGACACGCCGACCGGAGAGCAGATCGCCGGCCTCGTGAAATGGCTGGACAGCGAGATGCCGCAGCACAACGGCGTCTTTGCCACCGACCGGCTGGGCGAGATAAAGCCCACCGCGCGCCCCTATGCCGATGTCGCCTCCGGGATCCTGGTGATCTCGGTGTCCCAGGCGCAGTCGGACTACATCATCTGGTTCCGCCCCGAACTGATCGACATGGTGAACTGGGCCGGCCAGCCGGGCAAGCAGGTGATCGTGGAGAACGACATTGCGCGACTTGGCCCGCGGCGGTCCTTCGAGATGTGGAAGGAAACCGTGCGCGGGCACTGCCTGTCCTGGAGCGAGGCGGACATCCAGGCGGCGCGCGATCTACGCCTGTCGCTGCTGCATGTCGTGCTGCGCCGGATCAACTCCGTGGCAAGTGAGCGCAAGCTGGCGGCCGAACGCGACCAGCTGCTGATGGCTGAGCTCGATCACCGGGTGAAGAACACCATCGCCAACATCCAGGCGCTGGTGCTGCAGACCAGCCGCGGCGCCCGCTCGCTCACCGGCTTCGTCGAGGGGTTGGAGGGGCGCATCCAGTCGATGGCCAAAGCCCACAGCCTGCTGTCGCAAAGCCGTTGGGAGGGCGTGTCGATCGAGAATCTGCTGATCGAGGAGCTGCGCCCGTACATGGAGGGCGCAAATGATGTCGTGCTGTCCGGCCCCGAGGTCCAGCTCACCCCGAAATCGGCGCTGTCGCTGTCACTCGCCGTGCATGAGCTCGCCACCAACGCCGCCAAGTTCGGCGCCCTCGGCCGCCCGGGCGGGCGCGTCACGGTCAGCTGGCGCCTGACGCCTGACGACGGCCTGGACCTCGACTGGCGCGAGACCGGCGGCCCTCTCGTCCGCCCGCCGACCCATCGCGGCTTCGGCACCACCCTGATCGAGCGCGCCTTGGCGATGGAGACCGGCGGCATCGCGGTGGTCCGCTACAAGCCGGCCGGCGTGGAATGCGACATCTCCCTGCCCGCCGCCTCGCGGTTGGAGACCAAAGCCGCCTGCGCGCCGGCCGCCAACGGCAATGGGCACCGGCACGCCGGCATCGCCGACGTCGCCGCCCGGCACCCGCGCATCCTGGTCGTGGAGGATTCCTATCTGCTGGTAACGTCGCTGGAGGCGCTGTTTGATGATCTGGGCTGGGTGATGGTTGGGCCGGCCGCGCGCCGCAACGACGCGCTCGATCTCGCCCGCCGCGAGACCTTCGACGCCGCCCTTCTCGATGTGAACCTCAACGGTGAGATGTCGTGGGACGTGGCGAGCGTGCTGAAATCGCGCGGCATCCCGTTCGTGTTCAGCACCGGCTACAACATGACGATGGTGGTGCCGGAGCATCTCTCGGGCGGGCAGATCATCACCAAGCCGTTCCTCGGCGCTGACGTCGAACGCGCCTTGCGCCACGCCATACAGGAGCGTGAGACCGCCCGGGCGTAAAGCGCGCGAGGGGTCCGGCAAACGACCGGGCTTCAACCCCCGCCACGCGGAACCCATGATCTTGTGGAGTGCAAGGAACCTGGCCTGGGCGTGGACGCCTCCGGCTTCGAACTGGATGCGCCGCTGCCCGAAAGCCGCATAGACCAAACGCGACATGGCCCTGGGTGTGTTCCGACCCTGCCGCCCAGGGCGGCTTCCGCCGATAGCTGTCCTCCCCTCCCTGCAGCAAGCGTCGCGCGGCAGGCGAGCCCCCCAAAGAGGACGGCCCCATGAGCTATCAGAGCGTCAATCCGTTCGACAACACACTGGCCCAATCGTTCCCCGAGACGACCGATGCCGAGCTTGAGGACAAGCTGGCGTCGGCCACCGCCTGCTATGCGGTGTGGAAGCGGATGAGCTACGCCGAGCGTGCGGTGGTCGTGATGAAGGTGGCCGACCTGCTCACAGCAGAGGCCGACCGCTTCGCCCGCATCATGACCGCCGAGATGGGCAAACGCATCGACGAGGCCAAGGCCGAGGTGCTGTTCAGCGCAGACATCCTGATCTACTACGCAACCAACGCCGAGACCTTCCTCAAGGACGTGAAGCTGCATCCACGCCACGGCGTGGGCCACATGGAAAGCAGCCCGATCGGCGTGGTGTTCTGCGTCGAGCCATGGAACTTCCCCTATTACCAGCTCGCCCGCGTGGCCGGCCCCCATCTGATGGCCGGCAACACGATCGTGGTGAAGCATGCGGGCAACGTGCCGCAATGCGCCATCGCGTTCGAGGAGCTCTGGGTCGCGGCCGGCGCTCCTGTCGGCCTCTACACCAACCTGCTGATCTCGCATGAGCAATCCGACCGCATCATCGGCGACCGCCGGATCAAAGGCGTGGCATTGACCGGCAGCACCGAGGCCGCGCGCGTGATCGCAGCCGACGCCGGCAAGAACCTCAAGCCTTCCTCGATGGAGCTCGGCGGCAATGACGCCTTCATCGTGCTGGAAGACGCCGACCTGGCGCACACCGTGAAATGGGCGGTGTGGGGGCGGATGTACAATTGCGGCCAGACCTGCTGTGCGGCCAAGCGCTTCATCCTGGTCGATCAGGTGGCAGACCGGTTTATCGCCGCGTTCAAGCAGGGCATGCAAGCCCTTCAGCCAGGCGATCCGATGGACTCGAAAACCACGCTCGGCCCGCTGTCCAGCGAGCAAGCCCTTCTCCTGCTGCTCGAACAGGTCAAGGTCGCGGTTACCCACGGCTCCAGGATCGAGTTGGGCGGCAAGCGGATCGACCGGCCGGGCGCCTACATGGAGCCCACGATCCTGACCCACATAACCCCGGACAACCCCGCCTATTACGAGGAGTTCTTCGGCCCGGTCGCGATGGTGTTCCGTGTGGCGGACGAGGCGGCGGCGATCGCGCTTGCCAATGATTCGCATTACGGCCTCGGCGGCTCGGTATTCACCCAAGACCTTGCGCGCGGCAAACGGGTGGCGAGCGCTGTCGAGACCGGCATGATGTTCATCAACAACATCTCCTGGTCCGACGCAGACCTGCCCTTCGGCGGCATCAAGGACACCGGCTACGGCCGCGAACTCGGTGACATGGGCATCCACGAATTCGTCAACAAGAAGCTGGTCCGCTACGTGGTGGCCGACGCCCCGGAGTGATGCACGCCGGCGCCCGCGGCCCCAATCGTCAGAGGCGATCGGCGAAGATATTCACAAATGCAACTACCCCGCATCTCGCGGGCGAATTGCACCAGCGCACCGCTGCCGGACCAATTCAAGTATCATAATGCTTGGCGTCCCGTAGGGGACTGTTCTTAAGAAGCGCCTGACAACGCATTGATTTTGCTCACAATTTTTCGGATATTTTTCAACAAAAAGCCGTCTGTGAGCCCCAAACGTGTACCACAAC
>CAIQQQ010000409.1 GCA_903873995.1 uncultured Rhodospirillales bacterium
GCCATCGCCATCGCCATCGCCGACTCTCCGGGCGCAGGATATTCACGTGCCGTCGTCGCCGGAGCCGGAGGTTTCGGTGATCATTTCGACCTACGGGACGCTCGGCGTGACGCTGGCCTGTCTACATTCGATCGCCGTGCATGCGGCGCATTGCGCGATCGAGGTGATCGTTGTGGACGATTGCTATCCGGGAGCCGCGGAGGTGGCGGATTTGTCCTCCGTGTCCGGGATCACGCTGATACGCAACGACAGCAATCTTGGCTTCCTGCGCAGTTGCAACAAGGCAGCGCTTGGCGCCAAAGGCCGCTACATCCTGATGCTGAACAACGACACCGAGCTGCAGCCGGGGGCGATCGACGCGCTGGTCGAACTGTTGGGGGCGCGGCCGGACGTCGGTATGGCCGGGTCGAGGCTGCTGTTTCCGGATGGACGCCTCCAGGAAGCTGGCGGCATCCTGTGGGCCGATGCATCCGGATGGAATTTCGGCCGGGGCGCCGATCCGGCCCGTCCGGAATACAATTACGTCAGGGAAGTGGATTATTGCTCGGGCGCCTCGTTGATGATCCGACGTCAGCTTTTTGAAGATTTGGGTGGCTTCGATGAGATGTTCAGTCCGGCCTACTGTGAGGACGCCGATCTGGCCTTACGGGTGCGACAGGCCGGACTGAAGGTACTTTATGAACCGGCCTCGACGGTCATTCATCACGAGGGTGTTTCGCACGGTACCGATCTTAATTCCGGGGTGAAGGCTTACCAGACGGTCAATCAGGCGCGGATGCGCGAGCGTTGGCAGGCGACGCTCGCGCGGGAGAACTATCCCAACGGTGCGCACGTCCTGCGGGCGCGGGACCGTGCGCGGGCGCGCAAGGTTATTCTGGTGATCGATCATTATGTGCCGCAGCCGGACCGGGATGCCGGATCGCGGACCATGAGGGGCATCATCGATAGTCTGGTCGATGCCGGGTGGCTGGTGAAGTTCTGGCCACACAACCGCGCGCATCTGGCGGGATACACGGAGGCACTCGAACGGCGCGGCGTTGAAGTCATCGACCGGCGCTGGCCCGGCAATCTGAGTGACTGGATGCAGGACAACGGTCGTGAACTGGACCACATCCTGGTCAGTCGCCCAGATGTCGCCGAGGCGGTTCTGCCCTATTTGATTCTAAACACGGAAGCGCCTCTGAGCTTCTACGGGCATGACATCCATCATGCCCGCATGCGCCGGCAGGCCGAACTGGAAGGCAATGTCAAACTGCTGGCGGATGCCGCCGCCGTCGAGCGGTTGGAGCGGAAGGTCTGGAGGCGGTTCGACCTGATCATCTATCCGTCCGAGGAAGAGGCGGCCGTTGTCCGCGGCATGGTGCCTGGCAAGCTGGTGCGCAGCATCATACCCTTCGGCTTCGACATCGCTGCACCGCGGAGCGCTCCGCCCTCGGGGCGCAGCATCCTGTTCGTGGCAGGCTTCGCCCATCCACCCAATGTGGATGCCGCGGCGTTTCTGATGCGCGATATTGTTCCGAAACTGCAAAGCGAGATCGGGCCAGTCCGTGTAACTCTTGCTGGATCCAACCCGTCGGACAGTGTGAGGGCTCTCGCCGGGCCGAACGTCGATGTGACCGGCTACGTGACGGACGACGTGCTGGAACAGCTTTACGGTCAACACCGCGTGTCCGTGATCCCGCTGCGCTTTGGCGCCGGCGTCAAGGGCAAAGTGGTCGAGGCGTTAAGCCATGGCCTGCCGTTGGTCACCACGTCGATCGGCGCGCAGGGGATCGTCGGATTGGGCGACGTGGTGCTTGTGCAGGACGATGTTGCAGGGATGGTCGCTGGCCTCCGGCGGTTGCTCACCGACGATGCCGCCTGGATGGCGCAATCGGCGACCCAGACGGCGTTCGCAGCGCGGTTCTTTTCCCGGGCGTCCATGCGGGACTCCGTGCTGTGCGCCCTTGCAGATGCCGAGGGGGTCATGGCGGGCGACCCCTTGGAGCCGGATCCGCGCTGATACGTGCACGAATTGGCCCTTGCTTTCAGGGAGCTTCTTGACCCGAGCAGTGATCCCGACCGATCAGATGATGCCCTGGACGGATCCAGCGATGATACGGCTGAGCCTGAGATCGCGGCCGCGCCGGGCCGTCTGGTCATGAAAGGTTTTTCGGGAACGGTCGATCTTCAAGCGGATCCATCTTGCAATGCTGCGCAACCCTTGGCGGGAATGCCGGGCTGCAACAGTCGCGAGACCGCACCGACTTGTTAGGACTGTGAAATGGGTCGGACCGGAACGCATCCGAAAACCGAGCAAGCAGGCGCTGGCGCTCAAAACGGTTTCGCGCCTGCTCGTTCGGCCCGTAATGGCTGCCGAAGGTGGTGGACTCGGCGTGGGTCAGCCGCGCGTCTGCCGCGATCACCACCCGTTGCCCGATCTCGTGCACCCGCAGGCAGAAATCAACATCGTTGAACGCGGTCGGGAATGCCTCGTCAAGACCCCCCAGGCGGTCCCACACGGTCCGGCGGGTCAGGAGGCAGGCGCCGGTGACGGCCGAGACGTCCTGGCTGATGATGTCCTGCGGCAAGTGTCCCTTGGGGCAGGATCGTAAGCGATGCAGATGTTCGCCCGTGCCATCCGGCAGCAGCACGACACCGGCGTGCTGCACCGTCTCATCCGGATATAGCAGCAAGGCGCCCACAACGCCGACCGTTCGGTCGGACAGATGGCCGACCATGGCTGCTAGCCAGCCCGGTTCGCTGGCTGACACGTCATCATTGAGCAGGCAGATCAGAGGGCTGGTGCAGGTCGCCGCTGCCACGTTGTTGGACTGGGCATAGTTGAACCGCTCCGCCTCCACCCGCACGATCCGCACGCGGGGGTCTGCCTCGATCGGTGCCAATATATGTCTCTGCCCGGCTTCAAGCGGTCCCTTGCCGGAAATCACGATGACGACCTCGAAATCGTCGTAATCGGTGACGCGCAGCACCGAGGCGATATCCTTTCCGACATGGCGGCTCTTGCAGGCTGTTGGAATGATGATGCTCACCCGCTGGTGACGTCCGGCGTCGGCCTGAAACCGTATGCGAACCGGACGCGTGGCCGTAACCGTTGCCTGCAGACCGGATCGCACCAGATGGGACCGGACAATCGCGGCGAGGTGATCCGCCGGCGCCAACACTGTGTCCGCGCGTCGATGCGTGAGGATGTGCGGAACATGGCGGGCCCGTGCCGTCATGCTGGCCTCGCGAAGCTGCAGCCAGGCTTGTAGCCGCCAAGCCTCTGCCCAGACCTCAGTCCGTTGCGACAACTTGCCGGTGATCGTCTCGAGCGCCTGGACCAGCAGCGTCTGGCGGATCAACCATAGCCCTGTGCATGGCGTTGCTGACAACATGGCCGCCTGGCCTGGAGGCGGTTTGAAATGCGGGGACTGGCGGTCTCCGGCAGCGGTCAGGGTGTCCTCGTCCGCATAAAGCAAATCCAGCCGGCTCGCCTCCGAGGTCTCCGCCGCGGCGGCCAGGCACGAGAGCAATCCAAGCGCATGTGGCGGCACCACCTCGCCCGCTTCCAGCACGGCTGCAAAATCTGGCCCCGGCGTTAATGCCGCGCGAAGCCCCGCGACGTTGTCGCGCCGCATGGCGTGGACCGGTACATCTGCGAGCCAGCTCTTCGAAAGACTGTCCAGCGTGGCCTGCAATGCCGCACCATGCGGATCGTCGTGCAGTACTATCGCCAGGATGTTGGGCAGAGGGTTCGCGGAGGGCAGCGCCAGGAGCTTTTTCTGATCTTCCTCGCGCCATCTGTCGAACAGCCGCGTCCAGACGTGGAACGGCATCGTCTGGGGCTTTCCCGCGAGTTGCCGCATATCGTCGCGCAACTGAGAGATCAGACACCGTGGATTGTGCCACAGCGTGCGCAGCAGGTTGCCGGCCAGAAATCCGGCATGGCGGCCGGCCAGCCTCAAGGAGGTGTTCAGCCTGGACCGCGAGCGGAAGGACAGCGTCACGAAGGCCGGCATCGGCGCGGCGGATCCCCGGTCCACGACGTAGAGGGCAAGTCTCATGCCCGTCGCAGCCTGCGGGATGAAGGTCAGAAGACGTCCCGCTTCGTTGGAAATCAGCGGGGAGGCCGGCAAGGCCATTTCATCGGGGTCGAGAAGGTCGAACCACAGTGTGGCGGCCAGAAGCTCAGATGGAGCATCGCCTTGTCCAGCAGGCGGTAAAAGACAAATATCACACCAGGCGCCGGCCAGCCGTTGCGGCAGGATCGCGTGATAAAAGTTAAAATCACGCCACTGCAGGATCAGCGTTTCAGGCCTGGCGGGCAATTTCTGTCCTTGCGTAACGATCAAATGGCATGCTGCACAGTCAGCCGTGCCAACACTGGTCTGAACCACATACTGACCGATTCGCATTGGGGCAACGGCGGCATTTACAGACGCAAGCCAGGAATTATCGGGCGTCCTTCCTGCGCGCAAGGCGGCGGTTCACTCGATTCCACGCCGCATGGGGCCATGGTGCCTTGTTGGCGCCAGATTCGCGTTTATCGGCGCGCGAACCTGGCTCCTGGTATCCTTGGGCGATGTGTCGAAGCCATGGCTTCGACGAACGTCCTTCGGCCCTCGGTCAGATCGAATCCATCACCCACTGCCGCAGCGCGCTCTTGGGCGCTGCACCGACCTTTTTGGCCACCGGCTTGCCGTCCTTGAACATGATCAGCGTCGGGATGCCGGTGACGGCGTAGGCGTTGGGGGTCTCGGGGTTGTCGTCGATGTTGACCTTGGCGACGGTCATCTGGCCTTTGAACTCGGCGCCGATCTCTTCGAGCGCGGGGCCGATGGCCTTGCAGGGGCCGCACCATTCCGCCCAGAAATCGACCAGCACGACGCCCTTGGACGCCAGCACGTCGGTGGCGAAGCTGTCATCGGTGACGGCTTTGGTGTTCTCGCTCATGACCCGGACCTTTCATCGTTTGGACCTCGGAAGGTGGCGCGGGGTTTGGCTGTGATCAAGGCTAGGGTGCTGCGCCGGGAGCATGGCCGTCCAGCAGGGCTTGCGGCAGCTTCATCACCTGCGCGCCGGCGGTCCAGACCAGCCAGCATTCGATCGTCCGGCCCGGGTGGATTTCCGCCAGCACGGCGCGGTAGGCGGCCATCTGGCGGAGGTAGAGGACCGGGGTGTCGAGGGCGCGTTTGGGGGCCGTGCGGTTGGTCTTGTAGTCGGCGAGGATGATCCGCTCCGGGGTCACCGCGAGGCGGTCGATGAGGCCGCCGATCACCTGGCCGCCGACCACACCGGAGAGCGGGATCTCGGCGCGGCTGTTGGGGCCGAACAGGGCGGCGAGGTCCGGGTGGTCCAGGATCGCCATGACCTCGGCCACCATCGCGGTGGGATCGTCGATGGCAAGGCCGGGATGGGCCAGGTGTCGCAACGCCGCCGGTGCGCGTGCGGCGGGCGCCACGTCCGGCAGATGCTGCAGCAGGGTGTGAATGAGCTTGCCGCGCCGGAAGCGGCTGCCTGCTGTGTCGCGCTCCAGCAATGGCGAGGCGGCCTGGGGCACCTCGCCGAGCGTCACGCCGTCCGGCCGGCTGGGGGCGAGGGGAGACGGCAGGATCGGCTCGGGCGGCGGCGGCAGGGGGCACCATTCGGGTGCTGCGCCGGCCCACGCAGGCAAAGAGGCGACGGCATCCGGATTGGTTGAGCGCGGTCGTTCGGCGTCGGCGATCTGTGGCGAGGTGATGAACCTGGCCTCGCCCTCCCATGGCGCTGCAATCGCGTCGAACGGGGCTGCGGCGGCGCCGAGCGCCTCAAAGCCGGCCGTGACATGCGCGTACCAGCAATTCGGCTTCACATCCTTGCCGGTCTGCCAGCCGCAGATCAGCAGCCGGTCCTCCGCGCGGGTGAGGGCCACGTAGAGCAGGCGGTTCTGCTCGGCCTCCTGGCGGCGGGAGATGTCGGCGCGCAGATTGCTGGCCACAGCGCAGGTCTGCTCCTTGCTGGGGCTCCAGACCGGCAGGAAGCGCCTTATGTTGCTGTCGGGATCCGGCGCCCACACCACCCGTTCCTCGTCCGGCGGCAGGCCGGTGGTGTCCGGCAGGATGACGATGGGCGCCTGCAGGCCCTTGGCGCCGTGGACTGTGATGATGCGCACCGAGTCAAAGCCCTCGCCGCCCGGTCCTTCCGGCTCGCGCTTCACCTCGGCCGCGGATTGGCGCAGCCAATGCAGGAACGCCTGCAGCGCGGGCGGGTGGGTTCTGGCGTGGCGCAGGGCGGCGGAGAGCAGTTCGTCGATCGGCTCGGCCGCCTCAGGCCCCAGCCGCGCCAGCAGCCGGGCGCGCCCGCCGAGCGGGCCGAGCGCCTCGCTCAGCAGCGCGTGGGGGGAGGCGTGATCGACGCGGGCCATCAGCGTGGCGATGAAGGCCGCGGCCACCCGGCATTCCGGCCGCTCGCTGGCGCGCAGTGCATCCCACAGGGTGCCACCGCGGCCCGGGGCCAGCGCCAACAGATCGTCATCGGCAAGGCCGCCCAGCGGGGAGGTCAGCACGCAGGCGAGGGCGAGATCGTCCTGCGGCAGCAGCAGCGTGTCGCACAGGGCCATCAGGTCTGCGATGGCCGGCTGGGCGGTCAGCACCATGCGGTCGAGGCCGGCGACGGGGACGCCGCGGGTTTTCAGCGCGCGCATCAGGGCGGCGGGGAAGGCGTTGCGGCGGCGGACCAGCACCAGGAAATCGCCGGCGGCGACGGGGCGGCCTTTGCTTTCGAGCATGTCGCCTGAGGCGATCCGGGTTGCGATCCATTCGGCGAGCGAGTCGGCGAGACGCTGCATGGCGCTGGTCTGGCGCAGGTTCTCGGTGGGGATGTCCCATGGCGTGGGGGGGATCGGATCGGGTTTGGGCACCAGCGGCCAGATCTCGCAGCGCCCGGCATGCTGGGCGCGGTCGGCGATGTGGATCAGCGGCGTGCCGTCCGTAACGCCGGTGGCGGCGGCCGGCTGGGCAAAGACGGCATCGACCAGCGCCAGCACCGGGCCGGTGGAGCGGAACGACACGTCCAGCTCCACATCCTCCCACGCCTGCCCGCCGATCCTGACCCGCTCGCGCAGCACGCCGCGCCAATGTTCGAACGCGTCCGGATCGGCACCCTGGAACCCGTAGATGGACTGCTTGCGATCGCCCACGGCGAACACGGTTCGGGTCACGTCGGGGCGGGCGCCAAGGCCTGTGAAGAACTCCTCGGTGAGGCTGCCGGCGATCTGCCATTGGGCGGGGGCGGTGTCCTGCACCTCGTCCAGCAGCACGTGGTCAAGCCCGCCATCGAGCTTGTAGAGCACCCAGGCAGCGCCGGGATTGACCAGCAGGCGCGCGGTGCGGCCGATCAGGTCCTCGTAGTCGAGCCGCGCCGTGGCCGTCTTTGACGCGGCATAGGCGGCGGTGACCGGCACGGCGAGCGTGAGCAATGCTGCAGACAGCTCGGCCACCTCATGGGCGCGCCAGCCATCCTCGATGCGGCGGATGCGGGCCTGTTCGGCCAGGATGACGGGCTCGAGTTCGGGGAATTTGTGCTGGCCGCGGTGATCGACGAACGCGCCGAGCGCACGATCGTTGCCGCCGGCGGCGATGAAGTGGTCCCGCCACGCGCTCCAATGCGCCTGTCGTTCGTCCGGCCTGTGCCCGAGCCAGAACAGGACCTGATCCGCCTTGGCACGCTTCGCGGTCGTTGCGCCAGCCGAGATGTCGCGAAACAGCCGGCGCAGATCGGCTTCGCCGCCCCACGTCGCGTCGTCACCAAGGATGCCGGGCTCGGTCGCCCCAAGAATCCGGCGCAGCATCGGCAGCACATCGCCCCGCTGCGCCACGTCCTCAAGCCGCCCGCGATCGCGCTGCAAGGTCTCGACGAGCTTGCCGAACGCATCCAGCCCCACCAGCCCCGCCAGCCGCTCCAACGCCGCCCGGCGCTCCTCGGTCTGGGTGTGCGCCAGCATCGATTCGCGCGCGGCCTGCCAGGCCACCTGGGTGTCACGGTCATCGGCGAGGTCGAAATGCGGCGAAAGCTGCGCCTCCAGCGGGAAGCGCCGCAGCAGGGACTGGCAGAAGGCGTGGATGGTGCCGATCCGCATGCCGCCCGGCAGGTCCAGCACATGGGCAAACAAGGCGCGTGCGGTCCGGCGTGCCGTCTCGCTGGGCTCAACGTCCAGCGAAACTAGATCGGCGTCGAGCCCGGCATCGTCCAGCGTCACCCATTTGCCGAGCCGCCGCTGCAGCCGTAGCGCCATCTCCGCGGCGGCGGCCTTGGTGAAGGTCAGGCACTGGATGCGGGCAGGCTCGGCGCCCGCCAGCATCAGGCGCAGCAGCCGGTCGGTCAAAAGCTTGGTCTTGCCCGACCCGGCCGAGGCGGACACGAACGCCGAGACCGCCGGATTCGAGGCGCGGCGCTGCTGGCGGTTGGCGATGTCGCGAGGAGAGAGGGTCATTCGCTCGACGCCCCATCCTCGTCAGACTGATCCCACTCATCCACGCGGGCGAGCTGGGCATATCTGGGAAAGCGCGGGCGCAGGCCGGGATGCGGCTGGGCAAGGTAGGGCTGACGCGGATCGTCAAACGCGATCACCCGCGCGGCCAGCCGGTCCAGCGCGTCCTGCGCCGCGTCGGCGATGGTGGCGGCGTTGCCCCTGAACAGCGTGCTCGCCTCGCCAGGCTCCCGCCCGCCGGTGACGTGCCAATAGGTCAGCTCGGCCACATCGCCCTGCCACGCCGTCCCGAACCCGCCCAAGGCTGCCATCGCGGCCTCCAGCGGCAACTGCGGCGCCACACCGCTCGCCACCGCGGTTGGCGACGGCAGCTGGCCGGTCTTGTAGTCCAGGATCGCCAGGCTGCCATCGCCGCGCCTCTCGATCCGGTCGGCCCGGCCGGTGAGCAAGAACCCGCCCGGCACAGCAAGCGGCAGCTTGCCGGACAGCTCGGCGCCGGTGGCTGCCGGGCGATGCAGGCCATGACGCTCCCGCTCCGCAAGGAACGCCCAATCGGCGATGCGCAGCAGCCGCGGCGCCCACCAGGCGGCAAGCGCCGGACGCAGCCGCGCCTGACCGAGTGCCGCCATCATCTTCTCGCGCAACAGCCGCGCCCAGCCAAGGTTCCAGACCGCCCCCGCCTCACGCAGGAACATCTGGAAACCGGTATGGACGATCTGGCCGTAATCGGACGCATCCGTCCCTTCCTCCAGCGGCTTCAGCGGCTCCAGCTTCAAGACGTGACGGGCATAGATAGCGTAGGGATCGGCCGACCAGGTCTCGATCTCCGTCACGCTGAGCCGGCGCGGGCGCAGATGCACCGCGGGCCGCGGCATCGGTGGGCGCACCGGGCGCGGCCGGTCCTGCGGCTGGTCCA
>CAIQQQ010000410.1 GCA_903873995.1 uncultured Rhodospirillales bacterium
CAGCTACGCGCTGCGCCGCGTCTGGACGCCGCCGGTTGGAGGGGTTGCCGGCGGCGTGGCGATTGCGGGACGCAGCGTGATCACGGCCGCGGCGCATCCGGGGTCGGTGCCAGGGGCCAGCTATGAGCGCCCGGCGACGCGCTGGCCCAATCTGCGTCCGGAAGAGCCGCCACGTACCACACTGGTGGTGTTGGAGGCCTGACCGAGATCAGAACAGGCCGATCACCTGGCCGTTGGCATCAAGTCCGATGCCGTTGGCGGCCGGGATGCGCGGCAGTCCTGGCATGGTCATGATGTCTCCGCAGATGGCGACGACGAAGCCGGCGCCCGCAGAGAGGCGCACGTCTCGGATCGGCAGGACATGGCCGGTGGGCGCGCCGAGCTGGGTGGGGTCGGCGGTGAAGCTATACTGGGTTTTGGCCATGCAGATCGGCAGGTGGCCGAAGCCGGCGCGGGTGTAGGACTCCAGCTTCTTGGCCGCCGCGGGGGCGATGGCGATGTCGGCGGCGCGGTAGATGTCTGTGGCGATGGTGCGGATCTTGTCGGCGAGCGGCAGGTCGGCCGGGTAAAGCGGCTGGAACGCGGCGCTGCCGGCTTCAATCTGGGCGAGCACCATGCGCGCGAGGTCTGCAGCACCGGCAGCGCCGTCCGCCCAATGGGTGCACAGCGCCATCTCGATGCCGATCGTGGCAAGGGCGGCGCGCACCGCCGCGACCTCGGCGTCGGTGTCGGAGGTGAAGCGGTTTAGGGCCGCCACCACCGGCAGGCCGAAGCGGCGCATGTTCTCGGCGTGGCGCAGGATGTTGACGGACCCGCGCGTGACGGCTGCGACGTCCTCCCGGCCCAGGTCGGCCTTGGCCACGCCGCCATGCATCTTCAGCGCGCGTACGGTGCCGACGACCACGGCGCAGGCAGGCTTGAGGTGGCCGGCGCGGGCCTTGATGTCGAGAAATTTCTCACCGCCCAGATCGGCACCGAAGCCGGCCTCCGTCACCACCACATCGGCGAGCTTGAGGCCCAGGCGCGTGGCCACCAGCGAGTTGCAGCCATGGGCGATGTTGGCGAACGGGCCACCATGAACCAAAGCGGGCGTGCCGGCGAGGCTTTGCACCAGGTTGGGAAGAATGGCGTCCTTCAGCAGAACCGCCATCGCGCCGTCCGCCTTGAGGTCGGCGGCGGTGACGAAGCTGCCGTCTCGCCTGGCGCCCACGATCACGCGGCCGAGGCGCTCCTGCAGGTCGGCAAGGTCGCGTGCGAGACACAGCACGGCCATCACCTCTGAGGCGACCGTGATATCAAACCCGTCCTCGCGCGTGGTGCCGTTGGCCGGGCCGAGGCCCACGACGAGGCTGCGCAGCGCGCGGTCGTTCATGTCCAGCACGCGGCGCCAGGTGATGCGCTTGGGATCGAGGCCGAGGGCGTTGCCGTAGAAAAGATGATTGTCGATGAGGGCGGCCAGCAGGTTGTTGGCCGCGGTGATGGCGTGGAAATCGCCGGTGATAATTTCGGCGACGGTGCCCGGCGTATAGCCCCATTCGGCGAGGGCATAGATCCCGCGGCCGATTAGGATGAAGCGTTGATCTTTGATGAGCTCATTATGTACAGCCTGAATGGTGACGTCGCGCTTGGA
>CAIQQQ010000411.1 GCA_903873995.1 uncultured Rhodospirillales bacterium
CAGCAGGAACGGAATGCCGATCAGGAATGATTGCAGATATATGGCCAAGCCGAGACCAGTCAGGATCCCGACACCCGAGATCAGCAGCCGCTCGGCGGCCCCCTGTTTCAGCAAGGTCAGTCCTGCCGCAATCCGGTCCGCCCCGCCGGTCAGCACCACGATCCCGCCGGCGGTCGGCATCGCCCCAAGGCGGTCCCACCCGGGCTGCCACGCCTGCTGCACGAACCAGACGAAGCCTGCGCACCAGGCCAGTGTGGAGGCGGCGGGCACCCAAAACCACATGCGTTTCATGGGAGGCCACGCAACCAGCGCCGCACCGTGCCCTGCGCGGTCAGCCAGCCCAGCAGGGCCGATCCCACGGGCAGGGCCGGCAGGCACAGCCAGAGTGCTCCGGGCACCGAATCCGGGAGGCCCCCGGCGACCTCGCCCGTGAACGGACGCACCAGCACGGCAATGCCGATCAGCACCGGCAGCGCCAGAAGCGTGCCGCCGAGACCGCCCAGCCCCGCAAGACGCATCGCCCGGAAGCTGAAAGCCGCCGCGATGCGCCCATCGGTTGCACCCAGGCCATGCACGATCTCGATCGAATCCCGCCGCGCCGAAAGCCCCGCGCGGGTCGCAATCGTGACCACGCAGGCGGCCACCCCGACCACAAGGGCCAGCACCAGCCAGGCGCAGGCCTGCAGGCTGCGCGCGAGGCCGGACAGGCGCTCCAGCCAAACGCCGTGGCTTTCCGTGACGGTGCCGGGCGCTGCCGCCTCCAGCCCGGCCGACAGATCGTCGAGCGCATGCTCGGGGTCGGGCGGGGAGGGCACCAGATGCACCTCGACCACCGCCGGCAGGGGCAGCGCCAAACCGGCCGCTCCCGGCTCGCCCATCGCGCCGAGCCAGGGGCGCAGCAGGGCCGTCAGCTCCTCCTCGCTCAGGGCGCGTGCCGAGGCGACGGCCGAGCTTGCGTGCAGCCGCGCCATCACACGGTCGAGCCGGGTCTCCTCCGGTCCGTCCTGAAGCCGTGGCAGCGGCGCGTCGGGGCGCGGCACCTGCACTGTGAGCGTGCTGGCGGCGCCGTCCTGCCAGCGATGGGACAACGCTGCCGCGGCCAGCGCGCCGGCCAGCGCCAAGGCCGCGAGGAACGCCATCGCCGCCACCAGCACCGGCAGCATCAGCCCGCCCAGCGCAGAACGCAGCCCCAGCTCGTCGCGGATGCGTGGTTCAGCCATCACCCACCAGCCGGCCATGTTCCAGGCGCAGCGCCGGCGCCTTGTGGCGCGCCACCAGAGCGTCGTTGTGGGTGGCAACGATCACTGTGGTGCCGTGCCGGTTCATCTCGGTCAGCAGCCGCATCAGGCGCTGGGCCTGCACGTCGTCCAGGTTGCCGGTCGGCTCGTCGGCCAGCAGCAGCGCCGGCCGGTTGATCACCGCGCGCGCGATCGCCACTCGCTGCTGCTCCCCGCCCGACAGCGATTGCGGAAGCACGTCGCCCTTGCCCTCCAACCCCACCCAGCGCAGCAGTTCCGCGACGTCGGCGCGCAGCTGCGTCTCCGGCCGCCCGGCGAGGCGCTGCGGCAGGGCCACGTTGTCGAACGCGGACAAATGCGCGATCAGGCGGAAATCCTGGAACACCATGCCGATCCGCTGGCGCAGCGCAGGCAGGGCGGCGCGCCGGGCCTTGGTCACATCCACGCCGAGCACCTCCATCGCGCCGCCGCGCGGCCGGGCCGCCAGATGCAGCAGCCGCAGCAGGCTCGACTTGCCCGCGCCGGACGGGCCGAGCAGCCAGCGGAACCCGCCTTGCGCAACCTCGAAGCTGATATCACGCAAAACGTCCTGTGACCCTCCATCCGGTGATCCACCTGACGTGTCCCGGACACGAAACGCGGCCGCGGCCCTGTCGCCGCTGCCCGCGGGCATCGTCGCGCTGTTGCGCGCGGAAACTGTCGCGCCGTGGCGCGCGGAGATTGTCGCGCTGTTGCGCGCGGAAGCTGTCGCGCTGTTGCGCGCGGGGACTGCCGCGTCATAGCGCAGAGCGACACCGTTCAAACGAATCATGCAGGTGACCATTCGGTTCTCTTGAGTGTGCCATCTTTGCGCGGCGCGGCAAAACAACCACCGTGCGCGTGACCCAGCCTGTAAAACATGTTGAAATTTCGCCCTATGATGCGCATGTAGAGAATTGAGATGCTCATCACCTGTCCGAATTGCGCTGCGGGCTACGATGTTCCGGATCACTTGCTGGCCGGTGCCGTCCGCCGGCTGCGCTGCGCGCGCTGTGCTGTCGAGTGGGACGCACAGGCCTATATCGGGCAACCCAATATTGCCGCGGCCGCAATCGACCAGCTGCCGCGGGTTCGCGAAGTCCAGGCTGTCTTGGCGGAGCCGCTGCCGGCCGCGCCACTTCCGACCGCGCCACTGCCGACGGCATGGCCCGAGACAACGGCGCGGCAGGACACGGGCCTCCCCTTTGGCGAGCATGCGGGCCAGCTGCCACCTCCGCTGGATGACAGCCAGCTCCCATCCGGCATCTTGCTGTCAACCGAGGCGCCGATCCGCCGCCGCGCGCCGAAGGAGCCGCCCCGCCTCTCCGCTCTGGTGGCCGCCTGGGTGCTCACTCTCTTCGTAGCCGGGTCCCTCGGCTGGGGCGTGTGGCACTGGCGGGACGATGTTGTAACTCTTTGGCCGCCGGCCCAGCGCGCCTTCAGCGTCGTCGGCACGCACTGATCGGCGTCACCGCTGAGCAGATCTGCGGGGCGGCCTATGACATTGCGGGCCTCGAGTGCTGGCGCACCCCGCATCACGACAGACGACTGGCCGTTACCGAAGGCATATTTCCAGCGGTCATCGGCCGGGCAGATCACCGATCAGATCCGATACCAGCGTGGCCGCGATCCCACGCATCGCGGCCACTCCAAGGATCACGGCAGAGCGCATCCCGCCCTCGGCTCTGCCGGCGCCGTCACTGGCTGTCGGTCCAGTCGCTGCCGCCGGTATCGGTGTCCCAGCCGCTGTTGTCCGCCACCGGATAATCCTTGGCGTCGCCGCCCTGGTCATAAGGATCGACCGCCGGCGTCGCGGCGCTTTCGGCCCAGGGGGAGGCCTGCTGGCCGGGCGCATCGATGAAACCGGTCGAGGCGGGCATGAAGCCGGTCTGAGAATCAAAGCCCGTGCCGTGACCCATGCCCATGCCGTGGCCGGAGAACATCCCCTCAATCGCGTTGGCTGCCAGCATGCCGCCTGCGACGCCGGCCGCCGTGGTCAGCGCGGAGCCAAGAAAGCCCGAGCCCTGACGCTGGAACATGCCGGGCTGATAGCCGGGCGCGTATTGCGGGGGCGGCGGGGCGTAGGCCGGCTGCTGGTATTGCGGCTGATTCTGAGGCTGATACTGAGGTTGGGGCTGCGGCTGGCCGCCGCCGAACAGCCCGCCGAAGAAGCCGCGCTGTGGCTGCGGCTGTGCCGTGGGGGTGCCCCACGGCGACGGCTGCGCCTGCTGGGTCTGCTGCGCCTGGATCTGCCGCAGCTGCGACTGCAGCGCGTTGATCTGGTTGCTCGCCTCGGCCAGCGCATGCTCCTGCACGAACGCAAGCTGCGTCATGCGGTAGCGTGCTTCGGGATAACGTTGGAACAGCTCGGCGAGCAGCGCATCCGCCGCGGGATCGACCGGCGGCAGGTTTGGCGTGCCCACGGCCGGCACGGAGCCCGCGAAGGACGCAGGGGCGGCCGGGCGTCCGCCGACGCGCTGGATGAAGTTGGTGATGAGGTCGCGTTCCTCGTTGGTCATATGCATGTCCCCAAGGGCCGGTGCCGCCGGTGTGGCGCGCCGCGCTCATGCAACGATGTGGTCTGCGCCGCATCCGGGTTCAAGCCGGTCGCGTGCAGGCCGGGCTGCTGATTCCTCCCGCGGGCTTGCCTTGCGGGCGCAGACTTGGCTTTTAGCGTCTGCGAGCAACAGGGCGCCACAGCATGACCGACCGACCCAGCTTCCAGGACCTCATCCTGCGCCTGCACGGCTTCTGGGCGAAGCAGGGCTGCGTGATCCTGCAGCCTTACGACGTGGAGATGGGTGCCGGCACCTTCCACCCCGCCACCACCTTGCGCGCCTTGGGGCCGAAGCCGTGGAAGGCCTGCTATGTGCAGCCGTCGCGCCGCCCGTCCGACGGGCGGTATGGCGAGAACCCCAACCGGCTGCAGCATTACTACCAGTATCAAGTGATCATGAAGCCGAGCCCGGCGGACGCGCAGGCGCTGCTGCTGGACAGCTATCGCGCCATCGGGCTCGATCCGCTGCTGCATGATTTCCGCTTTGTGGAGGATGACTGGGAAAGCCCCACCCTGGGCGCCTGGGGGCTCGGCTGGGAGGTGTGGTGCGACGGCATGGAGGTGGGGCAGTTCACCTATTTCCAGCAGGTGGGCGGCATTGCCACCGTGTTGCCGAGCTTTGAGATGACCTACGGGCTCGAGCGGCTGGCGATGTACGTTCAGGATGTTGAGCGGGTTTACGATCTCGACTTCAACGGCGCTGGCGTGACTTACGGCGATGTGTTCCTGCGCGCCGAGCGCGAATACTCGGCGTACAATTTCGAGCACGCGGATGTGGCGATGCTGGCGCGGCATTTCGCCGATGCGGAGGCGGAGTGTGCCGCGCTGCTGGCCGAACGGCTGGCGCTGCCGGCCTATGACCAGTGCATCAAGGCGAGTCATCTGTTCAACCTGCTGGACGCCCGCGGCGTGATCTCGGTGGCCGAGCGCGCCGGATATATCGGCCGGGTGCGGGCGCTGGCGAAGGGGTGCTGCGAGGCGTGGCTGGCGGGGGAGATCGTCGCCGCGTGACTTCTACGGCCATCTCGGCTATTTTCTACCTCACTTGGATTTTTCTTCTACCATCGAGGCAGGCATGGGCACGCAGCTGAACATCAAGGGCGAGGACGCCTACCGCCTCGCGGCCAGCCTGTCCGAACTGACCGGGGAGAGTTTGACCGCCGCCGTGACGCGCGCGTTGCAGGAGCGGCTTGACCATATTCTCAGCGCCAGGGCTGTGGTGCAGCGGGAGCGTGAGGCCTTGGCGGAGGAGCTTCTGGCCATTGGGCGCGAATGTGCTGCCGATCTCAGGCAGCCGTTCGACCATGGCGATCTCTACGGCGACGATGGCCTTCCGGTATGATCGTCGATGCCTCCGCGGTTGTGGCGATCCTGTTCGCCGAACCGGATGCCGGCCGCTATGCTGATGCGATCACCGGCGCGCCGGTCAAAGCCATGTCGGCGCTGAACTGGCTGGAGACGGCGATCGCTGTCGATCGTCGCGGCAGCGAGCGGGCAAAGGCGGCGTTCGCCCGGTTCTTTGAGCGCGCCGCGATCGAGATCGTGCCCGTGACCCCGGACCAGGCTGCTTTGGCGCGCGCCGCCTTCGACCAGTGGGGACGCGGCACCAAGGCCGACCTCAACATGGGGGACTGCATCGCCTACGCGCTTTCGCGCAGCACCGGCCGTGCCTTGCTGTTCAAGGGCGATGACTTTACCCACACCGACATCGTGCCCGCCCTGTCGGTGCCGAGTGACCTGAAAGACTGAAAATGGCCGAATTCTTTCTGGAGCTGTTCAGCGAGGAGATCCCCGCGCGGATGCAGGCGCGTGCGGCCGATGATCTCGTGCGTCTGGTGGGTGAGGCGCTGGCGCCGCTGGGCTTTGCCGACGCGCGCGGCTTTGCCGGCCCCCGCCGCATCGCCCTGGTGGCAACCGTGAATGACGCAGTGCCGCAGACCCGCATAACCGAGCGCGGGCCGCGGGCCTCCGCCCCTGAGCAGGCGCTGGCTGGGTTCTTGCGCAAGCATGGCGCCACCAAGGACATGTTGACTCAGGAGGGCGATTTCTGGGTGCTGGACCGCGTGGTGCCAGGTGTTGCAGCGGCCGGTCTGATCGCTTCCGCCATCCCTGGCCTGATCCGGCGCTTCCCCTGGCCGAAATCCATGCGCTGGGGCGGCACCAGCACGCTCACCTGGGTGCGCCCCCTGCGTCGCATCTGCTGCCTGCTGGACGGCGCGATCGTGCCGTTCGATATGCGTCAGGGCGACGACGACGGTCACGGACTTGCCAGCGCGAATCTGAGCGAGGGGCATCGCTTCCTCTCGCCCGGTGCTTTCGTGGTGACATCCGCCGCGCAATGGCAGTCGGAGCTGCGGGCGCGCCATGTTCTGGTGGATGCAGCCGAGCGCCGCGAGACCGTGGCCTCCGCCATCGCCTTGCTTGCGGCCGGGCGGCAATGCCAGGTGGTGGACGATCCCGGCCTTCTGGACGAGGTGGCGGGGCTCGTGGAATGGCCGGTGGCGTTGCTCGGGCGCATCGATCCGTCCTTCATGGATCTTCCGGCCGAGGTCATGCAGGTCTCGATGCGGGTCAATCAGCGCTATTTCGCGCTGCGCCATGCAGACGGGACGGCCGCGCCGTATTTTGCGTTTGCCGCCAACATCGCCGCGCGCGACGGCGGGGCCGCGATCGTCGCCGGCAACGAGCGCGTGCTGCGCGCCCGGTTCGCCGATGCGCGGCATTTCTGGGATCTCGATCGGACCACACGGCTCGAGTACCGCGTCGTGGGACTGGAAGGGGTGACGTTTCACGCGAAGCTCGGCACCCAGGGGGCGCGCGTCCGCCGCCTCGAGTCGCTGGCCGCAGCGATCGCGCCGATGGTGGGCGCCGATGCTGCGCTCGCAACTCGTGCGGCGCTGCTCGTCAAGGCGGATCTCACCACCGGCATGGTCGGTGAGTTTCCCGAGCTGCAGGGCGTGATGGGCAGTTACTACGCAAGTCATGACGGCGAGGACGTGCAGGTGGCCGGGGCTGTGCGCGACCACTACCTTCCCAAGGGGGCCGGTGACGATGTGCCAACGGCGCCTGTCGCCATCGTCGTGGCGCTCGCCGACAAGCTTGACCAGCTGGCGGGCTTCTTCGCCATCGGCGAGAAACCGACCGGTTCGGGCGATCCCTTCGCGCTCCGCCGCGCCGGCCTGGGTGTGATCCGCATCATCCGCGAGAACGGCCTGCGCCTGCGCCTCGGGGCCATCATCGCGGCGGCGGGTCTTGCCGATCCGACGGACCTGCTGGACTTCCTCGCCGAGCGCCTCCGCGTCCAGCTCCGCACCGAAGGCGCGCGCCACGACGTGCTGGCCGCCGTGCTGGGGCTTGGGCTTGACGATGATTTCACCCGCCTCCTCGCGCGCACAGATGCCGTGGCGGCGCTGCTGGGCACCGAGGACGGCGCCAATCTGCTCGCTGCGGCAAAGCGCGCCGCCAACATCCTGCGCATCGAGGAGAAGAAGGACGGACCGCATGACGGAGACGTCGATCCGGCGTTGCTCGACCACGAGGCGGAACGAAATCTCGCCGCAGCGCTGGACATTGCAGCACCCGAGGTGGCCCGCGCCATCGCCCGCGAAGACTTCGCCGGCGCCATGGCCCGCCTCGCCACATTGCGGCCACCGCTGGATGCGTTCTTTGCCGACGTCATCGTCAACGACCCGCGCGACGAGATTCGCCGAAACCGCCTGCGCCTCCTTGCCAAGTTGCGCGCGGCGATGAACAAGGCAGCAGATTTTGCCCGTATCGATGCCTGAGGAGGTTCAAGCCATGTCCAAGTGGGTCTACAGCTTCGGCGCCGGCCACAACGAAGGCCGCGCGGACATGCGCAACCTGCTCGGCGGCAAGGGCGCCAACCTCGCCGAGATGGCCTCGATCGGCCTGCCGGTGCCGCCCGGCTTCACCATCACCACCGATGTCTGCACCGCCTATTACGACAACGGCGAGACTTACCCTGCCGATCTCAAGGGCCAGGTCGAAGCAGCTCTCGGCCTCGTCGAAGCCGCCGTTGGCCTGAGTTTCGGCGATGCCGCAAAGCCGCTGCTGGTCTCTGTCCGCTCCGGCGCGCGCGTGTCCATGCCTGGCATGATGGACACCGTGCTCAATCTCGGCCTCAACGACGAGACCGTGCTCGGGCTCGCCACAGCCTCCGGCGACGAGCGTTTCGCCTGGGACAGCTATCGCCGCTTCATCCAGATGTATGGCTCGGTCGTGCTCAACGTCGATCACCATCGCTTTGAGGAGATCATCGAGAGCGCCAAGATCAACGCCGGCGTGGTGGAGGACACCGCACTGTCCGCCCATGACTGGCAGAACGTGGTGGGCGGCTACAAGGACATGGTGGCCCAGGAGATCGGCCGGCCGTTCCCGATGGACCCGCATGAACAGCTCTGGGGCGCCATCACCGCCGTGTTCGGCAGCTGGATGAACCCGCGCGCCAACACCTATCGGCGCCTGCACGACATCCCCGCCACCTGGGGCACGGCCGTCAACGTGCAGGCGATGGTGTTCGGCAACCTCGGCGATGACTGCGCGACGGGCGTCGCGTTCACGCGCAACCCGGCCGACGGCACCAACGAATCCGTTACGATGA
>CAIQQQ010000412.1 GCA_903873995.1 uncultured Rhodospirillales bacterium
CCGCTTTGCAGTGCCTGATACAGCTCGGAGAACGCCATGATCTGCGGGTTGCCGCCCAGCGCGCGCACCGTCTGGTCATCGACCTTGGAGCCGGAGATGCGGAACTTCAGGCCGCGCAGGTCGGCCGGCACGCGGAGCGGTTTGTTGGCGGAGATCACGTAAAACCCGTTGTCGAGAAAGCCGAGGCCGTGGATGCCCTTGGCTTCGAGGCGCTTGAGCAGGCCCTGGCCGAGCGGACCGTTGATGGCGCGGTCATAGGTCGCCTGGTCTGGGAAGAGGTAAGGCAGATCCAGCACCTCGAACTCCTTCACGCCCAGGGGTGCGAATTTCGCGGTGGAGGGCGCGAGGATCTGCACGGCGCCGAGCTGCAGCGCCTCGAGTTCCTCGGCGTCCTTGTAGAGGGTGGAGTTGGGGTAGATTTCGATCTTGACCCGGCCTTCGGTGTATTTCTCCGCAAGCTCCTTGAAGCGGAGCGCCATCTTGCCCTTCGGCGCCGCATCCGTGACGACGTGGCTGAAATTGATGACGAGCGGGTTGGCCGCGGTCTGGGCGCGGACCGGTGCCGCGATGGCTGTGGCAAGACCGGCAACGGCGGCAAGTGTGAGGAGGCGGCGGGCGAGCTTCATGAGGCATTTTCCCTGGACGGAGAGGAGGCCGTTCGGCCTTGTTTCAGCCCCCAACCTGATGAGTTTCAGGCATTGCGGCAAGAGATAACAGTGATGTTACCCCATCGCCTCAGGTGGCCAGGCCAGGACCGGCCGATCGGCATGACTGTCCTGCGGCACGCCGCGATTCAGCGACATGTGGGAATGCACGCAGAGCCAGCGTTCGTTGCTGCGCTGAAAGATCAAGGTGGCGCGGCCGGGCCGGTCGAACCCGGTTCCGTCGCGGTGATAGCCGATGCTGGTCCAAGGGGCGATCACGGTTGCCATAGAGCCATCGGCACTCGTCAGCACATGCGTGCCGTCCAGATCGAAGCGGAATTCGGCGGTGCGCGGCCAGACATTGTTCCACTGCGACCGCATCCAGGCGGCAACGCCGGGGATCACGTCGCGGTGCGTTCCGAAGGCCAGGATGTCTGGATGAAACAATGGATACGCCGAAGCATAGTCCACATCGCGCACGAAGCCCGCAAAGGTATCGAGCCAGTCGAGCAGGTCTCGGTGTGTGGCGGAATCGGCGGTGGGGAGCGAAGTCATCGCAGGCCTTTCGGATGCCAGTGTCCAACACGCGGCAATTCCAGCATCTGGCTTCTCAGCCGGCCAGCCCGAACTGCCCGCAGAGCAGCAGCATGGCCTCCATCATCATATGGCCGCACAGCGCCGCCGCCATGCCACCGATATCCTGCGGCGGGCTCACGGTGTTGAAATCCATCGCCACGATATCGAGACCGGACAGCGACCGCATCAGCTCGATCCCCTCCCTGGCCTGCAGCCCGCCCCAGGACGGCGTGCACACGCCCGGCGCCACCGATGGGTCGAAGATGTCCATGTCCCAGCAAAGATAGACGGGGCGCCCGGCCGCCCCGTCACGGAACTCGGCGATGGTCTGTCCGATTCCGCGCCGCATCAGCTCCTCGGTGGTCACGACCCGGAACCCCAGCGCCTCGGTGCGCGCCCGTACACCGCCGATATAGGTGAAGCCGCGCACGCCGAGATGCCAGGAGCGGCTCGTGTCGATGATCCCCTCTGTAGCGGCATGGGTGAACTGGGTCGCCGGGTTGAACGGAACGTCGCCGGCCAGCTCCGCATAGGCGTCCGTATGGGCATCGACATGCAGGACCACGAGACCCGGATGCCGCCTGCCGGCTGCGCGCAGCAGCGGGAGCGAGACCGAGCCGTCTCCGCCGATCGCAATCGGCACGGCGCCGGCGTCCAGCACCATCTCGGCGGCGTCTTCGATCGCGGTGAAGGAGGGCTGCACCCGGCCAGGCACCACGCGGACATCGCCGCAATCCACCGCCGCCAGCCGGGCCAGGACATCGAAATCGGCCTCGCTGACGTGAAAGCGGCGCATCAGGCCCGATTGCGCGCGCACCGCTTCCGGTCCCTGGCGGGCGCCGACACGGAACGGATGGATGCCCGCGTCATATGGAACGCCCAGCACCGCAGCCCGGCAGCCTGGCCCGGGCAGCCCGTGCGGCAATCCGCAGAAGGTGAGCGGCGGCTGAAACAGGGTCATCCTGCCTTCCTCGTTATGCCACGGGCCTATGCCGGTCCCGCTCCACCGCAGCCTTCAACAGCGCTGCGCCGCGATACACGCCATGGACGAACTTGCCGTAGGGCAGCAGCACGAACAGCGCCAGGATCACGCCGAGATGCAGCGCCATCACAACGCCCATCGCTGATGTCTCGCGCAGCGCAAGCACACCGAGACCGGTCACGGCGGCAGCCAGCAGCAAGGCGAGCAGCGCCCAGTCCCCGCCGAGCACACGGCGCGACACGGGCGCCGGATCGGTGATCAGCTTCACCCGCATCAGCCCCGCGCAACCGGTGATCATGCTGATCCCGCCCAGGGTGCCCAGCACCACCGGCAGGCTGAACCATCCGTAGGGCGCCACCCAGCCGAGAAAATGATCGAACACCGTGGCTACGGAGGTGGCTGCGAAGCACAGCGCGAACCCGCCGGCCAGCGCGTGATGCGCATGCCGCCGTGCCAGGGAGAAGCTGGCATCGGCATCGTTGCAGCCCTCGCCGGCGCCGCCGAGATAGCGCAGCGTCACGATATCGGTTGCCGCGCGGCGCACGGCACGCCAGGTGACCGGTCCGGTGAGCTCGCTGCGTGTGGCACACCAGAACCGTATGGCACCCACCGACAATGCGGCAATGGAGAACAGCAGCGTGGCGCCGGCAACGGACGCCATCGCGCCCCAGCTCACCACCGCATAGAACGCACCCGGCCCCAGATGCGGGCGGAACACCACGTCCGGCGTAACAAGCAGCGTGACTGCGAGCAGTACGAACGTGATCGCCAGCGCCATGACGGCTGCCACCACAACGCCGTTGCGCTCGAACGCGCGGGCCAGCGGCTGCGGCCAGGCGAATTGCGCATAGCTTTCCAGCCGCACCTCGGCAAAGTGCTTCGGCAGGTTGATGCCGTATTCATGCGGCGGTGCGAACTGGCAGGCGTGATAGCAGCCATTGCAGTTGTGACACAGATTGGCGAGATACCCCATGTCGGCCAGGGTGAAGTCGCGCTGCAGCTCCATCGCCGGGAACACCGCGCAATACCCCTCGCAATAGCGACAGGCGTTGCAGATCTCGATGGCATGCTTGGCCGCCAGCACCGCCTCAGTTTCGCGCATGGCGTGCCGCCCCCTGTCCTGCGAGGCGGCCGAATACCGTCCCGATCGTCATGCCGAAGCCGGCCAGATAGCCGCGGCCGAGGATGGACCCGGCCATGATCTCGCCGGAGGCGAACAGGTTCGCGGCGGGCCTGCCGTCCTGCATGATCACGCGGGCCTGCGCGTCCACCTTCACGCCGAGATAGGTGAAGGTGATCCCCGGCCGGTGCGGGTAACTATAATAAGGTGGCGTGTCGATGCGCTGGGCCCAGTGTGTCTTCGGCGGCGCCAGCCCCTCGGTCGCGCAGTCGTCGAGCACCTGCGTGTTGAACGATCCCGGCCGCACCGCCGCGTTGTAATTGTCCACCGTCTGGCGCAACGCCGCCGAATCGAGCCCGATCTGCGTTGCCAGCCCCTCGATCGTGTCCGCCCGGTAGGCCGGATAGACCGAGGGCATGAACAGCGCGCGGCATTTCGCATCGAACACCGACCACGCGATCTGCCCCGGCTGCTGGGCGACCAGCCGCCCCCAGATGGCATACCGCTTGGGCCAGACATCCTCGCCCTCGTCATAGAACCGCTGCGCGTTACGGTTCACCACGATGCTGAACGGAATGCAGTCCAGCCGCGTCACGATCCCGCCGTCGAATTTTGGCGCCCGCGCGTCGATCGCCACGGCATGGAACTGCGAGGCATCGCCGATCGCCTCCACCCCTTGGGCCAGCAGACTGTTCAGCACCGTGCCCTGGGCATAGGGCGTGCCGCGGATCAGGAAGTTGTCCGCGGCCTCGCCCCAGGACGCGCGCAGCATGTCCATGTTCGCCTGAAACCCGCCGGCCGAGGCCACGAAGGTCCTTGCGCGGATCATCGTGTCGGCCCCGCCGCTGCGCACCGTTACGGATCGGGCGAACCCATCATCGAGGTCAATCGACAGCACCTCGCTGTCATAACGGATCGCGATTCCCAAACGCGCGGCTGCGAGGTAATACGCGTTCACCAATGCCTTTCCTCCGCCCAGAAAGAACGCGTTGGTGCGCGACAGATTGAGCGTGCCGGTCAGCGATGGCTGGAACCGCACGCCATGGCCGAGCATCCAGGGGATAACCCGTTGCGATTCCCGGATCGTCATGCGCGCCAGCGCCTCGTCGGTCTGCCCGCCGGTGACGCGGAGCAGATCGTCCCAGTACTCGTCCTCCAGATAGGCCTCGGTCAGCACGCTGGTGGGAGCGTCGTGCATGGCGCGCAGATTGCGGGTGTGGCGCGAATTGCCGCCGCGCATCGCTTTCGGCGCGTGCTCCAGCACGATCACCGAACACCCGGCCTCCCGCGCCGTGATGGCCGCACACAGGGCCGCGTTGCCGCCGCCGATCACCGCCACGTCGTACACGATCTCAGACATGACGCCGTTGTGGCCGGGTTCGTCATCCCTGACAATCATCGCAACGACGAAGGGCCCGACATGACCAGGCAAGACCACGACCCGTCCGACCCTCAGCGCCGCATCCGCCAACCTGGCCCCGCTCCCGAGCCGCGTGCCGTCGTTGTGCCGTCAGGCGGCGCGTGGCTCGACATGACGCTCGATCCCGGCCTGACCCTGATCGAGGCGATCGGCCCAAAGCTGCGCAAGGCGGGCGTTGCCAGTGCCGTCCTCGAATTGTCAGGTGGCGGCTTCGGGCCGTTTCACTATGTGATCCCCGCGCTGAGCCAGACCGGGGATCACGCCGCCTTCTACAGCACCAGCTTCACCCCGCCCGGCGTCACCCCCGTTGAGACCGCACGCGTCACGTTCGGCATGCGGGACGGGGCGGATTGGCTGCACGCCCATGGCTTCTGGACCGCGGCCGGCCAACGCACCGGCGGCCACATCCTGCCGTACGAGACGATCATCGCCGAGCCCATCGCCGCCCGCGCCTGGCTGCTGCGGGATGCGTGCTTTGCGGCGAGACACGACCCCGAGACGAATTTTACCCTGTTCGCACCCGAACCCGCCGCCGCCGGTCAGGCGGCAAGCCTCGCCGTCCGCCTGCGCCCCAACCAGGACATCAGCCACGCGCTGGAGACCATCTGCGCCGCGCACGGCATCACCCACGCCACGATCGCCGGCGGCGTCGCCAGCATCATCGGCGCGCATTTCGACGACGGACGGATCGCGCCTCACTTCGCCACCGAAATGTTCATCCGCTCGGGCACGATCACGCCGGACGGTGCAGCACTGGACGTGGCCCTGATCGATTTCACCGGTGCCCTGCACGAGGGGCGCTTGCGGCGCGGCGCCAACCCGGTGCTGATGACCGCGGAACTCGTTCTCATCCCCCAATAGGTCCGCGAGGTTTCATGACCACCCAATCCGGGCAGACGATCTGCCTGTCCATGATCGTCAAGAACGAGGCGCCGGTGATCGCGCGTTGCCTCGCCTCCGTGCGCGGGCTGATCGATCATTGGGTGATCGTGGACACCGGCTCCACCGACGGCACGCAAGAGATCGTGCGCGCCACCTTGGCCGATCTGCCGGGCGCGCTGCATGAGCGCCCCTGGCGGGACTTCGCGCAGAACCGCACGGAGGCACTGACGCTGGCGCGGCCGCATGGCGATTTCACCCTGATCATCGATGCGGATGACGAGCTGGTGCTGGAGCCCGGCTATCAGCCACCCACACTCGATCTCGATTCGTATTACCTGCAGATCGAGGACGTCGGCGTGCGCTATCAGCGCCAGCAGCTGGTGCGCAACACGCTGGCCTGGCGCTTCGTGGGTGTGCTGCACGAGTTCCTGACCAGCGAGACGCCGGCCCGCACCGGTGCCCTTCCCCTCGTGATGCGCCGCAACCATGACGGCGCCCGCCGCCGCGACCCCGAGACCTACAAGAACGACGCGACGCTGCTGGAGAAGGCGGTCAAGACCGAGACGCAGCCGATGCTGCGCGCCCGCTACGCGTTTTATCTCGCCCAAAGCTACCGGGACTGCGGCGACCAGCGCCAGGCCATCGTGTGGTATCTGCGCCGCGCCTCGCTCGGCCTGTGGGCGGAGGAGGTCTATTACAGCCTTTACCAGGCAGGCCTTCTGATGTCCGCCCTCGGCCATGCGCCCGAGGAGGTGCTGACCCTGTGGGCGCGCGCCACGGCGTTGGTGCCGACCCGCGCCGAGGCTGCCCATGCGTCTGCCCGCCTTTGCCGGCTGCTCGGCCAGCACCAGCGCGGCTTTGAGATCGCGTCTGCCGCGCGCGACCTCGCTCCGCCGCCGGAAGGCCTGTTCGTCGAGCGTTGGATCTACGAGCACGGCCTGCAGGACGAGCTCGCCGTCAACGCCTATTGGTCTGGCCACGATCCCGAGAGCCTGAATGCGGCCCTGCGCGCGCTGACAAGCGGCACAGTCCCGCCTTCAGAACTTGTGCGTATCGCGGCCAACGCGAAGTTCGCGGCCGATCGGCTGATCGCCAACCCCAACCACGCTATCGCTGCGACCGGCCACGCGCTGGAGCCGGTGGGCGGTACGGACGCGCTGCTCCCGCGCCCGGTGCCCCGGGTGCTGATCGCGATCCTGGCCAAGCAGCACGAGGCGATCCTTGAGACCTATCTCGCCTGCATCGAGGCGCTGGACTATCCGAAATCCGCCCTGGTGATCTCGATCCGCACCAACAACAACACCGACCGTACGCGCGAGATCCTCGAAACCTGGGCGCGGCGGGTTCGCGAACTCTACGCCTATGTCGAGATGAACGATGCGGACGTGGCTGAACCGGTGCAGGATTTCGCCCGCTATGAATGGAACGCCACGCGCTTCAAGGTGCTGGGAAGGCTGCGCGCGCAGAGCCTGCAACGCACGCAGGCGCATGACTGCGAATTTCATTTCTGCGCCGATGTGGACAATTTCATCCGGCCGGAGACCCTGCGCCTGCTGGTCTCGGCCAATCTTCCGATCGTGGCGCCATTCCTGCGCACCATCGATCCATCCGGCATCCAGTCCAACTACCATGCCGACATCGATCCACGCGGCTACTATGCCGAGGGGCCGCGCTACGGCCAGATCTTCAGCCGCATGGTGTCCGGCCTGATTGCAGTGCCTGTGGTCTCAGGCACCACGCTAATCCGCGCAGATGCGATCGCGGCGCTGTCCTATGAGGATACCAGCGCGCGGCATGACTACGTCATTTTTTCCGAGACTGCCCGCCGGGCCGGGATCGCGCAGTATATCGACAACCGAAATCTCTATGGCTACCTCGCCACGGGAGAAGATGAGCATGTCGCCAGCCGGGTGCGCCTGCTGCTTGGATTATGACGCGGAGTGTGACGGGGGCCGAGTCTGCAGGAGGTGCGACACAGATCGCACACCTCGCGTCGTGAAACGGGCGGTATCTCATCGGCACGGGTGTGGCTGAACGTTTGGCGCCGTCCCCCGAGGCGTTCTGGGCCTGACGGTCTCAATGCCCGTGAATGAACGCGAGTTCGGGCGCCTGGTCGATCTCGGCATCGCAGAGGCTGTAGATGAGATCGATCAGACGCATGGCGGTTTCACTGTCGTGACGATCCTTCGCGACGTCTGCCGAGACGGCAAGGTATCGGATCATGGTTGCCGGGTCACTCAGCGCGGCATCGGGAGACAAGGCATTGGACATTGGATGCTTTCTGCGTGTCAGCTCGGTTAAAATTCTCGTCACTCGTCACTCGCCGAAACGCCGATGACGCTTGCTGCGGAGTATCCGCAATAAAGTATGAATGAAATATTAACGTCAAAAGTCTGGTCAGGTATGCTGAGCTTGGGTATTGTTTTATCAAACGATCATCTGGCGTTCAAAAGTTTTAGGAATTGATCAATAAACTATGGGCATTCCGAAATTTTTCTCGTGCTTCGTCATACCGTCGGACACAACCCGGCTCGGGTCGCTGGAGCCGAAACCATAAAGCTGTGCCGGATTGTCTCGAAGGATACGAATGAGCGTTGTGCGGTCATAGGCTGCGGCAGCGAGCTGTTCCAAGCCTGCATCGGCCGGGCTGGTGGGCCAATTGCTGCCCCAGACCAGTTGGTTCGCGTTGGTGGACATCAGCGCGCGCAGCACGGCCAAGGCGTGCCCGCGGCCGTTGCTGCCGCAGAGCTTCACCCAGACCCGCCCCGCCGCCAGCAGCTCAAGCACCGTATCCAGGCCCGGCTGCTCAAGCCCGACGGCATGGCACGAGCTCGCCAGACCCGTTAGAACCACCGGAGCCGGCGCTTCACCGATCGCGCCGCGCATAGCCGAGATGAACGCCATCGGTGCATCCAGTTCCACCAGCCAGCCGCGCCGCGCGGCCCGCAGCGCAGTCTCGCCGAGCGTATCGATTGCGGCATCGGGTCCCATACGCGGATCGGGCGCGAGCCTGAGGCCCCGCACACCGGTCAATGCCATCTGTTCCAGCGTCGCCTCCGGGGTGATGAGGCTGACCATCGCCACACCGCGTGCCATGACCGGCTGGCGCTGCAGCGTGGCGAGCATGGCATCGCGCGCGCCCTCGCCTGGCTCGGTTTGCACCACCACGAAGCGGCCGGCGCCGGGGCCGGGTGGGGCAA
>CAIQQQ010000413.1 GCA_903873995.1 uncultured Rhodospirillales bacterium
CCGGGCGCAGCCGGTTATCGCCGACGCGTTCGTCAGACGGTGCATCCCACACCACGCCCACCTCCTCACGGCGGTTGAGCGGCACCAGCACATGATCGCCCGGGGCGAGCGTCATGCCGCGCGGCAGGCGGTAATCGAACGGGCCCGCGAACGGATAGGGCAGCAGCACAGCCACACGGGCGCCGCCCTGTGACATCTCGCCGATCGCAAGCCCGCCCTGTTCGCTCTGCTTCCGCTGATCTCGCCGCATCCTGTATGCTCTGCCAGACTCCTCGCCGCCGTGGCAGGGGCTGATCTGCGGGACAGCACCATGAAATTCTTCGTCGACACCGCCGACACTGCGGAGATCAAGGCTCTCGCCGCCTCCGGCCTGCTCGATGGCGTCACCACCAACCCCTCGTTGATCGCCAAATCCGGCCGCAAGATCCTCGATGTGATCGCCGAGATCTGCGAGATCGTGGACGGACCCGTCAGCGCCGAGGTCGCCGCCACCGACTATGACGGTATGATGCGCGAGGCCGCCGTGCTGCGTGCCATCGCCCACAACGTCACCGTCAAGCTGCCGCTTACGCCGGATGGGCTGCGCGCGTGCCGCATGCTGTCGGGCGAGGGCGTCATGACCAACGTGACGCTGTGCTTCTCCGCCGCCCAGGCGATTCTGGCCGCCAAGGCCGGCGCCACCTTCGTCAGCCCCTTTGTCGGCCGGCTCGACGATATCGGCCAGGACGGCATGGAGCTGATCGACGAGATCGTGACGATCTATGACAACTACGAAGACTTCGACACGCAGGTGCTCGTGGCCAGCGTGCGCAATCCGATCCATGTGACGGCGGCGGCCAAGATCGGCGCCCATGTCGTCACCCTGCCGCCCAACGTGCTGCGGATGCTCTACGCCCATCCGCTGACCGACAAGGGCCTGGCCGCGTTCATGGCGGACTGGGCCGCGACGGGTCAGACGATTGCCTGATCCGGAGCAGGTCGCGGCATTTCTTCGGGCGCATCCTCGGTTTCTCGCGGATCGTCCGGAGTTGTATCGCGACCTTGCGCCGCCGGTCCGTGTGTTCGGCGCCAATGTCGAGGATCACCTGGCGGCAATGCTCGCCGCCGAACGGGCCTATGCTGCCGCGATGGCGAACCGCGCCGATGACGTGCTGGCCGCCGGTCGTGCGGCGGCGGGGCTGGCGTTGCGGGTCCAGGAGGCCGTGCTGGCGCTGATGCGCGCGCAGTCGGCGATTGACTGCATCGAAGGCGAGATGCCGCTGCTGCTGGGGATCGACGCCATTTCGCTGTGCCTGGAAGGCGCAGGAGAGCGGCCGTTGCCCGAGGGCTTCGTCGCGCAGGTGATGGCCGGGCGGGCGGTGTGGTTTCGCGCCGGCAGCGGGGACGGACTGCTGCATGGCGCGGCGGTGCGCCTTGCGGTGCATGAGGCGCTCGTGCGCGTGCCGGGGGACGGTCCGCCGGCGCTGCTGGCGCTCACCGCGCGCGATGCCGGTCGGCTGGAGCCGGTGCAGGGCACGGGGGCCCTGGCGTTTCTCGGCCGCGCGGTGGCTGCGGCCCTCGGGCGCTGAAGGAGGCAATGATGCAGGCGGCGGCGGCGCGGGTTGACTTTCTCGACTGGCTGGCCCAGGAGCGCCGCGCCTCGCCGCTGACGGTCTCGGCCTATGGCGCCGATCTGGCCGGATTCTTGGGTTTCATGGCGGTTCATCTGGGTGGCGAGCCGGATCTTGCCGCTCTGGCCGGGCTGCGCGCCGCAGATTTCCGAGCCTGGCTCACGCGCTGCGCCAATGACGGGCAAGGGGCCGCCACCCGCGCCCGCCATGTGGCAGCCGTGCGCACGTTCTTTCGCTGGCTCGCGCGCCATCATGACGTGGACAACCCGCAGCTCGCTCTCCTCGCAACACCGCGCGCCAGGAAGCCGCTGCCGAAGGCTCTCTCCGAGACACAGGCCATGGCGGTCGCCCGCGATATCGGCGAGCTGACCGACGGACACCTCGCACAGCGCGACACCGCCCTGTTCGCGCTGCTGTATGGCTGCGGCCTGCGCATCGCCGAAGCCCTGGCGCTCGATGTCCGCGACGCGCCGCGGTCCACCGGAGCGCTGCGCGTCACCGGCAAGGGAAACAAACAGCGGGACGTTCCGGTGCTCATCCCGGTGCGCGACGCGATCGCTGTCTGGCTTGCAGTGCACCCCGCCCCGTCCCCGGACCAGCCGTTGTTTGTGGGCGCGCGCGGCGGACGGCTCAGCCCGCGCATCGCCCAGCGCACCATCCAGCTCTTCCGCGAGATGAACGGCCTGCCGGACCACGCCACGCCGCATGCGCTGCGCCACTCCTTCGCCACCCACCTTCTGGCCCAGGGTGCGGATCTGCGCTCGATCCAGGAACTGCTGGGCCACGCCAGCCTCTCGACCACCCAGGTCTACACCTCGGTGGACACCGCGCAGCTGATGGACGTCTGGCACCGGACACATCCGCGCGGCTGACCGCTGGACGCCCGGGTCATTTGGTTGTCACCTAGTGTCGTCACTCTGAAATTCGCAGGGCGAATTTCAGAGTGACGA
>CAIQQQ010000414.1 GCA_903873995.1 uncultured Rhodospirillales bacterium
CGGCCGGATGAGCGGTTGGCGGCTTAGGGTCTAGTGTCCCGCACCAGAAATTCGCAAGGCGAATTCCTGGTAAAGCGGGCCACTAACCTAGTGTTTCTAGTGTCGACTGATTCTGAAATTCGCCCTGCGAATTTCAGAATCACGACACTAGTGTCCCGCACCAGAAATTCGCAAGGCGAATTCCTGGTAAAGCGGGCCACTAACCTATTGTTTCTAGTGTCGACTGGTTCTGAAATTCGCCCGGCGAATTTCAGAACCACGACACTAGAGCCGAAGCCGAACTGATAGACGTTCGACCTCGACTCTAGCCCTTTGTTTTGGCGAGCATCTTTATCCGACGGGTGATCCCGTCTGGTCGGATGATGCTCTAACCCGAGCTCCCCGGCAGATCGCAGCAGTGGCGGAGCACGTCGGCGCCGGTGAGGTTCCAGGTGGTGATGCCGCCGACCATGATGACCTGGGTGAGGCCTTCTGCGAGTTCTGGGAGGGTGAGGCCTGCGCGCATGGCGGCGGCGGCGTGGTTTTTGGCGCCGTTGGTCTGGCCGGCCAGGGTGTCGAGCAGGGCGAAGACGAGTTCTTTGGTTTTGAGATCGAGTGCGCCGCCTTGGGCGGTGTCTCGCATCACGTAATCGCGCATCAGGCCGTAGCCGGCGAAGGCGCCGGGGGCGTGTTCGGCGAGCAAGGCGAAATTGGGCGGAATGCGGCCGAAGGTGGCGTTGAAGCTGTCAAAGCCTTGCTGGATGGCCTGGCGGGTGATGTCTGAGGTGTCGGTCATGCTGGGCTCCTTCTGGAATGGGCGGTGCGTGGCATTGGGAGCCACGCACCGCCGCAGGTCCAGAGGTCGCCGCGGTCAGGCGGCCGCGACGAACAGGCCGATGACGCAGACGAAGGCGCCGACCCAGGCGATCGAACGCAGGCTGGCGCGGTTGGTGAGGTAGCAGGCGGTGTAGGCGATGCGGAAGGCGAGCCAGACCCCGGCCAGGAGGTTGGTCGTGGATTGCGGCGCATGGGCGAACTGGGCGACCAGGACGGCGGCGGCGAAGGCCGGCAGGGCCTCGAAATGGTTGCGGTGGCACCAGTCGGCGCGTTTGCGCCAGCCGGTCAGGCCTTCCTGCCAGATTCGGGGGGCGTTGTTGTCCAGATCGGGGGCACCCCATTTGGCCATGCCGGTTGTTACGATCGGCAGCAGGATAGCGGCCAGAATGGTCCACAATGCGAAGGTCATGCGCGGTCTCCTGTCTTGTCCGGTGTCTTGTCGGCGGTTTTTTCGGGTGTCTTCTCGGTGGCGGCCTTGTCTGGCGCTTTCTCGGGTGCCAGCGGCAGCCAGACGGAGAAGGTTGAGCCGCTGCCTTCCTCGCTCTCGATCACGAACTGCCCGCGGTGGCGATTGACGATGTGCTTGACGATGGCAAGGCCCAGGCCGGTGCCGCCGGGGGAGCCGGCGGCGTTGCGGCTGCGGCCCTTGTCGACACGGTAGAACCGTTCGGTCAGGCGCGGCACGTGCTCGCGGGCGATGCCGCGGCCGTTGTCGGCGACGCAGAGCACGAGGCCGGGACGCGTGGGCCAGCGGCCGCCGGGCTGCGCGGGGCTGACGGCGACGCGGATGAAGCCTTCCTCGCGGCCATATTTCACGGCGTTGTCGATAAGGTTGGTGAGCACCTGGGCGAGCTGGTCAGCGTCTGCCGGGATGGCGGGGAGGTTTTCGGTCATGGCGAGGTCGAGGCTGATGCCGCGCATCGCCACCCTTGGCTCGAAGCCGGCGGCGATGCGCTCGACCAACACGGCGAGCTCGACCCGCTCGGAGGGCGGCTGGTGCTCGGTCAGCTCGATGCGTGAGAGGCTCAGCAGATCGTCGATCAGGCGGTTCATGCGTTCGGCCTGCTCGGCCATGATGGCAAGGAAGCGGGCCTGGGCGGGGGGATCGTCCTGAGCGGGGCCGCGGAGGGTCTCGATGAAGCCGATGAGGCTCGCCAGCGGCGTGCGCAGCTCGTGGCTGGCGTTGGCCACGAAGTCCGCACGCATCCGCTCCACCGCGCGGTCACGCGAGCGGTCGGACAGCACGACGATGGCCTGGCCGCCATCGGCAAGCGGCGGATCCATGAAGATCACGGTGGCGGCGACCTCGCGCGGCACCGGCACCGGCAAGGCGAGCTGGGTGGACTGGGTGTCGCGCCGGGTGAAGGCGCGGTCGATCGCCGCGCGCAGATCGGGATGGCGCAGCACGGCCGGCATGTCGGCGCCGAACGCGCCGCGGGCGGCGGCGTTGGCGCGCTTGACGGCACGATCCGCCCCCAGCACCAGTAGGGGGTCGGGCAGGCGATCGACGATGGCTTCGTTGGCCTTCAGCAGTTGGCCGACCAGGGTGGCGCGCGAGGCGAGGGTGCGGGACAGGCGCTCGATGTTGCGGGTGATGCGCTCGACCGGCGGCAGCAGCGGCGCCTTCGCGGCGGCAGCGAGGGCCGCGGGGTTTTCGAGGGCGGCCTGGCGCAGGGTCTCGCCGAGCAGGCCGATGTCGCGCGCCCAGATCACCGCCAAAGCGAGGCTTGCGAGCAGCGTTGCAAGTCCGGCGGCCAGGGCCGGGAGGAGGGCCAGCGCGCCGGTGAGCCAGAGCAGGAGCAGGCAGACCAGCGGCGTGCCCGCGATCAGCCCTGTCGCGGCCGCGAGGTGCCCCGATCGCATCTCGCGCTCCCGACTGGCGCGCCCGCTCAGCTGCCGGGCCCGCCGAACGTGTCCGGCGCTGGCTCGACCATGCGCTCGCCGCCGCGCTGGATCTCGAACACGGCGAGGCCTCGGCGCACGGAGCCATCCGGCTGCAGGGCGAGGATGCCGTTGACGCCGGCGAAGCCGCCTTGCCGGGTGAGCGAGGCGGCGGAGAACCCGCCGTCATGGGCCACCACGCGGGCGATGGCGGCGGCATCGTTGGCAAGGTCGGCAAGGCCCGGGGCGGGGCTTGCGTATTTGGCGTTGTATTGCAGATCGAAGGTGAGGCGGGCGGCCGGGTCGGGGGCGGCATACCAGGCGCCGGTGAGGTCTGCGCCGCCGCGTGCTGCGGGATTGGCCCACAAGGCGGGGCCCATGATGCGGACGCTCGGCGCATCGATGTCATAATAGGGCAGCAGCGATGCCAGGGAGGCGAGACGGTCGCCTGTGTCGCCCAACAGCAGCGCGTCGAACGGCGGCGGGGGGATCGGGCGGCGGCTGAGCTCGGCGGCCACCTTGCGGGCCTCCGGCGTCTGGCGAGCGCGGGCGGCGCGGATCTGCGCCTCCAGCGGGCCGCGGCGGCTGGCATAGGCGGAGATGTCTCGCACGGTGCCGCTGAGTTGCTGGACGGAGCCATCGGCGATGCGGATGTCTGGCTGCGCGAGGCCGGCGGATGTGGTGGCCTGCGACAGGGCCGAGCCGAGCGCGGAGCCATACTCGCCGGGCGGCAGCAAAGCTGCGAAGCGGGACTTGCTTTGGGCCGATGCGGCGGCGACCAGACGGCGCACCTGCTGGGAGGGCGTCAGGCCCAGCACCCAGACCAGGGGGCGCTGCTGGCCGGCATCGGTGGTGAATGCGAGGAGACCGACATTGGCTGCACTGGCAGGACCGGCCGCGCCGGCGGTCTCGGCCGATGTGAGCGGGCCCAGGATGAGGCCGGCGCCGCCGGCGATGGCGGCGGAAGCGGCCGCGGCGGCGCCTTGGGCCGTGCCCTGGGTGTCATGCACATCCAGAGCCGGGGCGTCGGGCGCGTCCAGGGCGAGTTGGGCGGCGCGCACCAGGGCTTGGCCCAGGGCGGCGTTGGGGCCGGACAGCGGGGCCAGGATGGCGACGCGCAGGCCGTTCGGGGCCGCGTTGCTGGCAGGCGGCGCGGTTTCGCCGGTCTGAGGGATGCGGAAGGTCGGCAGGATCGGGCCGGTCTCGTCTGATGGCAGCTGCGTCGGGCGCAGCGGGCGGGCGCCGTTGGCGAACGGCACAGCAGACCTGTAGCCCGACTGGGCGCCGGACTGTGGGCCGGCGCATGCCGATGCTGCTAGGGTGAGGGCCAGGAGACCCCATGTCAGATATGCCCGACCCGGACGCCGAGGCGACAGCTTCCGAAGAGATCGCAGCGAACGAATCGCACGCGGAACAAGATCCAAGCCCATCCGAAGCTCCTTTTGTGGGAGACGCTCACCGGCCCGGCGCACGGATGTCTCCTCCGCCGGACGGTCTTGTGCTGGTTTCCACGCCGATCGGCAACCTTGGCGACATGACACCGCGCGCGGTGGCGACGTTGCGCGCGGCGGATCTGGTGTTGTGCGAGGACACGCGCATGGGTGCACGGCTGCTGAGCCAGTTCGGTGTGCGGGCGCGGCTGGCACCGTTGCACGACCACAACGAGGACGGGCGGATTCCCGAGGTCCTGCGCCTGCTGCGCGACGGAAGGCGGGTGGCGGTGATTTCGGATGCCGGCATGCCACTGGTGTCTGATCCCGGCTATCGCCTGGTGCGCGCGGTGCTCGCCGACGGGCTGCCGGTGGGCGCCATTCCAGGGGCCAATGCCGCGACCTTGGCTCTGGTCCTGTCTGGCCTGCCGCCGCAGCCGTTTTTGTTCTTGGGCTTCCCGCCGCCGCGCGAGGCGGCGCGGCGCGCGAGCTTTTCTGCGCTGCGCGCGGCCGAGCGTGCCGGGCTTCAGGCGACGCTGATCTATTACGAGGCGCCGCACCGGCTGGCCGCTGCCCTTGCCGACATGGCGGAGGTTTTCGGCCCGCGCCCGGCCGCGGTTGCGCGCGAACTGACCAAAAAATTCGAGGAGGTTCGGCGTGGGCTCCTGCCCGAGCTTGCGGCGCATTATGTGGCGTTCGAGGCACGGGGTGAGATCACGGTCGTGATCGGGCCGTCCGAGGTGGAGACCCCATCAGGCGATGATCTGGACGCATTGTTGCGGGCGGCGCTGTCGGCTGGCAGTGTGAAGGAGGCCGTGGCGATCGTTGCGGCCAGCACCGGCCTGGGCCGCAAGCTGGTTTATGCCCGGGCGCTCGCTCTGCGCGACGGCGATGCTGCAGATCGTGCAGAGTCTGAACGTGTTTCGAGCGAAAATTAATCATTCCTTAGCATCTTGCTGGTTTATTCCTGCCGATGGCCGGACGAGTCCGAATCGGACGGTATGAAGGCGGACCGATCGCCCGATTTTGATGATGCCCAACGAACGGAACCGTCGATTCCATGGTCCAGAATGGACATATATTGCCATCGTTACCTGACCTTGCGAGAGCGCGGTCTGTCCGCAGCTTGATTGCGGCCGGCTTGGGCAGCCTGCGGACCAGGCTTCTGCTGCTGGTGCTTGTCACGGCAGCACCCTTGGTGGGGATCACTGCCGTCGCAGTGAGCGAGGCCATGTCGATTGACCGGGAGCGCGCCGAGGCAGCGCTCGTGAACCATGTTCGCCTGACCGCCATTTTGGCCGATCGGGACGTGGCCGATCAGATCGCGTTTCTGCGCAACCTTGCGCGATCGCCGCTGCTGCACCAGGCCGACCTTGCGGGCTTTGCCATTCAGCTGCGCGAGGCGCTTGCCAGCCGGCCGGGCGGGATCATCACCGTGACCGGCGCGGACGGGCGCGAGGTGCTGAGCACCGGCCCGCAGACATCGGCGCTGCCGGAACGCACCGCCGCGGTGGCGCAGGTGATCAAGACTGGGGCGCCACAGGTCTACAGCCCCATGCGATCCGATCCTTCGCATCGGCTGGCGATCGGCATCGCAGTGCCCTCGCAGCTCAACGAGGACCGGGCGGAGATCGACCGGGTCCTGGCGCTGGAATATCCGGCGGCCCATCTGCAGGCGCTGCTGCCGATCGAGGATCTGCCGCCGGCCTGGATCGTGGCCTTTATGGACAGCAACGATATCGTGGTCGCCCGCAACCGGCGCAGCGAAGACTTCGTGGGAACGCCTGTCATCGCGCCGATCCGCAAGGCGTTGGCGGCGGGTGCTGCCGAGGTGATCCGCACCCGCAATGTCGAGGGCGTGGCCGCCACGATCGCGGTGGCGCACGCCCCGCTGACCGGGTTCTCTGCCGCCATCGCGATCCCGGGCGGTGAGTTTGACGCGCCGATGTTGCGCACGCTGCAGGGGGCGACGGTGGCCGGGCTGCTGCTGGTGCTGCCGGCGATCCTGATGGCGGTGCTGCTGGCCCGGCGGATCGCGGCCTCGCTGAAGAATGCCGCGCAGGAGATTGCGAGCGGGGGCACGCCTTTGGGGGGCTTTCCCGAGATCGCCGATCTGATCTCGGCGCTGCGGTCTGCGTGGCGGGAGCGCGATGCGGCGGATGGCGAGATCCGGGCGCGCGAGGCGAAGCTGCGCGGCGTACTGGACGCGATGCCGCTGAGCGTTCTCCTGCGCGACGGCGATGGCAGGCTGGTTTTCGTCAACCGCTATGCACGGGCGTATTTCGGCGAGGTGCCGCTCGACACGACCCAGCCGCTGACGGGATGGGTTCATCAGGACGACCGGGAGGCCTATGCCGCGTGGCGCGCGCGGTGGCTGTCCGGCGCAGGCGCGGCACAGGCCGAGCAGCGCTGGCGCCGGTCGGACGGCACATATCGCTGGCATTTGAATCTTGGCGTGACGATCAGGGACGAGGCCTCCGGACGAGACGATTTCTGTGCGGTGGCGCTTGACGTGAATGACACGCACGAGGCGCAACGGGCGCTTGATGCGGCGAACGCGGCGCTGGAAACCCAGGTTCAGGAGCGGACCCGCGAGTTGTCGGAGACGGCGTCGGCCCTCGCGGCACAGCTCGCCGAGCGCGAGGTGATGCAGGCGGCGTTGCTGCAGTCCCAGAAGATGGAGGCGCTTGGCCAGCTGACCGGGGGGGCGGCGCATGATTTCAACAATGTGCTGGCCGCTGTGGAGAACAGCCTTGGCGTGATCGCGGCGGTGTCTGACGAACCGGTGGTGCAAGAGGCCACCGCCCTCGCACGGGCCGCGGTGGACCGGGCAGCGACCATTGTACGGCATCTGCTGGCGTTCGCGCGCAAACAGGATCTGATGCCAGGCACCGTGGAGCTTCCGGTCCTGATCGGCGCCTTTGCCACGCTGTGCCAGCAGACGGTTGGCGAGGCGATCGTGCTGCGGTGCGAGCTGGAGCAAGGGGTTTGGACGTGCGTGGCCGATGACAAGGCGCTGCAGGTGGCGCTGCTCAACCTCGCCATCAATGCGCGCGATGCCATGACGGGCGGCGGCACAATTGTGCTGAGTGCCCGCAACGCGTCGGCCGATCCGTCCAGCGACGACGCGCCGCCGCGGGATCTGGCGCCGGGCGACTATGTTGTGGTCGCGATGCGCGACAACGGTTCGGGCATGTCACCGGAGGTGCTGGAGCGGGCGGCGGAGCCGTTCTTCACCACCAAACCGGATGGGCTGGGCACCGGGCTGGGCCTTGCGATGGCCTATGGGTTCGCGCGGCAATCGGGCGGCGGGCTGCGGATCGCGAGTGAACCTGGCCGTGGCACCACTGTTCGATTGTTTCTGCCGCGCGGCGCAGCCTCGGCGCCGGACCGGCCGGTGGTCGTTCCGACGGCGGCGGTGGCGTTGGACCGGCGGCATCGTATCCTGGTGGTGGACGACAACGACGCCGTGCGGCGATCGGCCGCGATGCTGCTGCGGGTGCTCGGATACGACGTGATGCAGGCCGCAAGCGCGGACGAGGCGTTCCAGATTACGAGCTGTGGCCTGCGGCCCGACATGGTGCTCAGCGACATGGTCATGCCAGGCGGCGGCGGGCGACAGCTGGCGCAGCGCCTGCATGATGCGTTTCCGGGCCTGCCGGTGGTGTTGATGACCGGCTATGCCGACGAGACCTCCGCGAGCCCGGACTATGTGATCCTCAGCAAGCCTTTCACGCGGCGGCAGCTTTCAGATGTCGTGGAGGCTGCGCTGGCGAGTTGAGGCACGGGCGCGCGATTAGGCCGAAGCTGCGATCTCGCGCACGCCGCACCAATCCGCGATGAAGGTGGCGATCGTGAGGGTGGTTCGTTTCAGCGTCGGCAGATGCGCCCGCTCGTCAAACGCATGCGCGCCCTCGCCTTTCGGGCCGTAGCAGAGGCCGGGCATGCCGAAATACAGGCCGTAGAAGCGGGTGTCGTTCACCCCGGTGCCGAGCCTGGCCTTCATCTCGGTGCCGAACACGCTGTGATGTGCACCGGCCAGTACGCGCTCCGCCTCGCTGTCCGGCTCGAGGATGTAGCCGTCCGCCTGAAAGCCGGTCCAGACCACCTCGGGCGGGTTGTTGGCCAGGAAGGCATCGCTGCGCGTGGCGCGGGCGACGGCATCCAGCACCTGCCGGCGGGCCTGTTCGAGCGGGGTTCCAGGCAGCAGGCCGATCCGGCAGTCCACCTCGCACCAGGCCGGGGTGGAGCTGGCCCAGTCGCCGCCGCGGATCTTGCCGGGGTTGAACTTCACGGGGTCCGCCACGTCCTTGAACCAGGCGTGGCTCTTCGCGGTCTCGTTGATCTCGGCGGTCAGCGCGTAAAGTTCCCGCAGGATGGCGTAGGCGGACATGATGGCGTTGGTTCCGGACTGGGCGACGGCGACATGGACCGGCACGCCGCGCACCCGCACGCGAAACCACATCACGCCGACATGGCCGCGGGTGATGGTGTTGCCAGACGGCTCGGGGATCAGGCAGGCATCGGCAAGATAGCCGCGCGCCAGCGTGGAGAGCGCGCCGTTGCCGGTGCTCTCCTCCTCCGTCACCGTCTCGACATAGACATCGGCAGCCGGGGCCAGGCCTGCGCTGCGCAATGCGTCCATTGCGAAGACCATCGCAGAGACGCCCTGTTTCATGTCGTGGGCGCCGCGGCCGTTCATCCAGTCATCCTTGATGACGGGATCGTAGGGCGGGAAGGTCCACATCTCGGCCGGGCCTTCGGGCACGACATCGACATGGCCCTGCAGGATCAGGCTGCGGCCTTTCTGCTCCGGGGCGCGAACCGTGGCCACCACCTGCACCGCGCGCTCGTAATCAGTGTCCACCATCGGGGAATATTGCGGCAGGTGCGTCATGGGCACGTCGGCGATCATGTAGCGATCAACGCTCCAGCCGCGCCCGGCGAACTCGCGGGCGATCCAGTCCTGGCAGGGGCCTTCCTCGCCGCGCAGGCTGGGGAAGCGCACCAGGGTCTGCAGCCATGCCACCTGGCGGGCCCAGTTCGCCTCTATTGCCTGTTCGAGCCGCGCCAGAATCTCTGCGTCCGCCATCGCCGTCTCCCTTGCCGGGGTCAGCGTGTCATCGGTCGGGCGGCTTGTCGACGGGTCCGAACCCGCGTCCGCGCATGATGGCGGCGGCGCCGAAGCGGGCGCGCAGATCGTCGATCACGCCTTGGCGGGCGACGGCGCGCAGGCCTTCGGGGTCGGCGAGATCGGGCTGGTCGGCATCCGCCAGATCGGCCAGCGGGTTGGCGCCGATGCCGACGAGGCGGAAGGGCGTGCCGTCCATTTCGCGGGCCAGCAGGATGCGGGCGGCAGCGAACAGTCGTTCGGGCAGGCAGGTGGGCGAGGCGAGGCGCTGGTTGCGGGTGCGGCTGGCGAAGCGGGCGGTCTTGAGCTTGAGCACAACGCCGCCGGCTGCGAGCCCGCCCTCGCGCAGGCGGAGGGCGAGCTTCTCGCACAGGGCCCAAAGGGGCGCCTCGATCTCGGCGGCCGTTGCGAGATCGTGGGCAAAGGTCGTTTCGGCGCTGACCGAGCGGGTTTCGCGGCTGGGATCGACGCGGCGCGTGTCGATGCCGCGGGCGCGGGCGCACAGGCTGAGACCGTCATCGCCCAGCAGACGGCGGGCGGCGCGGTCGTCCAGCGCCTGCAGATGGCCGAGGCGGGTGATGCCAGCGGATTCGAGCTTTTTTTCCATGGCGGGGCCGATGCCGGGCAGCAGGCGCACC
>CAIQQQ010000415.1 GCA_903873995.1 uncultured Rhodospirillales bacterium
ACCGATCTGGGCATCGTCAGATCGACAAGGGAAGGAGGGTGCCGCGGCTCCGCTTACGGTTGTGGTGACGGGCTCGACCGTGAAGGTTGCGGCTGCGCCGGCGGGGCCGGGCAGCAACAGGCAGAAGGCGAGCAGAAAGCGGCGCATGGGCTGGATCCCTTTCAGGGCGCGTCAGCGTTTGCCTGCCACGGTCGGCAGACCGGCAGTCTTCCAGGCCTGAAGCCCGCCGGTCATGTGCCTGGTATGGGCCAGACCCTGATCCAGGCAGCGCGCCACCGCTGCAGCCGAACGCTTGCCGCCCGCGCAGTGAAACACGATCTCGCGACCCTCCTGCTGCGGCAGTGTGGCCGGATCGAAGCTCGACAGCGGGACCAGCAACGCCCCCGCGATGTGTTCTGCCGCATGCTCGGCCGGCTCGCGCACATCAACGAGCAGGATTTCACGGGTTGGCATTTGCTGGTGGATCGTCTGGGCTGGGACTTCGGTCAACCTGGTCATGCTTCGGGATTCCTGGTGATTGAGGAGCCGTCATTCGCAACGCCGATGGGGGAGGAGGCAGGCGCGCAATAGGCCTGGTAGAGCGTCTCGATGACGGCGCGGGCCGTCGGGTTGGCGATCGAGTACCAGATCGTCTGGCCATCACGCCGGGCCTTCACCACGCCGTCCTTGCGCAGCAGCGCCAGGTGCTGGGAGACGGTGGAATCGCGGGTGTCGACAAACGCCGCCAGGTCTCCGACCGATCGTTCGCCCTCGACCAACTGGCACACGATCAGCAGGCGATGTCGGTTGGCCAGCGATTTCAGCAGGTCACTCGCCTTTTCGGCGGCTGCGTGCATGTCGGCGGCCTGCAGGGTCATGGCGGGGACCGCATCGCTGCTGCCGCTGTCGCGAGATGATGGAATCGGAACTTGGGCAGCACCCATGATGGGATTTTCTCCTGACGTGCCGGCCTCACCTTGCCGTCCGATTCTTATATACATACTTTCAAAATTACGTATATATAAAATTTATGGACTGGCCAGGAGCCCTGGTCGGTCCGATGCAAAGGAATGGTCAAGGCGATGCGCCATATTCCCTGTCCCCGGTGTGGCGGTGTGAACCGTCTGCCCGAGAACCGTCCGGCGGGCCTCGCGAAATGCGGTGCCTGCCATGAGAGGCTCTTCGATGGCCATCCCACCGCGGTTGATGCCGCAAGCTTCGACAGGCATTTGCGGACCAATGATATCCCGGTGCTGGTGGACATGTGGGCGCCATGGTGCGGCCCCTGCCGCAGCATGGCGCCGATGTTCGAGAAGGCGGCGCAAACGCTGGAACCAGACCTGCGATTGCTGAAGCTCAATGTCGATGAGGCGCCCGAGATCGCTGCGCGCTACGGCGTCAGCGGGATTCCGGCCTTGCTGCTGTTTCACAAGGGGCAGGTCATCGCCCAGCAGGCTGGCGCGCAAAGTGCCGAGGCCATCATCCGCTGGGCGCGCGGCCATGCGCCGGCGCCAGCCACCTCACCGGGAGACTGACATGAACGTCGACAAGGCCGTGATGTCCTTTGCCGGCATCATGACCCTCGCCAGCCTGGCGCTCGCGCATTGGCATGATCCCTCCTGGCTCTGGCTCACCGCGTTTGTCGGGGTCAACCAGTCGCAGGCCGGAATCACCGGGTTCTGCCCGGCCGCCATCGTCTTCCGCAAGCAGGGTCTGCCGCCCGGTCACGCCTTTACCTGAACCCACTCTTAAAGGAGCACGTGCATGAACAAGGATTGGCCGCTGATGGCCACCGAACTGTCCAGCGCCATCAAAGTTCTGCGCGCGGGAACACCCGACACCATGAAGGCGTTCTCGACGCTCGCACAGGCGGCCTTGGCGCCGAAAGCCTTGGACGGAAAGACCAAGGAACTGTTGGCGCTCGGCATCGCAGTTGCGATCCGTTGCGACGGCTGCGTGGCATTCCATGCCGAAGCCGCCGTCAAACTGGGCGCGTCACGCGAGGAGGTAATGGAGACAATGGGCCTCGCGATCTACATGGGCGCCGGGCCGAGCGTGATGTATGCGGCGCAGGCCGTGGAGGCGTTCGACCAGTTCGCCGCAAAGCGCGCCGCCGCGGCCTGATGGCCATGGCGGCGTGCTGACGACAGGTTCTGCGATCAGGCTTTCGGGAGTGCGCAAGTGCGAATGCCCAGCAGCGTGTAGGCGGGGCAGAACCGAAATACGGCCGTGGCCAGCGGGATCACGCCCAACCAGCCCCACGGGGTCTGCGGCCCAACAAAGACCAGAGAAATGACGGCCAGACCGACAATGGCCCGAAGAATGCGATCAACCGTTCCAACGTTTTGGCTTGTTCCAACGTTCATGTGACTTGCTCCTTGTGCCCATGAAGCATCGGCCTGGTCGCAAGCCTTGTCTGTGACATTGTCACCAAGGGTGAAATCACCAGGAGCGGGACAGAGTTTCAAGCTTCGGGCGGTCGGTGAGTTCGATCTGCCCTCTTGACAGAATCAGCATCCCGAGATGGGCAAGCCGCTCCAATGTGCGGCTGACCACTTCACGGGCGGTGCCAATCTCGGTGGCGAGCGCCTGGTGCGTCGCGGCCACCAAACCCGTGGCATCGGCGCGTTCCAGCAGGCAGGCGGCGAGCCTGACATCCACCGGGACATCGCTCAATTGCTCGATCCGTTGCATCAGATCGGCCACGCGTTGGGCGTAGCTGGTGAACACGAGCCGTCGGAAGCCCGCTGAACTGTCCATCAACGCGTTGAAGCGGGACGACGGCACCGCCCAGGCGGTGACATCCTGCTCCACGATGGCGTTTGCCGAGTAGGCTTCATCTGACAGCAGGCACAGTGTCGTCAGAATGCAGGTTTCGCCGGCACGCACATGATACAGCACCATCTCCCGCCCGGACGGTGCGAGGCGGTGCACGCGCACACTGCCCGACGTCAGGATGAAAAATTGCGTGCATGGATCGCCCGGCTGAAACAGAACGCTGCCTGCGGCAACAGACACCGGCTTCGCCTGAAGCAGGACATCCCGGCTCGTCGCAGTGTCGATGCCGGTAAATGCCATGGTCTGTTGAGATGCCGTCTTCGGTGCCATGCCACGCCACGCGGCGTCTATTGATGCGGATTGCCGCCGCGCGCGATCATGAGGTGATGCATCTGGTGGTGCATGCCGCTCGTCATCACGCCGATGAAACCGAGCGCCTTGAGTTTGGCGGCATCCTTGGCCGGTGCCGCCACGGTCATGACAACGCCGCTCGGCGTGTTGAGGGTTGCGAACTGCCAGCCCTCTGCGCCCAGCATCGTCATCGCGTGAGCAGAGGTCATGCGCTGGATGGATGCCTTGACGGGACCCGCCCCGTTCACCGTGAAGCGGATGCCACCCTCGATCGGCTCGCTGGTCACATCGGCGTGCAGCGTGACGTTGTCCATATCGATGAGATGCTGCCGCAGCGCCTCGATGTTCACGCGTGTCCAATCCGTGGCCGGATTGGCCTGGAGGATCTCTGCGACCTCCTGGATAGCGGCGAAAGCGGATTGGCCCCCCTGCGTCGGTATTTGGCCCGCGTTTGCGTCCATCGCCATGCCCGGCATTTCGCCGGCCGTGGGGTTCGGCATCGACTGGGCAAAGGCCTGGGCTGCGGCCTGGCCAGAAAGCAGAAGGCAGGACAGCAGCAGGGATCTCAGCATGGTGGACACTCCATCAAATCGGATTGGCCGAACGCAAGGCACATGGAACCGCGCGACCATGCGCCCGTGCGGCCTTCGGGCCAAGCAGCCAGCATGATGGTGGCCAGCAGCACCGCGCCGAGGCGCCAGCCGAGCCTTGTCGCCAGCGACCACGAACCCTGGCCCGGGGCGGCCGTCACGCGACCTCGGCGAGCAGGTAGCCGACCCCGCGGACCGTATGGATGCAGGTCGTCGCGGCCGCGTCCGTCAGTTTGCGGCGCACCCGGTGGACCAGAACCTCCATTGCGTTGGAGCCAAGCTCGGCCTCGAAGCTGTAAAGCCCCTGCTCCAGCAGATCGCGCGGCACGACGGCACCCTGCCGCCGCATCAGCAGCTCCAGTAGGGCGACCTCGCGCACCGACATCGCGACCGCTGCGGCATTGACGCTGACCTGCCGGCTCGTCGTGTCAAGAACCAGGTTGCCAAGGCTCAGCGTGATCCCCAGCGCGGCATCCGGGCGCCGGAGCAGCGCGCGGATGCGGGCGATGAGTTCGGGGATGTGGAATGGCTTGACGAGATAGTCATCCGCACCCGTGTCCAGCCCGGTCACACGATCCTCGACGGCATCCCGGGCGGTCAGCACGAGCACGGGAAGCTGCGATCCGCGTGCGCGCAACTGGCGGAGCAGCGACAGCCCGTCGCCGTCCGGCAGATTGAGATCCAGGATCAGGAGGTCGTAATGGGCGACTGCCAGAAATTCGGCCGCCTGCGCCAGATCAGACGCGATATCCACAACAAAGCCGCCGCGCTCGAGGGCACGACCCATCAGCACCAGAAGATCGGGCTCATCCTCGACAACAAGAAGTCGCATCCCGCCTCAGCCCCCCGATCAGCCACGATGGCGCCGGAACCTTACGCGCGCCTTACGCCCCTGCCGCGGTCATTTCGCGCCGTGCCGGGCGGATAAGGTGTCCGTAAGCTTCGCGGCGCATGGTGCCGACACGAGCATCAGCTACAAGGAAACGACTGCGTGCGACCCAATCTCTTGCGTATCGGCTGCGGCCTGCTTGCCATTTCTCTTGCAGCCGTGCCCCTCACCGTTGAAGCATCCTCGGCTTTCCGTGGCACCATGCGGTCCTGGAAAAGGGATCTGCGGGCGACAACGCCCATGTTGTCCGGTCGCGCTGCTTTTGACGAGACCACCATCCGCGGCACCCTGAACGCCTACATCACCGATTCTGCCCGTCTGTCGGCGTCCATCACCGGGCAGTCGGCCGATGCGAAAGACATGCGGCGGCGCTTCGTAACATTCGGTACGGACTCCCAGACTGCTCTGCGAAACCTGAACCAGTCGAGCGCATTGAAAGATGCGTTCTCCCGGATCGGGAATGACTGTCAGTCATGCCACGACCAGTATCGGGATTGATCAGGTGAATCATCAGGTGAATCGATCCCAGTTGGCCACCCTCGGTTTGGCCGGCGCAACGCGATTGCCGTCTCCCAACCGCTCTGGAATGACGCGTGTCCTGCACGCGCTGATCCTGGTCTGCGTCCTGTTCCAGCTTCTCGGCAGCAATTTCCTGTCGCGGCCTTTGCCCGGGGAGGTGCCGGAGATCAGCATGGTGCTGCATCAATATGTCGGCATGGGCAGCCTGGCCGTGGTTGCGGCATTCTGGGCATGGACACTTGTGCGGAACGGCGAGACCAGCGCCGTGAGGCTGGTGCCATGGCTCTCGATGACCGGCATCAAATCGGTTTGGGATGATACCGTGACGCAAATCGGGCGCCTGACACGCGGCACGATGCCCGACGATACGGACAGCGCGATGATCAGCGCCGTTCATGGGTTGGGGCTGCTCACGCTGACGGCCATGGCGATCACGGGAACCGCTTATTTCTTCCTCGGCACGACGCCGACCGGCCGGCTCGTGCTGTCACTGCACAAGCTCACGGCGAATCTGATGTGGGGCTATCTGATTGCTCATGCCGGGTTGGCCGTGCTTCACCAGCTTCTGGGCAACGATATGGTGTCGCGCATGTTCTGGCGTCGCATCACGACGAAAAGCTGAATTTAGGTCTTGCTTCCGGATCAGCAACATAGTGGTGCCACACATCGACGGTCCATTCGATGAACCGAGCCAAACCACTTAACATTGATGTTGACCCATGATCGGGTCAACACCGGACCACATCAATTTTGTTTGCGTGTGGCGCGCACCGGCCCGCGCGCGATACTAGGTCGTCATGGTCGTTTTGCCGTGATTGTGGATTGCGCGATTGGTCAGCAGCAAACCCGAATTGGGGTCAACTGTCGGTGGTTTCGCTTCCGGGAGTTGGTGGGATTAGAT
>CAIQQQ010000416.1 GCA_903873995.1 uncultured Rhodospirillales bacterium
CCCCATGGATCTAGCACACGCGTATCTGACACACGCGGATCTGACACACCCGGATCTGCCCCGATGGATCTGATCGATGTTCTGATCGATGCCAAGGTCGACAGCCGCGACACCGTCAATCCGGTCAGTCTCGGCAACCGCGCGTTGGATCATTACTACACCGAGCTGTTCGCCCGGGCGCTGCCCGAATACCAGGGACAGTTCCTGATGCGCGCCGTGCTCAATTTCGCCGTGCAGCAGCTGGCCACCCGCAGCCGCGTGGCGCGGGAGAGCGAGCAGTTCCTCCAGATCGGCAGTCTCGACGCGTGCGATTTCGCAGCAGCCCTGCTGGGCGCGATGCCGCACCAACTGGCCCATTGGGTGCCGGGTTTCACCGCGGTCGACGCGGCCGAGACCGCCGATGTGGTGGAGCAGGCCAGGGCCTGGCTGGCGCCGGATGCGCTGCCGGATGTGTTCACCGCCACATCGCAACCTTGGACGGACCGCCTCGCAGGCTTCCGCGCCGGCGCCATCGGCCTTGCCGTGGTGGTCTGTGACCGTATCTCCGACGAGCTCGCGGATTGCGTCGCCAGAACGCGCAAGGTCGTCCACGCCCAGGGGCGGGTGATCGTCTGCGAGGCGTTGCTGGGCGCCCGCCGCCCAACCGTCTTCGGCGCGCCAGACTTTGCCGGCCGCTATCTCATGCTGGGGTCCGGCCCCATGCGCACCCTGGCGATCACCGTCCTGCCCGGAAGCCATGTCCATGATTGAGCCGATGGACCACGAGGCCGTCACGGCGTTCGCAACGCTGCCGCGCGTGGCAAGCCTCGCCAAGGCGCGGGAGGACAGCATCCAGATCTTCGCCGACGCGCAGAACGTGGCGATCCCGCGGCCCGTGGTGGTCGATCACAGCGAACCCTTGCCGGCCCGCACCACGGAGATCATCGGGCGCAGCCATGCTGCGACCGACCCGATGTACATGGCCCGCCTGCACGACGTTCTGGTGACTGGGCACCGCAACCTGTTCACCCTGGACGGGCAGTTCCTGATGGACCTGTGGAACCAGGCCGGCCTTCATGCCCAGGCGCCAGGGCTTGTTGCAAAACCCCAGGGCGGCCTCGTCATGCCACTCGGCGCCACCACGCCGGAACTGGTGGACGAGACGGCCGGCATGCTGTTCTTCAACGCCAGCAGCGGCGACAACCATTCCCACTGGCTGCTGCAAACCCTGCCGCAGCTGCGGTATTTCGAACTGGCAGGCGTCAAGCCGCAGAAGCTCGTGGTTCAACCCAATATCCGGCCCTATCAGCGCGAGATGCTGAAGGCACTGGGCTATGGCGAAAAATCGCTGCTGGTGCGCAGGCCCGACCAGCCCATCATCTTTCGCGAGCTTTATGTGGGCTACGTCGATGGCGGCCTGGTGCCGGATGCCACGATCTTTGACCGCCTGGCAGGTCTGGGAAGCCGTCAGACCACACCGGGCCCAGAACTGATTTATGTCTCGCGCATGGATGCACGATCGATCCGCCGCCTCCTGAACGAGGAACAGCTGATCGCGCGCCTGCGCCAGATGGGCTTTGCCATCGTCACACCCGGCGCTGAGTCCATGGCCGACGAAATCGAGCTGTTTCGCAACGCGCGTGTCGTCGCAGGACCGTTGGGTGCCGGCCTCTACAACACGCTGTTCACGCGCGAGGGCGCGACCGTGCTGGCGCTGAGCGATCCGAACTACGTCATGACCTGGCTGCAGCAGGTGGCGTCCCTGCGCAACCACACTTACGGCTGGCTGTTCGGCGTGTCGTTCGAGTCGTTCGAGCCGGTCTACGAAGGCACGCACAGCAACTGGATCGTCGATGTCGATCGGGTCTGCGCCGAAATCGAGCGCTTCGTCTGATCCAGCTTCAGGCCTCCTCAAGCTCCTGGCTGAGCCTGCGCAGATCGCCTGTGTGAGGGTGGGTCGTCCGTCCCGCCCGCAGATCGTCGGCCGACAGCATCTCCACCATCTCGCCGCCCTGCATCACCCCGATCATCGGGCACAGATGCGCGATCACCGCAAGATTGTGGCTCACCATCACATACGTCAGGCGGCGCCGGTCCTGCAGGTCGGCAAGCAGGTTCAGCACCTCCGCCTGCACCGACACATCCAGCGCCGAGGTCGGCTCGTCGAGCAGCAGCACCTCCGGCTCGCACATCAGCGCGCGTGCGATCGCCACGCGTTGCCGCTGCCCGCCGGACAGCTGATGCGGATAGCGGAATCGCGCCGCCGCCGGCAGCGCCACCTCGGCAAGCGCCTGCCGGATGCGCCGGTCCACATCGCCGATGCCATGCACCAACAACGGCTCGGACAGCGCGCGATCCACCGTCTGGCGCGGATGCAGCGAACCGTAAGGGTCCTGGAACACCATCTGCACCCGCCGGAAGAAGGCCCGGTCCCGCTTGGGCGCCAGCGCCTGTCCCGCGATCGTCATCCGCCCCGTCCAGGCCGGATTGAGCCCGGACAGCGCCCGCAGCACGGTGGACTTGCCAGAGCCGCTCTCCCCCACGATGCCAAAGCTCGAACCCTCCCCCACCGCGAAGGTCACCCCCGTCACAGCTGCCACGGGGCCGAAGCGCACCACCAGGTCCTGCACAGAGATCATGACAGCCAGGCCGGATCGCGCGCCATCACCGGCAGCCGCGCCTTGGGGTGGGACAAGGTCGGCAGGCATTCCAACAGACCGCGGGTATAGGGATGGCTTGCCTGGGCCAACGCGCCGGCCTGCAGCTCCTCCACCACCCGCCCGGCATACATCACCACCACCCGGTCGCAGAAATGTGACACCAAGGGCAGATCATGGCTGATCAGGATCAGCCCCATGCCGCGGCGCGACACCAGATCCTCCATCAGGCGCAATATCTCCGCCTGCACCGTGGCATCCAGCGCGGAGGTCGGCTCGTCCGCGATCAGCAGCTCCGGGTCCGGCGCCAGCATCATGGCAATCATCACCCGCTGCCCCATGCCGCCGGAGATCTCGTGCGGATACATCCCTGCCACCCGGCGCGGATCGCGGATCTGCACCTGCGCCAGCAGATCGATCGCAGCCTCGGCCGCCTCCCGCCTGCTGGCGTGCCGCTGGTTGGCCCAGGCCTCGGCGATCTGCGCGCCGGCCGTCATGATCGGGTTGAGCGAATATTTCGGGTCCTGCATGATCAATCCGGCCCGTTTGCCGCGCACCCGCCTCATGTCCCGCTCGCTCGCCGAGAGGATGTCGATCCCGTCGAATCGCAGCACATCGGCCGAAACCCGCGCCGCAGGCGGGAGCAGCCGCAACAGAGCCCGCGCCGTGAGAGACTTGCCAGAGCCGCTCTCCCCCACGATGCCGAGCTTCTCCGCGCCGAGATCAAGCGAGACCGAGCGCACCGCCGCGCTCATCCCCTGTGCCGTCGGAAAAGCGATCGTCAGGTTGCGGATCTCCACCAACATCAGCGCTGCTTCGGATCGAGCACGTCGCGCAGCCCATCCCCCAGCAGGTTGAACGCCAGTGACGCCAGGAAGATCGCCACCCCCGGCATCAGCGGCACCCACCACTGATCGAGAAAGAACCGCCGCGCCGAGGCGATCATGGAGCCCCATTCCGGTGACGGCGGCTGCGCGCCCATGCCGAGAAAGCCAAGCGACGCCGCAGTCAGGATGATCGAGCTCATATCGAGCGTCACCCGCACCACCAGCGATCCCACGCACATCGGCGCCACATGGCGCAGCACGATCCGGAAGGCCGAGGCGCCAGTGAGCCGAACGGCGGCGATGTAGTCGGTGTTGCGGATCGTCAGCGTCTCCGCCCGCGCCAGCCGTGCATAAGGCGGCCATGCGGTCAGCGCGATCGCGAACACAGCACTCGTGATCCCCGGCCTGATCGCCGCCACGAAGGCCAAAGCCAGGATCAGGCGCGGAAAGGCCAGGAACACATCCGTCACCCGCATCAGCGCCTTGTCGGCAAGCCCTCCCAGATACCCCGCCACGCACCCGATCGCGAGCCCCAGCGGTGCCACCAGGATCACCACCGCCATCACCATGCCCAAGGTGATCCGTCCGCCAACCAGCAGTCGCGACAACACATCGCGCCCCAACTAATCCGTGCCGAGATAATGCGCAGCACTCGGTCGCCCCAGCCGGTTGCCCAGTTCCTGAACATTCGGATCATAGGGCGCCAGCAGCGGTGCCAGAATCGCGAGCAGCACAAGCACCGCCACCATCACCAGCCCGGCCATCGCCAGGTTGTTGCGGCGGAAATCCCGCCACAGCCGATACCTCTGCCCCCATGTGGCCTGCCGGCGGGAGGAAGGAGCCTCGGCCAGCAGCCAGTCGCGCGAGAGCACCCCGCTCATGACACGCCCATCATGACACGCGGGGATCCATCAGCCGATACGCCACATCCGCCAGCAGATTGAGCGCCATGTAGATCAGCCCCACCACCAACGTGGCCCCCAGCACCGCGTTCATGTCCGCGTTCAGCAACGACACCGTCAGATACTGCCCAAGCCCCGGCCAGCTGAACACCGTCTCCGTCACCACCGCCCCTTCCAGCAATCCCGCATAGGTCAGCGCCAGCACCGTCACCAGCCGCACCGCGATGTTGCCAAAAGCGTGCCGCCAGATCACCCGAACTGCTGAAAGCCCCTTGGCCCGCGCCGTGATCACATATTCGCCCGCCAGCGCATCGAGCATGAAAGCCCGCGTCATCCGCGCGATATAGGCCATGGAGAAATACGCCAGCACGCCGGCCGGCTGCACCAGATGCCAGGCCGCATCCTTGAAGGGGTCCATATCGCCGGCCAGCAGCGTGTCGATCAGCAGAAACCCGGTCACCACCGGGTCCATCCCCTCATACCCGACATCTGCCCGCCCGGTGCCCGGCACCCAGCCCAGGGTCGCGTAGAACACCAGCAGCGACAGCAGGGCGAGCAGGAAGATCGGGATCGAATGTCCGGCCAGACACAGCACCCGGATCGCCTGGTCGAGCCTGCTGCCCTGCCGCACCGCCGCCAGCACACCCAGCGGCACGCCAAGCACGGTCGCAATCACAATCGCAACACTCGCCAGCTCGATCGTCGCCGGAAAATACCGCGCGATATCCTCCACCACGGTGTTGGACGTCATCACCGACCGACCAAGATCGCCCTGCAGCAGCAGCCCGAGATAGATCGCGAACTGAACATAAAGCGGCCGATCGAGCCCCAGCTCACCCCGCACCCGCGCCACCACGTCGTCCGGCGCATGATCGCCCACAATGGCGATGACCGGATCGATCGGCATCACCCGCCCGATCAGAAACGTGACCAGCACCAGCCCGAACAACGTCACCACCAGGCCGGACAGCGTCCCCGCCATCCGGCCCCATCGGGCGCTCCTCATGCCTTCTTGATGTCGGAATACTTCGTGAAGTCCGGCAGCGGCCCGATCACGAAGCCCGACACGCCCTTGCCCAAAGCGGCCGAGGAGATCCCCTGCAGCAACATGGCGAACGGCGCGCGCTCGGCGAACTTCACCTGCATGTCCCGATACATCTGAATGCGCTTCGCCCCATCCAGCTCCTTGGCCGCCGCCTTGGACATCGCGTTGAGCTCGGGGTCCACGTAATGGCTGCGCCACGCCAGGATCTTCAGCTTGCTGTCGTTGCTGTCATCGGGGTTCTCACACCATGCCTGTGCGTTGGAGTTCGGATCGAAATAATCCGTCCCCCAGGACAGCAGTGCCAGTTGGTGCGTCCGCGCGCGGGTCTTGGTGATCACCTGCTTCTGCTCGCCCGTCAGCAGGCTGACCTTGATCCCAACGGCTGCAAGATCGGCCTGGATCGCCTGCGCGATGTCGGGGTAGGGGGCAGTACTGATCACGTCCATCGTCACCGAGAACCCGTCCGGGTATCCGGCCTCGGAAAGCAACGCCTTCGCCTTCGCCACATCCTTGTGGAACGGCTTGTCCGTCATCGCCCCCGGCAGGCCCGGCGGCAGGAAGCCCTGGGCCTCAACAGACAGGTTGGGCGTGATGTTCTTGGCGATCGCGGCCGTGTCGATCGCCCACTTGATCGCCTGGTGCACCGCCACCTTCTGCAGCTCCGGCATCGCCTGGTTCATCGCCAGATACATCGAGCTGCCCTGGCCGGACGACGTGACGCTGAAGGCCTTGTCCGCCTGCACCTTGGTCAGCAGATCGGGCGTGAGGTTGCGCACGATGTCCGCATCGCCCTTCTGCAGCATCAGCAACTGGGCCGACGGATCGGCGACATGGCGGATCGAGATGCGCCGCATCGCAGGCTTCACCGCGGCATGCGGGTTGACATCGATCGTCACGTGATCAGACGCGACCCACTCCGTCAGCTGATATGCGCCAGAGCCGGCGGAATGGCTCTTCATCCACGCATTGCCCATATCGCCGCCCACATCATGCGCCATCACGGTGGCCTTCTCGACCACCGATCCAACGGCCGCCGACAGGCAGAACAGCACGAAGCTGGGCGCTGCCGGCTCAGGCAGGGTCATCACCAGGGTCGAGGCATCGGTCGCCTTGATCAGCGTCTCGACATTGTCCTTGGTGAAGCCGAACTGCGTCAGGATGAAACCCGGCGTCTTGTTGAGCTTCACCACCCGCTGAAACGAGAACGCCGCGTCCTCGGCGGTCAACGCCTTGCCGGACGGGAACATCGAATCGGTCACGAGCTTGAACGTGAAGGTCAACCCGTTCGGGCTGATCGTCCACGACGATGCGAGATCCCCGGCCACCTTCGAGTTGTCGGCATGATCGGGCGAGACCAGCCGGCGATAGACGTTGCCGTTCACCTCGTTGTTGGTGAACTCATAGGACTCGGCCGGATCGAAGCTGATGATGTCGTCCATCTGCTTCGCCATCACCACGACACCCGGCGGCGTCGCGGCCACGGCTGGCAAGATCACGGCCAACGGGCTCGCGGCGGTGGCGGCAAGCAGGGTCCGACGTGTCAGCATTGCAGGGCTCCCATGTGAATTCCAGGGAGCATAGACACGAACCCGTCACAGCGTGAAGCCCACATCCAGCAAGCGGCGAGATGGATCTCGCAATGCCCCGGCCTGCCGCGCGATCCGCTGCCTCGGCAGACCACAGGTGTCCGACCAAGGGCGTCAGACAGTGGCGTCGATGTCGTCCAGGTTGAACTGCGCCGCCTGCTCGTCGTAATTGTACAGTTCCGCGTAACGGCCCCAGGCGATCGCCGTCAGCAGCGTCGCCTCGGCATAGTCGGGTGACATGTGATCCTCGAGCTCGTCGCGAAACCGCACCGCAGACGCGCGATGGTTCCACCGCTCATCGAGCGTGCGGCGGATCGCTGCCACCAGCGGCACATGCGCCAGCAGCGCCTTGGCGAAGATCGCCTTGCGGTGATCGGTGTTCTCCTCGACGAATTTCTTGCCATCCTCGGTGATATGCAGATCGCCATCCGCCAGGTCAGCCAGGCGAAGCCGCTGCAGCGCCTCACCCATCGGCAGCAATTCGTCGGCCTCCAGCTGCAGCGACCCGGCCAGCGCCGGCAGATCGGCGCGCCCGGAATAAGGCGGCGCCGCCAACGCCTCCAGCAGACCCGCGAGAAGATTGGTCGATACCGGTTCGAGCGCCATCGCAAACCCGGCCTCGGCCGCCGGTGTCGGCACCGCCGCCGCAGGAATCGCGGCCTTGCGCGTCATCAGCGCATAGATATCGTCAACCATCTGCCGGAACGCCGGATCGAGCCGGTTGCGCGGATGCGCGAACGGCACCTTCAGCTCGGACGCCACACGTCCGGGATTGGACGAGAACACCAGGATGCGGTCGCACATCAGCACCGCCTCCTCGATGTTGTGCGTCACCATCAGCACCGATTTCACCGGCAGCTTGCCCTCGATCCACAGATCGATGAGATCGGTGCGCAAGGTCTCAGCCGTCAACACGTCAAGCGCGCTGAACGGCTCATCCATCAGCAGCAGGTCGGGATGCACCACCAAAGCGCGCGCGAGGCCCACGCGTTGGCGCATGCCGCCGGACAGCTCCTTGGGATAGGCGCTTTCATACCCGCCAAGCCCGATCAGATCGATCGCCGTCTCCGCCCGGCTCTCGCGCTCGGCCTTGGCAACCCCCTGCGCCTCCAGCCCCAGCTCCACATTCTCCTCAACGGTCAGCCAGGGGAACAGCGCGAAGCTCTGAAACACCATGGCCACGCCCGCGGCCGGCCCCGACAACTTCTGCCCACGCCACAGCACCTCGCCCGCCGTCGGCGCCATCAGCCCCGAGACGATGCGCAGCAGCGTCGATTTCCCAGAGCCGGACCGGCCCAGCAACCCGACAATCTCGCCGCTGGCAATCGAGAGATTGACGTCCTCCAGCACCACAAGGTCAGCCGCGCTGTCCTTGTGATACGACTGCTTGGCGCCACGGACTTCGACGAGGGGCGGCATGTTCGTGTCCATCGGGGCAAGCCTTTACAGAGTGAGACGGCGGGTGGCGAAGGCATAGAGCGGACGCCAGACAGCACGGTTGAACGCCAGCACGAACAGCGACATCATGGCCACGCCCAGCACGACATGGGCGAAATTCCCCTCATCCGTGGCCTGCGCGATATAGGCGCCCAGCCCGTGCG
>CAIQQQ010000417.1 GCA_903873995.1 uncultured Rhodospirillales bacterium
ATCCTCGCCCCCCACCATCATCGCAGCGCCCGGCGGCGCACGCAGCGCCATGTGCATCGCCGCACGGCCCTCGGTCGCGTTGACTGCAGCGCCGCCGAACATCCGGCCGAGACATGCTGCGACCCCGGTCTGCTCGGCCAGATCCAGCAAGGCCGCCAGCACCGTGTCCGAGATCGCGGTCTTGGACAGGTCGATCGACAGGTCCTCGAACGACACGGTGTGGCGCCTCGCCCGTGTCGGATCGGCTGCAAACAATGCGCGGATGTCCTGCGCGCCCGGCTGTTCAGCAAGCCTGCGCAGCCGATGCCAAGCGTCCGGATCGTTGGGTGTCATCGCGTGCCCCTGGCAAGCTGTTCCAACGCTACCTGCCACACATTGCCGGATCGTTGATCAGAACAGACCGAGGAACCCGCCCTTGTCGCGCTGGATGATCGGGGTGTCACCGGATTGCACCGGCTGCCCGAGGGCGGCGTTCTCCCGCAGGCGCTGCGCCTCGCGGTTGGGATCGACCACGGTGCCCGGCGGCGGCGCGCTCTTCCAGAACATCAGCCGATCGGTAAGCGACCGACTTTCGCTATCCGTCGAGGCCTCGCGGTTGATCTCGTTGCGGATGCCGGCGGGTGCCGCGGGGCCGGCCGCACCAAGCAGCGCCTGCTGGCCAGGGCTCACGCCAGCCGGACCGGACAGGGCGGCACCAGGCACCAGCGCCGCTTCGGCAGCCTGGCGCGGCGTGCGCTCCTGCGGCCGTTGAGCGCCCGGCTGCGGCGCGCGCACCGTGAAATCCGGCGGCATGGACAAAGGCGCCCGCGTCGTCACGGTGAACTCGTCCGGCGCGTCCCGCACCAGGCCGATGTTGCGCGCGACATTGTCCGCCCCGCCGCAGGCTGCGAGCGGCAGCAGCACCAGCAGAAACCCGATCCGGAACAGGCCTAGGGAGTGTTTCATCAGCAATACCTAGCCGCCCGGCCGCACGGCGGCAAGGCGGGGCCGCAAGCTGTCCAGCACCAAAGCAGCGACCCCGCAGACGATGGCGGCGTCCGCGACATTGAACACGTACCAGGACCAGCCCCAGGCATGGGCGTGAATGAAATCCACCACCGCGCCAAAGCGCAGTCGGTCGATCACATTTCCCAGGGCCCCACCGGCGATGGCACCCAGCGCCGCCGCCACGATCCGGTTCTCCGCGCGGCGCAACCACAGCAGCAGCGCCGTCACCACCGCCAGCGCCACCGCCGTGAGCGCCCAGGAGGCAATGCCGCCAACGCCGCCCAACAGCCCGAACGTCACGCCGCGGTTCCACACCATCGTGAGGCTCAAAAACGGCAGCACGTCGATATTGCCCTGGCCCTGCAACGCCAGACCATCCAGCACCCACGCCTTGCTGGACTGGTCTGCCGCCAGCACAAGCACGCCCGCGACCCCGGCCCAAAGCGGGCGGCTAAAGCTCATACCACCGCACTCACGCAGCGCAGGCACAGGCCGGGATGCGCCGGAACGCCCCCCACTTCCGGCAGCACGCGCCAGCAGCGCTCACACTTCACCCCAGGCGCAGGGGCGGCCGTGATCGCCTCGCCGGGAAGAGCCTGCGACACGATGCACAGCTCCGCCCAGCCCTCGGGATCAAGCAGGTCGAGCGACGGCGGATCGAGCGTCACAGCCCCTTGCAGCGAGGATTTCAGCCAGCCCGCCTTGCGCCCGGCCTCAAGCTCAGTGGTGATCAGCCGGCGCTGCTCACGGATGGCGCGCCAGCGCTCGGAAAGCGCCGGATCGTGCCAGACTTCCGGGATCACCGGCAGATCCTGCAGATGCACGCTGGAGGCATCGCCGAAGCGCGACACCCAGGCCTCCTCGGCGGTGAACACCAGCACTGGCGCAAGCCAGGCGCACAGGCAGCGATGCAGGTGATCGAGCACGGTCCGGCAGGCCCTGCGGCGCAGACTGTCCGGCCGGTCGCAATACAGCGCGTCCTTGCGGATATCGAAATAGAACGCCGACAGATCAGTGGCGCAAAACCCATGCAGATCCGGCACCACGCCGGTCCAGTCATAGCTTGCCACCGCGCCGCGCACCCGCCGGTCGAGCTCGGACAGCCGGTGCAGCATCAGCCGCTCCAGCTCCGGCATCTCAGCGACATTGACGCGCTCCGCATCGTCGAAGTCCTTCAGCGAGCCCAGGATCCAGCGCAGCGTGTTGCGGATGCGGCGATAGAGCTCGGCTTGCTGCTTCAGGATCTCCGGCCCGATGCGCAGATCCTCGGTCGTGTCCGAGTTCATAACCCACAGCCGCAGGATGTCCGCGCCAAACTTGTCCGTCACCTCCTGCGGCGCCGTGACGTTGCCGAGCGACTTGCTCATCTTGCGGCCCTGCTCGTCGAGCACGAAGCCCTGCGTCAGGATCGCTTTGAACGGCGCCCGCCCGCGCGTGCCGACGGCCTCCAGCAGAGACGAATGAAACCAGCCGCGATGCTGGTCGCTGCCTTCCAGATACAGATCGGCCGGCCAGGGCAGGCCGCGCGCCTCAAGCGTGAAGGCATGGGTCGAGCCACTTTCGAACCACACATCCACGATGTCCATCACCTGCTCATAGGCGGCGGGGTCGTAGCCGTTGCCAAGGAAGCGGGCGGGCGAGGCGCTGTACCAGGCATCGGCCCCTTCTTGCGTGAAGGCCTCGACCACGCGCGCCACCACCTCCGGATCGCGCAGCGGAACGCCGGTGGCGCGCTCCACGAATACCGGGATCGGCACGCCCCAGGCGCGCTGGCGGCTGATACACCAGTCGGGGCGGGATGCGATCATCGCGCCGATGCGGTTGCGCCCCTGGTCGGGCACGAACACGGTGTCGTCGATCGCCTGCAGCGCCTTGGCGCGGATCTGCTCTGGCCCATCCATGCGGATGAACCATTGCGGCGTGGCGCGAAAGATCAGCGGCGCCTTGGAGCGCCAGGAATGCGGATAGGAATGCACGAACTTCGTCGTCGCCAGCAGCGCGCCGGCCTCGGTCAGCGCGGCCACCATCGGCGGGCCCGCCTTGTAGACATGCACGCCCTCGAACCCCGGCGCGCGGTTCGTCAGTGTGCCGTCATCAGCGACGGTCTCGGGGATTTCGAGGTTGTTGGCGCGGCCAAGGATGAAATCGTCCTCACCGTGGCTCGGTGCGATATGCACCAGGCCGGTGCCCTGCTCGGTGGTGACGAATTCGGCGGTGAGCACCGGCACGTCATGCGGATAGCTCGCGGCCCGCAGCGGATGCGCACAGATCGTGCCGACCAGATCCGCACCCTTCAGCACATGCAGCAGATGATGCGTCGAAACCTTCACGTCGGCGCAGAACTTCGGCAGCAACTCCAGCGCCACCACAACGATCTCACCGGCCACGGCCAGCGAGCCCTCGGCCACGCTGTCGATGCGCGCCACGGCGTAGTCGATCTCCGGCCCCGCCGCGATCGCGCGGTTGCCCGGCATGGTCCAGGGCGTCGTAGTCCAGATCACCATCGACGCGCCCTTGAGATACGGGCTCGACGCAACGACGACCGGAAAGCGCACCGTGATCGTGGTGCTGGCATGGTCGTGATACTCGATCTCCGCCTCGGCGAGCGCGGTCTTCTCGACCGGTGACCACATCACCGGCCGCAGCCCGCGATACAACGCGCCGTTGAGCAGGAACTTGCCGATCTCGCCGGCGATCACCGCCTCGGAGCCGAAATCCATCGTGGCGTAGCGGTTCGTCCAATCGCCCTCGATGCCAAGGCGCTGGAACTCGGCCGACTGGATCGCCATCCATTCGGCGGCATAGGCGCGGCATTCGGCGCGAAAATCCAGGATCGGCACGGCGTCCTTGTCGCGGCCTTCCTTGCGGTATTTCTCCTCGATCTTCCATTCGATCGGCAGGCCGTGACAGTCCCAGCCCGGGATATACAGCCCATCCTGCCCGGCCATCTGGCGCGCGCGATTGACCACGTCCTTGAGAATCTTGTTCAGCGCATGGCCGATATGAAGGTTGCCGTTGGCGTAAGGCGGGCCGTCATGAAGGATGAATTTCTCCGCCCCCGCGCGCTGCTCGCGCAAACGGTCCCACAAACCCATCGCCTGCCAGCGCGCCAGCATCGCAGGCTCGCGCGAAGGCAGGTCGCCACGCATCGGGAAATCGGTCTCGGGCAGAAACACGGTGGACCGGTAGTCCGCCGTTCTGGTGTCGGTCTCGCTCATGATGGGCCTCGGGATGGGGTCAGGGAACGCGCGCGCAAAAAGTCCGGCCCCGATGGCAGGGCCGGTCACATAATTCGCGCGGAGAGGATCCCGATCATGCGACGGACTATGCTGGCGGGGCGGCCTGATGGTCAAGCAACGCGCGCGCATCGCTCGCATCCGCCAGGATCTGGGCATGCAGGGCCGGGAAACTTTCGAACTTTCGCTCAGGCCGCAGGAAGGCGACCAGCGCCACCGACAGGACCTGGCCATACAGATCGCCGTCATAGTCGAAAAGATGCGCCTCCAGCCGGCTCTCGGTGCCCTCGTTCACCGTGGGCCTGCGTCCGAGATTGGCCACACCCTTCGCAACCGCGCCGTCCGGCAGGGTGGCGATCACGGCATACACCCCGCGCTGCGGCTCCAGCCGGTGGCCCAACGCGATGTTGGCCGTGGGAAACCCGATGGTGCGGCCGCGCTTCTGGCCATGCTCGACCACGCCCGTGATGCTGTGCGGCCGGCCCAGCAGCTCGGTGGCGCGCTCGGGATAGCCGTCCTGCAAGGCCCTGCGGATGCGGCTTGACGAAATCGGCCCGATCCGGTCCTCCAGCTGCGGCACCAAGGTCACGCCAATGCCGAGCGCCTCGCAGCGCGCCTCCAGAAACGCCGTGTCGCCGCCGCGCCGGTGGCCGAAGGCGAAATCCGCCCCGCAGGCGAGATGCACGGCCCCTAGCGCGTCGTGCAGCAGTTCGCCAACGAACGCATCCGCGGTCATGGCGCTGAAGCGGGTATCGAACGCGATCTCGAACACGTGCCGCACGCCCTGCGCCGCCAATGCGCCGGCGCGCTCCTCGCGTGTCATCAGCCGGAACGGCGGGTCCTCCGGCCGGAACAGCTCGCGCGGATGCGGCTCGAACGTCACCACCCCCAACGCCGCATCCGGCCTTGCTGCATGGCTCGCGCGCAGCAGATGAACATGGCCGCGATGCACGCCGTCGAAATTGCCCATCGCCAGCACGCAGCCACGGGCCTCGGCGGGCACCGCTCGCCAATCGGTATGGACCTGCATCAGAGACGCTTTGCGAGGAAATACCGGCTATGCCCGGTGGGGTAGCCGTCAATCTGCCCGAACACTGAAAAACCCAGCTTCTCGTAGAACGGCCGCGCCTGGAAGCTGAACGTGTCGAGCCACACGCCCACACAACCACGCAGCCGCGCCTCGTCCATCGCCATGGTCATGATCTTCGTGCCCAGACCGGCCCCGCGCGCCGCTTTCGGCAGGCCCAGCAGCTCTATGAACAGCCAGCCCCGCCCGGTGTAACCCCACAGCCCGCCCAGGATCGCGCCGGCATCGTCGCGCAGCAGCACGGACAGGGTGCGAAACCGTGTCGGGCCCGTCGTCGCGTCGCCGATCGCACGCATTCGGTCCGGGCCCAGCCTTGTGTCGGTGAAGTCGCGCAGGCGGTGCAGAATCGCGGTGTAGATCGAACGGTCCGGCGCATCTGTCACCGCCAACGTCGCCGGCCTCTGCCCGAGACCGTCGTCGCGCGCCAGGAACACATCCGCCTCGCCGAGGAGCGGCCGCCCCTCCAGCCGCCCGATCTCGCGGTAACCGAGCTTCTTGTAGAAATCCGGCGCCTGCACCGAGAAGCTGCTCATCCACACGCCGCGGCAGCCCCGCGCCAGCGCCACATGTTCCAAGGTCGCCAGCATGCGCGCGCCAAGCCCTCGCCCGCGGCGATGCTCGGGCAGGAACGCCAGCTCTAGCTTCAGCCACTCCCACCAGTAACCCGCCCACATGCCGCCCTCGACCGCGCCCTGCGCGTCACGCAGCACGATGGCGACCGTGCCCTGCGGGAAGGAGCGGCCGAGGGCCGCCTGGTTGTGCTCGCCCAGCGGCGCCAGCACGGCAGCGCGAAATGTGTCGTCGTCGATGTCGGACAGAACCAGTTCCATGCCGGCAACCTGCCGCGCCGGCCAAGGTTGGACAAGCCCCGCACGCCACCGCAAACTGCCGCGAAGGAGACGCCACATCATGACCGACACCGCCGCCACCTTGCTGCTCGCCGCCCGCCGCGATCCCGCGAAGCTGCTCGCCGACCTGCCTGTGGCATTGCGCCCAGCCGATCGCGCGGCCGCCTATCTGATCCAGGAAGCGGTCATGGCCGAGCTCGGCCCGATCGGCGGCTGGAAGGTCGGCTCGCCGAGCCCGGACGGGCCGATCCAATGCGGTCCGCTGCCGGAATCGGGCATCGTTGCAAGCCCCGCCGCCATCCCCTCCGAAGGCAGCCGCATCCGCGGGCTCGAGGCCGAGATCTGCTTTCGCATGGCCCAAGACCTGCCGCCGCGTGCTGCGCCCTACACCCGCGAGGAGGTCATTGCCGCCATCGCCTCCGCCCATCCCGCGATCGAGCTGCTGGAAAGCCGCTTCCTCGATCCGGACGCCGTGGCGCCTTCAACCAACCTCGCCGACACCCAGGCCCATGGCCGTTTCGTCTATGGCGCAGGCCTCGCCGATTGGCACCACATCGACTTCGCAGCCGAAACCGTGACGCAGTATGTCGATGGCGAGGTCCATATGGAGCGCACCGGCAATCCCTGCGGCGACATGCTGCGCCTCATGGTGTGGATGGCCAACGAGGGCGCGATCTGGGCCGGCGGGCTGAAGGCGGGCCAGTTCGTCACCTGCGGCAGCTGGACCGGGAAGACCTCCGTCCGCTCCCATGCCCGCCTGCGCGTGCTGTTTCCCAGTGTGGGCGAGGTGGTGGCGGACTACGTCTGAAGCGCGAACGCGCGGAACATCGTCACCGCATCCTCCAGCGCCGCCACCGCGATATGCTCCCCGTCGCGGTGCGCCACACCGATATCGCCGGGGCCCATCACGACGCAGGGCGCCAAGGTCTGCAGCAGCGTCGCATCGGTCCCGAACGGCACGGTGCGCGCGGCCTTGGCTGAGACCCTGACGGCGGCGGCGATCAGCGGATGATCGGCCGGAAGCTCCGGTGGCCGCCCCTCCTGCGTCACGTCCAGCGCGAGCCCCGAGTCCGCCGCCGCCGCCCGCACCTCCGCCACAACCTCGGACGGATCGACCGAGGCGCTGGTGCGATACTTGATCCGCACCGTGGCCACCGGCACCGTCACATTCACCGCCGTTCCATGATTGTCGATCACCATGTTGAAATCGCTGAACGACGGGTGATAGGCCGTATCCTGCAGCGAAGGATCGCTGCGCAGACGGTCGTTGAGCGACTTCATCCGCACCAGGAACGCGACAAGATCCCAGTTGGCGTTGCGCCCGAGCCCGGTGGCGCTGTGCGCCTGCACACCCGCAGCCGTCGCGGTAAAGGTGATGTTGGCGCGATGCCCGCGCACCGGCACCATCATCGTCGGTTCCGCCACCACGATCCCGCGCGGCCGCATGGCGCGGGCGAGTTCGGATCGCTCGGCGATCAGGCGCGCGCCCTGCTTGGTGGTTTCCTCGTCCGTCGTGATCAGCAGCCCCACCGGAATGGACTGCGGAAGATCCCGCGCCGCGATGATGCAGGCGGCCAACGGGCCCTTCATGTCTGCGCTGCCGAGGCCGTGCAGCACGCCGTCCGCAACCAGGCCGGACCACGGGTCCGTCGTCCATCCGGTCGCCGGCACCGTGTCCATATGGCCGGAGAAGGCGAGCCCGCCCGGCCCGCCGCGAACGGCCACCAGCACGCATTTCGCAACGCCAGCAGGATCGCGGTAATCGAGCCGCTCGACCTCGAACCCCTCAAGCTCGGCTGCGATCCGCTCGGCCACCGCGATGTTGGACAGGGTGCTGCGACTGTCCAGGCGCACCAGATCGCCGGCCAGCGTGATCAGATCGGACATACTCATTCCCTTCTTGTCATCCGGCGGCGGCACGATCAGCTTCGCGCCATGCAGCCCGTTCGCTATCTCGACCTCCGCTCCGGCCGAACCTATCCCATCGATCAGCCGCGCTGGTGCGGTGATGACGGCGCACCGCTGCTCCTCACCGAGGTTGCAGGCCTCACGCGAGATCGGATCGACACCGGAACCCGCAGCCTGTGGCGCTATGCCCAGGCGCTGCCACTTGCTGTGCACGATCCGATCACGCTTGGCGAGGGTTGCACGCCGCTGCTCTCCCGTATGCTGTATGGCGCCGGTGTCCACTTCAAATGTGAGTGGTTCATGCCGACCGCCAGCTTCAAGGACCGCGGCGCCAGCGTGATGCTCTCCCTGTTGCGCCAGCAGGGAGTCATGTCTGTTCTGGAGGACAGCTCCGGCAATGGCGGCGCCGCGATCGCAGCCTTCGCCGCCGCCGGCGGGATGCAGGCGCTGATCATGGCGCCCTCCAGCACCAGCCCGGCCAAGACCGTGCAGATGCGCGCCCATGGCGCAGCCGTCGAGCTCATTTTCGGCACGCGGCAGGACACGTCCGCGGCTGCCGAGGCGCGTGCGGCGGAGATCTTCTATGCCAGCCACAACTGGCATCCGTTCTTCCTGCACGGCACCAAGACCCTGGCCTACGAGCTTTGGGAGGATCTGGGGTTCCAGGCGCCGGACAACATCGTCATCCCCTGCGGCGCCGGCTCCAACGTGCTCGGCTGCGATATCGGGTTCAGCGAGCTGCTCCGCTCCGGCGGCATCGATCATCTGCCGCGCCTGTTCGCGGCCCAGCCGGCGAATTGCGGCCCGATCGCCCGCCACGCGCTGGGCCTGCCGTCCGAGCCCGCCCGCCCCACCATCGCCGAGGGCACGGCGATCGCAGCCCCCATCCGCCTGGCCGAGGTCACGCAAGCCCTTGCGCGCAGCCAAGGGGGTGCCGTGTTGATCGAGGAGGCGGAGATCATCCGCGCCACGCTGGACCTGGCCGCCATGGGTCTCTATGTCGAGCCGACCTGCGCCCAGGCCGCGGCCGCCTTTCGCAAGCTGCTGGACGACGGCACGATCACTCAAGACCAGACCACCGTGCTCGTGCTTACCGGCACCGGCATCAAGGCCACGCCGCGCATTGCCGAGATGCTGGGCATTGCCATCTGATGCCCGGCGAGAACATTTGATCCCACCGGCTTCATCTCATCCCTGGAGTGCGCGGCCATGAGGCTCGCCGACCTGCCGACCCCCTGCCTCGTGCTCGACCGCCCGACGCTCCAGCGCAACATCGAGACGATGGCCCGTGCGGTCGCCCGCCATGGGGTGGCGCTCCGCCCGCACATGAAGACCGCGAAGTCGATCGATGTCGCGCGCCTTGCTCTCGCCCGCTCCGCCGGCGGGCGCGCGGGCCAAGGAGGCATCACCGTCTCGACCCTGGCGGAAGCCGAGTATTTCGTGGGCCACGGCATCTCCGACATTCTCTACGCCGTCGGCATCACCCCCCAGAAGCTCGACCAGGTTGCCAAGCTCAACACCACCGGGGCCGAGGTGATGGTGATCACCGACGACGCGATGATGGCCACAGCGATCGCCGGCCATCCGATGCCGCCGCGCGTGCTGATCGAGATCGACACCGGCGAGACCCGCGGCGGCCTGCTGCCGGACGAGCCGGCGCTGGTGGAGATCGCCGCCCGCCTCGGCCCGCTGCTGGCCGGCGTGATGACCCATGCCGGCCACAGCTATGCCGGCCGCTCGCATACCGAGATGCAGCGCATCGCCGAGCAGGAGCGCGCCGGCGCCGTGCGCGCCGCCGAACGCCTGCTCGCCGCGGGCCATGCCTGCCCGATCGTCTCGATCGGCAGCTCCCCCACGGCGCTTGCCGCCACCAGCCTCGCCGGAATCACGGAGCTGCGTGCCGGCGTTTATATGTTCGGCGACCTGTTCCAGGCGGAGATCGGCACCCACAGCCATGACGACATCGCGCTCACGGTGCTCGCCAGCGTGATCGGCCGCCGGCCGAGCCAGGGATTGATGCTGGTGGACGCCGGCGCCATCGCGCTGAGCAAGGATCGCAGCACGGAGGCGACCGCCAACGACCAGGGCTTCGGCGCCCTGCTCGACATCAACGGCCGCCGCAGCTTCGGCCGCGCCATCATCCGCAAGGCCTATCAGGAACATGGCGTGGTTGAGCTCGATCCCAATCTGCCGCCGCCCAACCTGCCGGTCGGCAGCAAGCTGCGCATCCTGCCCAACCATAGCTGCCTCACGGCTGCCGCCCATGACAGCTATTTCGTGGTGGACGGCGCAGACACGGTTGCCGCCGTCTGGCCGCGCGTGAACGGGTGGTGACACCGGCTGGGGGGCCGCGTAGTTTCCGTTTCTGATGCGGGCCGGGCCGATCCGATAGCACTCATCCGGGCAGCCGGCGAGCCCTGCAGCCGGAGGGGGTTCACGCATGAGACTGGTCCACAGGGAAAACCACCTGATCGAGCGGATCGGCTGGCTCCGCGCCGCCGTGCTGGGCGCCAATGACGGGATCATCTCGACCGCGAGCCTGATCCTTGGCGTCGCCTCCGCCGATCCATCCGAAAGCGGTGCGATCCTCGCCGGCGTCGCCGGCCTGGTGGCGGGCGCGATGGCCATGGCGGCGGGGGAATATGTGTCGGTGAGTTCGCAGGCCGACACCGAACATGCCGATCTGGCCCGCGAGGCGCGGGAACTCGCGGCCGATCCGGTCGGCGAGACAACCGAGCTCGCCGGGTTCTATATCGCCCGCGGCGTGGATCCTGCCCTCGCCCAACAGGTCGCGATCCAGCTCATGGCCAAGGACGCGCTCGCGGCCCATTCGCATGACGAGCTGGGCATCTCGGCCGCGACCACGGCGCGGCCGGTGCAGGCCGCGATGGCATCGGCAGCCACCTTCACCCTCGGTGCTGCAGCACCCCTGGTCTTGACCGTGATTTCACCGCCCAGCGTGCTGGGGCCCCTGGTGGCCGCCGGATCGCTGGTGTTCCTGGCCGTGCTCGGCATAGTCGGCGCCAGGGCCGGCGGAGCCGGTGTGTTGCGGCCGACCATTCGGGTGATGTTCTGGGGAGCGATGGCCATGGCGATCACGACCGGGATCGGCGTGTTGTTTGGGAAGGTCGTGTGAGCGCCATACCGCGGACCCAGAACCATCGGACCGCTTTGGAGTGATGACTGTTCGGCCGCTTTCGGTGCGGGCGCAAGGCCATCATTTGCTAAGCGTATGACGCCAAGATAATTGCAATCCCGCGTTCGACACGTGCCACAACGGTCGCTTTGATCTTCTCGGCCTCGATACCGATCGAACGCTGAAAACTGGAGAATCCCTGCCACAATCCAAATACATGGTCCGCCGCTGCGCAGGGATCATCCAATGTCAGTTTGCCGCGAACAGCCGCGCTCGCCAGAATTCGAGCCAGGTTGGCGCGGGTGCGGCCTGGTCCCATCTCATAAACCGGCACCGTTCAATAGCGCCACCAGACAGGGGCTCATATCATGCAAGCTTACATCACCGCAATTGTGGCGGCGACTGTCGCAAGCTATGTCCTTGGTTCCCTTTGGTATCTTTGGCTTGGCAAATCTTGGCGCGCAGCTGTCGGCTGGAACAAGCAAGGCTCCGCCTATCGCCCGAGCCCCTTCGAGCTGATCGTGGGCCTGATCGGGCAGCTTGTCATGGCGATCGCCCTTTCGGTTCTGTTCACTGCGATCGGAGCCGTGGGGGTGCTTCCAGCGGTAACAGCGGCCGCCGCAATCTGGCTGGGGTTCATCCTCCCGACCCTTGCCACGAACGTCATCTTTCAACGCCGGAGCACAACCCTGATCTGGCAGGACGGCCTGCATTGGCTTTTGATCCTGGCAAGCCAGGCGGTCGTCCTGGCGCTGCTGTCCTGACGTCTCGGCTGCGCATCGCTGTGTCACGGCCAGTGTCGTAGCGTTCGGCCGAGATAGAGCGGGATGATTCCGGCCTCTGCGGTCTGCACCGGCTCCAACGCCTCGAACGATGCGAAACTCCCACCGATCGCCTGCTGCAGCTGGGCCAGGCTCCGCCGCGGCGCCACGATCAGCACATCGCCGGCAGTGGGGGGCGTGCTCGCAAAGCGGAACTCGCGCTGGTCCGGGTTGAGGCAGAAGATCGGGATATCCGGTCCCAGCCCGACGCCGATCTTTCCCGCATCCGACCAGCTCACCGCAGCGATCGGCAGGCCCCGCCCGGCAAGCGCCCCGTGCAGCGAGCGCCAGTCTCGCAACTGCGCCAACGGATCGCCCGGCACCAGGCCAAGCCGCGTCTCGGCCACCGTCAGCACCAGCAGCGCCAGTAAAAGACCGCCGCTCCATGTCGCAGCACGCAACGCCCAGCTCCGCTCCGCCAGCCACGCGCCCAGCAGCGGGAACAGCATCAGGTAACCCGGCGCCGCCCAGTGAAACAGAACCTGGCGGGACCACAGCGACACCACCACGAACAGCAAAATCGCCGGCCACGCCATCCACGCCAGCACCGATCCGGACCGGAGCCCGCGCCACAGCGCCAGCATCAGCCCCGCCCAGATCCACGGCAGCAGAAACAGCGCCTCGCCACCCAAGGTGATCAGCGGCCCGAACGGCTGAAACCGCGCCGCTGCCGCCCGCCCGCCCTGAAACGCCAGCGACGCGAACCCGTTCCCAGCGTTCCACACCAGCACCGGCGAAAACACCGCCAGAGCCACCAGCGCCGCCACCCAAGGCTGTGGCCGCAACAGCCAGCGCCGCCGCTCAGACGTGCTCATCAGAAACAGCCCAAGCCCTGCGATATCCAGCACCGCAGTATACTTGGACATCATGGCGAGCCCCGCGCACGCCCCGCAGCCCAGCCACCAGCCCCAGCCCGGCCCCCGCAACGCCCGAACCACACACAGCGCCATGCCCAGCAACGCGCACACCAACGGCCCGTCCGGCAGCACCCAACCGCCGCTGGTCACGCCAAACACCGGCGCCAGAGTGAACGCAACAGCCGCCCACAACCCAGCCCGCTCGGACGCAACCTCCGCCCCCAGCCGGAACATCAGCCAGGTCGAGCCCACAAACAGCGCCACAAACGGCAGCCGCACCACGAACGCGCTCTCACCGCCCAGTAGCGCCGCACCATGCGACAGCCACCATGCGATCGGCGGATGATCGAAATAGCCCAGGCGAAACGCGCCGCGCCCCGCCACCACCATGTAGCTTTCGTCGATTCCCAGCCCCAGCTCCGCCGCCAACGCCAAACGGAGGGCGGCGGTGCCGAGGATCAGCCAGAGAACCGCAGCGCGCGGTGTCAGGCGATTACCGACTCCCACGCGGCCTTACGCCGCGATGACCTTCTGCGTCTGCTCACCCAGGCCCTCGACGCCCAGATGCATCGTCTGGCCGGCCTTGAGGAAGATCGGCTCCGGCTTCTTGCCCAGGCCCACACCCGGCGGCGTGCCGGTGGCGATCACATCGCCCGGGTGCAAGGTCATGAAGTGGCTGACATAGCTCACCAGATGCCGCACCCCGAAGATCATCGTCTTGGTGCTGCCGTCCTGCATCCGCACGCCGTCCACGTCGCACCACATCTTGAGGTTCTGCGGATCGGCGATCTCGTCCTTCGTCACCATCCACGGGCCGGTCGGGCCGAACGTGTCGCAGCCCTTGCCCTTGTCCCAGGTGCCGCCGCGCTCGGACTGAAACTCGCGCTCCGAGACGTCGTTGATCACGCAATAGCCCGCAACATGGTCCATCGCGTCCTCTTCGGACACGTAGCTGGCCGTGGAGCCGATCACGATGCCGAGCTCGACCTCCCAATCCGTCTTCACCGAGCCCCGCGGGATCTTCACATCGTCGTTGGGGCCGGAATAGGCGCCAAGCGACTTCAGGAACACGATCGGCTCCTTCGGGATCTTCGCACCGGTCTCAGCGGCGTGGTCGGCATAGTTGAGGCCGATGCAGATGAAGTTCACCGGGCGCGCCACACACGCGCCGATGCGGTGCGGGCCATGCACGATGGACAGATGCTCCGGGTTCAGCTCGGCCAGCTCAGCCAGCTTCGCCGGCGCCAGCGTGAACCCGTTGATGTCCGGCACGAAATCCGACAGGTCGCGAATGCGGCCCTCGGCATCCAGCATCCCCGGCTTCTCCTGGCCCACTGGCCCATAACGCAACAGCTTCATAGTTCTATCCTTCGTTGGAAATTCGTCTCAGAGCGTCCAGCCGCCATCGATCAGCATCGCCTGGCCGGTCACAAATTGCGCATCGTCGCTGGCCAGATACACCGCCATCGCCGCGATCTCCTCAGCCGAGCCCAGCCGCCCCATCGCCTGGCGCGCCACATACGCCGCGCGAGATGCCTCTATGGAGCCAAACTGCGCAGCCCCCGTGGCGATCCGGTCATCCAGGCTCGGGGACTGCACCGTGCCCGGGCAGATCGCGTTGCAGCGAATGCCGGACTTCACGAAATCACTGGCCACGGATTTGGTGAGCCCGATCACCGCCGCCTTGGTCGTGCCATACACGAACCGGTTCGGAGCACCTTTGATGGAGCTCGCAGCCGAGGCCATGTTGATGATGCTGCCGCCGCCCCGCGCCCGCATCCCCGGCAGAAACGCCTGGATCACCCGGAACATCGAGCGGACATTGAGGTTGAACGCGAACTCCCATTCCGCCTCCGTCGCGTCCAGCACAGTGCCCTGGTGCACGAAGCCGGCGCAGTTGAACACGATGTCCACCCCACCGATCTCGTCTGCCATGAAGCGCACGGCGTCTGCGTCCAGCACATCCATCCGCACCGTGTGCAGCATCTCGCTGCGGATCTCGTGCAGCTTCGCCTCATTGACGTCGGTCGCGATCACCTTGGCACCCTCGGCCGCGAACGCCAGCGCCGTCGCGCGCCCAATGCCCTGGGCGCCCGCCGTCAGAAACGCGGTCTTGCCTGCCAAACGTCCGGTCATGGCTCGCTCCTAGTGCCCGGTCTTAGTGATTGTTGCGGCTCTCGCCGCGCGTGGTCAGCACATCGAGGAACAAGGTCGCCGGCTCCAGGCACGCGCCCTGCCCCTGCTGGCCGATCATGGCGCGATAGATCTCCTCCCACGGCGTCTTGTTCACCAGCACCGGCGGCACCCATTTCGCCCGCCGCGCCTCAAGCTCGCCCTCCGGCAGCAGCACATCCACCTTGCGGGTGTTGAGATCGATCCGAATCCGGTCTCCCGTCTCCAGCAACGCCAGACCGCCGCCGATCGCAGCCTCCGGCGACACGTTCAGAATGGACGGCGCTGCGGACGTGCCGGATTGCCGCCCGTCACCCATCGTCGGCAGCACCTGGATGCCGCGCTTCAGAAGGCTCGCCGGCGGCTGCATGTTCACCACCTCCGCCCCGCCCGGATAGCCGACTGGGCCGCAGTTGCGGATGATCAGCACCGACTGGTCCTCGAC
>CAIQQQ010000418.1 GCA_903873995.1 uncultured Rhodospirillales bacterium
CCCGGTCTTCCGGCTCCGGCTATGCGCGCACAGCCCGGCCTCGAAACGTATATACGCCGGCTTGTCGAACACACCCACGAGCCCGGCCGCGTCATGAACCATCCGCTCCACCGTCTCCGGCCGCGCGGGGTCGGCCCGCAGATAGCCAGACCGCAGATCATGCGCCGGAAACAGCGGCGCCCCGCCCGAGAGATCCAGCACGATGTCACACTGCGACACCGCCCCATCGCGTGTCGGCCCGAATCGCAATGCGGCGCGGGACGCAGGGGAGGCGGCCGCCATCTTGTCCACCGTCAGCACGAATGCCCCCAGATGCCCGACAGCGCCGCGGATCGTCCCGGCCAGCACGGGATACAGATCCACCGACGGCGGCGTCACCACGCCGGGCCGCGTCAGCACCACCGTCACGTCCAGCCGCTCCGCCAGCCGGTCCGCAACCGCGATCGCGGTCTCATCACAGCCATAGATCAGCGCCACCCCCCGGCTCTCCAGGGTGACCAGCTGCGTCTCCGGCATCTCCACAGCCGCCGCCGCCAGCAATGCTGCCATCTTCGGACCGGTGCCGGCAGCATCGGACCATCCGGCAGCCTCGCGCACATTGGCAAACTGGATCACACGCCCCGCCTCGTCGGCGAGTTCTGCGAACACCGGCGCCTCCTGCGTGCAGCCGATCGTGATGGGCCGCCCTTCGGCCAACGCCGCGGTCACCGCCCCGATCCCCGCCCGGCACAGCTGTGTCGCGGTGCGCAGCTCGCCCCCGCAACGGCCAAGCGCCCGGCGATCCAGCATCATGGTGTCCTCGCACGAGCACGCGAACACGATCCGCTCCGCCACTGGCTCTGTCATCAACTCGTCCTTTTCCTCAAGAGGCTCTATAGACGCGCCATCGTCCCCGTGGGAGCCCCGCCTTGCTCGACCTGCCACCCCCCTTTCTGGAATCCATGCTGCGCGAGGGCGGGGACGCCTTCGCCCGCGCCACAGCCCTCGCCGAAGCCGGCGCCGGCGCCGGCAACCTCGTCTGGGTCCGCCGCTTCGACTCTGCCGACTGCGCCGTCATCCTCGAGCCTGAAGAGCCGCTGGCCATCGCCCGCCAGGTCATCTTCGCCGGCCAGGTCGCCCTCGCCGCGGCCCTCCTCGCCGTCAGCCCCCCCGAAAAACCGCTGTCCCTGCGCTGGCCGGACGCCGTGATCTTCGACGGCGGCCTGGTCGGCGGCGCCCGCATCGCCACGCCTCCATGTGCCGAGGACGAAACCCCCGAATGGCTCGTCTTCGGCTTCACCCTCCGCCTTATCGCCCACGTGACGGACGGTGACATCCGCCCCACCGCCCTGATCGACGAAGGCTTTGACGACCTGGAAACCGCCCCCCTCATCGAAAGCTTCGCCCGCCACCTGATGCAGGTGATCGACGAGTCAATATACAAGGATAAAATTATGTCTTACCTGGACCTACATGAAAAGATGAACAGGGCAACACCACATCAGATGAACTACTACCTACTTTACAAAACATTCAACAACCATCTGCCGGAACAAGAATGGATTCACATGAATTATCTGTCTATCAACAAGTCAAGTTGGTCTAGTCTATAGAGCAGCTGCTTTGTGTCCAGACTATCTGGGTTCACATCCCAGTCACTCCTTCCATTTTTTTCTAGATTTAAATTGTGATTTAATTTATTTAATTCATAAATTAAATTTGACTTGTGTTAGAATCAACCCTTAAGAGAGTTTTC
>CAIQQQ010000419.1 GCA_903873995.1 uncultured Rhodospirillales bacterium
AGGTGACGCAATCGTGGCGGATCGAAGTGTACTGGGTGATGCTCGGCGCCGTGGGTTTTCTCTATGCGATCGCCTGCCTGAACGCCTCGAATCTGGTGCTGGTACGGATGCTCGGCCAACGGCGCGAGCTGTGCATCCGACTGGCGCTCGGCGGCGGGCGGTGGCGGATCATCCGATTACTGGCCATCGAGAGCGTCATGCTGGCGGTGTTCGGTTCGCTCGTGGGGCTGCTCGTCGCCAACTGGATTTTTCCACTGCTGCTCAGCGTCGCGGGCGGCGCCGGCTCGGCGGTCATCTGGGGAAGCTGGAGTCTGAACTCACGGGTGTTGGCGGTGATGTGCGGACTGACCGTGTTGACCAGTGGACTGATCGTGCTGGTCCCCGCGCTGCGCATCCTGCGCGCCGAGATCTATTCGGGGTTGAAGGACGGCGGCGCGTCGCTGGGGGAGAGTCCGGCGCTTGCCCGGCTGCTGGGCGGCTTTGTGATCTTGCAGGCGGCGTTCGCCGTGGTGCTACTGGCGGGGGCGGGGCTGATGATCCGCACGTTTCAACAACTGCAAAAGGTCGATCTCGGTTTCGATCCGACGGCGCGACGATTTTTGGCCGCTCACTTGCCAGTGGCTGAAAGACGGTGTGAATCCGTGGCCCGATGCAACCGCGCTTCCAGCGGGCTGAACGACAACCGAGGAAACCCTGATGTCCTACCAACTCGTGGCACCCCGCTTCATGCTGGTGGGCGGCGGCAGCTGCGCCCAGATTGCCGAGGTGCTGGCAAAGTTCGGCTTCTCTCGCCCGCTGATCGTGACGGATGGGTTCATGGTGCGCTCCGGCCTGCTCGACCGCATCACCGGCCCGCTGGCCCAGGCCGGCATCGCGTTCGATGTGTTCAGCGACACCATTCCTGAGCCGACCACGGCCGTGGTGATCGCCGGTGTTTCGGTGCTGAAGGGGGGGAGTTATGACTGTCTGATCGGGTTTGGCGGGGGCTCGCCGATCGATACCGCCAAGGCCATGGCGATCCTGGCCCATGGCAGCGTGCCCATGCGGGCCTACAAGGTGCCGTATGCCGCCGATCACGCGGCCTTGCCGATCATCGCCGTGCCGACCACCGCCGGCACCGGCAGCGAGGCGACGCGGTTCACCGTGATCACCGATATCGCGGTGGACGAGAAGATGCTGATCGCGGGGCTTGGCGCGCTGCCGCTGGCCGCCATCGTGGATTACGAGCTGACCTTCTCCGTGCCGCCGCGGGTGACCGCCGATACCGGGGTGGACAGCCTGACCCATGCGCTCGAGGCGTATGTCTCGCGCCGCGCCAACCCGTTGAGCGATGCCATCGCGCTGTCCGCCATGGCGCTGATCGGTGCCAATCTGCGTAACGCCTATCACGAGCCGCAGAACGCCACGGCGCGGGAGGCGATGATGCTGGGCGCGACCCAGGCCGGCATCGCGTTCACCAATGCGTCCGTGGCGCTGGTGCATGGCATGTCCCGCCCGATCGGGGCGCAGTTTCATGTGCCGCATGGGCTGTCCAACGCGATGCTGCTGCCGGCCGTCACGCGGTTCGGGCTGGAGCATGCGCCCGCGCGTTATGCCCAGGCGGCGCGGCAGATCGGGTTTGCGACACAGGCGGATTCGGACAGCATCGCGTGCGACAGGCTTGCCGACGGCCTGGTGGCGCTGAACCATGAGCTCGGCGTGCCGACGCCCGCCGCGTTCGGCATCAAGCCGGAGATCTGGGAGGCGAAGTTGCCGCTCATGGCCGAACAGGCGCTTTCGTCCGGCAGCCCGGCCAACAATCCGCGTGTGCCCGACGCCAGCGAGATCGTGGCGCTGTATCGCTCGGTCTACGCGGCGAACCGGTGATTGGTTGGCCCCCGTCAAACGGGTGATCAGTTGGCGGGTGCTGAGTTGTCCAGCGTGCGCTGCATCAGCGGCAACGCGTAGGCCAGGCGCCGGTGAAACGAGGCGCGGCGCGGGTCGGCGTCGGCCGTGTCCGCCCAGGATGGCCACTCCTCCTCGCCGATGCCCAGAATGCCGGCGCGCTCGGACACCGGCATCTCCAGCTCGTCCGCCAGACGCAGAAAATGGCTGATCAGATCAGTCAGTCCGGGGTCCGGCGTCTCATGCCCGTCATTTGAACGCATGAGCGGCTCCGCATCGATCGCATCGGTATCTCCTATGAGATATTTGCTGCCGGCGCATCATGTCAAATCGAGCGCGCCGTGATGACCAGGCGGCATGGCATGCGCCAGCCGCCGGCGCTACGCTTTCGCCAACCGAAAAGGAACCGATCCCATGGCGCATACATCCCACACCGGCGAAGCAGCCGACTGCATCTCGGTTGTGCTTCACCGCAGGCCGGATGGCGCGCCGCGGAAGGACGACTTCGAGCTGGTCCACGCGGCCATCCCCACGCCTGGTGACGGTGAGGTGCTGACCCGCAACATCATGCTGTCCATCGATCCCTATATGCGCGGTCGCCTGTCGGACCGGAAAAGCTACGCAACGCCCGTGCAGATCGGCGAAGTGATGACCGGGGAGACAGTGGGCGAGGTGCTTGCCTCCCACGATCCTCGCTTCCTCGTCGGCGATGTCGTCGTCGGCGCGCGCGGCTGGCAGACGCATACCATCTCCAAAGGCGCAGCGCTCACCAAGGTCGCAGCCGGCGTGGTGCCGCTTTCCACCTATCTCGGTGTGCTCGGCATGCCCGGCACCACCGCCTACTCCGGTATGACTGATATCGGCAAGGTGAAGCCCGGCGAGACAGTCGTTATCTCCGCGGCCTCCGGCGCCGTCGGCTCCGTTGCCGGCCAGCTTGCCAAACGCGCTGGCGCCCGGGTCGTGGGCATCGCCGGCGGACCCGACAAATGCCTCTGGGTCCAGGAGGTGCTGGGCTTTGACGCCTGCGTCGATCACCGCGCCAATCTCGAGGCCGATCTCGCCGATGCCTGCCCCCGCGGCATCGATGTCTATTTCGAAAATGTCGGCGGCAACGTGCAGCGCGTCGCCCTCAGCCTTTTGAACAATTTTGCCCGCGTGATCTTCTGCGGCATGGTCGCGCAATACAACGAACGCGAGCTGCCGCCTGGCCCAAACCTGGGCTTCATGGTCGCCAAGCGCGTTCACATGGAAGGCCTGCTGGTGTTCGACAAACCCGGCCGCATGCAGGAATGGCGCGAAAAAGCCACCCCCTGGATCCAGGACGGCAGCCTCAAATACCGCGAAACCATCCTCGACGGCCTCGAAAACGCCCCAGACGCCCTCGCCGGCATCCTCACCGGCGACAATTTCGGCAAAATGCTGGTCCGGATCGGGGCGGATCCGGTGGGGTGAGGGGGGCGGGACTAAGGCCAGGGCTCTGCCCTG
>CAIQQQ010000420.1 GCA_903873995.1 uncultured Rhodospirillales bacterium
GAAGTTCTTCTACATGGCCAGCATGAACACCTATTTCACGTTCTACCTGATCGACCGGTTCGGGCTCGAGGTTGGGCACGCGCAGACCTTGCTGTTCGTGTTCCTGGCCTCGGTTGCGGCTGGCACGATCATTGGCGGGCCGGTGGGTGACAGGCTGGGGCGGCGGCGGGTGATCTGGGGCTCGATTCTGGGGGTGCTTCCGTTCACGCTCGCTTTGCCCTACGCTAATCTGTTCTGGACGGTGGCGCTGAGCGTGCCGATCGGGCTGATCCTGGCTTCGGCGTTTCCGGCGATCCTCGTTTATGCGCAAGAGTTGATGCCGGGGAAGGTCGGCGCGATCTCGGGGCTGTTCTTTGGCTTTGCGTTCGGGCTGGGCGGGCTTGGCGCGGCGCTGCTGGGCGTGCTGGCGGACGCGACGAGCGTGGGTTTTGTCTATCAGGTGTGCGCGTTCCTGCCGGTGTTGGGACTGCTGGCGGTGTTTCTGCCGAGCCTTGAGGAGCGGCCTAGCCCGGGCTGAGCCGCGTCGCCACGAACTCGGCCGCGGCGGTGCAGAACGCCTCCGTCTCGGCGTTTCCGATCTCCAGGCTGAGGGCGATCATGCCGCGGCGGGCGAGATAGAAGCCAGCGTTGAGCATGTCGAGGTAGAACAGTTCGCGCAGGTCCGGATCGGCGTGGGCCGCGTCTGCGGCGCAGGCGATCGGGCCGGCCATGAAGTGCACGCACATCATCGAGCCGATGCCGGTCCATTGCATCGCCGTATCACCGGCGAGCGCGTTGAGCCTGGCGCGCAGGGCTTCGCCGCGGGCGAACAGGGCCTCGGCTGCGTCCGGCGTGAAGATGCGGGTGAGGCCGGCGTGGCCTGCCGCCATCGTCAGCACGTTGTTGTTGAAGGTGCCGGCGTGGGGGATCGCATCCGGCCGCCTTGGGTCGTAGCGTTCCATGATGTCCGCCCGGCCGCCGAAGGCGCCGAAGCTCATGCCGCCGCCGATGTATTTGCCGAGCGTCGTCATGTCCGGCGTGATGCCGAGGCGCTTTTGCATGCCGCCTTCGGACATGCGGCTGGTCATGACCTCGTCGAAGATCAGGATGGCGCCGGCCTTGGTGGCGGCGTCACGCAGGGATTGCAGGAAATCGGGGCGGGCGGGGATGCAGCCGCCGCTGCCCTGCATGGGCTCCACGATGATGGCGGCGAGATCGACAGCATGCGCGTCGATCAACGCCAGGGTCGCCTCGGTGTCGTTGTAAGGGGCCAGCAGCCAGTCATACGGCGCGTTGATGGGGATGCCGGCGCCTGCGAAATACAGCACGCCGCCGTGATAGCCGCCTTCGAACACCATCACGCGGCTGCGGCCGGTGACGGCGGTGGCGGTTGCGATGGCCAGCAGGTTGGCTTCGGTGCCGCTGTTGGCGAAGCGGACGAGATCGATGCCGGGGAAGCGGTTGCAGACCGTGCGGGCGAATTTGGCCTCTATCCGGCCGTGGCCGCCGAGGTTCCAGCCGCCGTCCAGCGCCTGGTCGATCGCTGCGCGGATGATGGGGTTGGAGTGGCCGTAGAGGCCGGCGGTGTATTCGCCCAGCAGGTCTGTGTAGCGATGGCCGTCCGCGTCCCACAGGTGGCAGGCGTCGCCGCGCGTCATGGTCAGTGGGAAGGGCGGGTGGAACAGCACGCTGCGGGTGTTGCCGCCGGGCATGGCGGCCGTGGCCTCGATATGGGCTGCGAGGCTTTGCGGGTTGGCGGCGACGAACTGGTCCCGCGCCTCGGCGAGAGATGCGGCGGTCGTGCTGTTGGCGCGGTGCCGCGTTGCGGTGCTCTGGCTCATGATCAGCCCCCATATCGTGGAACAATCTTACCCATGAGTCATTTTTTGCGTCCATCCCCTCCGTTACGAAGTTTTGTTGCCAGGATACAGCACGTCTTGTCGAGGATGTTACCCCGCTGCTAAATGTTGCAGCTCGCCGGGGATCGCGGCGCACCGGCATCAAAGGGTAAGGCCAACGTGGGAAACATTCTGACATCGCGCTGGGGCCAGCTCACGTTGGGCATCGTCTGCATGGTGATGATCGCCAACCTGCAATATGGCTGGACGTTGTTCGTTCTGCCGATCGATCAGGCGTATCACTGGGGCCGGCCTGCGATCCAGGTGGCGTTTACCGTGTTCGTGGTCTGCGAGACCTGGCTGCTGCCGGTGGAGGGCTATGTCATCGACCGGATCGGGCCGCGCTACACGGTGCTGGCCGGCGGCCTGTTGATCGGCGCGTCCTGGGTGCTGAACAGTTTCGCCGACAGCCTGACGCTGCTTTATGTGGCGGCGGCGATCGGCGGCATCGGCGCGGGCTTCGTCTATGGTGCGACCGTTGGCAACGCGTTGAAATGGTTTCCGGATCGGCGGGGGCTGGCGGCGGGCCTGACGGCCGCGGGCTTCGGCGCCGGCTCAGCGGTGACGGTGGTGCCGATTTCCAACATGATCGCGGGCTCCGGCTATCAGTCGACCTTCCTGTTCTTCGGCATTCTGCAGGGCGTGATCGTCGTGTTGGTGAGCCTTGCCTTGCGCGCGCCGCCGGGCCAGGAGACCCAGGGTCTGCAGGACGGGCATGCTGTCGCGTTGTCTCCCGGTGGCATGAACGCCACGCGCCCGTCGCGGCTGCACGATCTGACGCGCGATTATACGCCGGGCCAGGTGGTGCGCGAGCCGGTGTTCTGGCTGATGTATGCGATGTTTGTGATGGTGGGCGCCGGCGGCCTGATCGCCACGGCGCAGCTTTCGGTGATCGCCGCGGATTTCGGTGTCGCCAAGACGCCGGTGACGCTGTTCTGGATCACCTTGCCGGCGCTGACCTTCGCACTGTCCATCGACCGCATTCTCAACGGGCTCACGCGGCCATTCTTTGGCTGGGTGAGCGATCAGATCGGGCGGGAGAACACGATGTTCATCGCCTTTCTGTTTGAGGGGCTGGGCATCCTGGCGCTGACGTGGTTCGCGGCCGACCCTGTTCTGTTCGTGATCCTGACGGGTGTGGTGTTCTTTGCGTGGGGCGAGATCTATTCGCTGTTTCCCGCCACCTGCGGCGACACGTTCGGGCGGCGGTTTGCGGCCACCAATTACGGCATGCTCTACACAGCCAAGGGCACGGCGGCGCTGATGGTGCCGTTGGGCAGCCTGTTGCGCGAGATGACGGGGGATTGGTTGTCGGTGCTGTATGCGGCGGCGTTCGTGAACATTCTAACCGCAGGGCTTGCGTTGTTCGCGCTGAAGCCGATGCGCCGGGCGTTCATCCGGCGCTCGATGAACGCGCGCGCGGCCGAGCGGATCGCAACTGCCCAAGCCCGGGCGTGATCATTGTGAATCTGAGGAATCGATGACCGAGTATTTCGCCGATACGCTTTTCGACATGCTTTCGCGCGCGGCGGAGGCGGCTCCGGCGATCGGTGCGCCGGGCCGGCCATGGCTGTCTCACGGCGCGCTGCGGACACTGGCGCGGGCGACGGTCTCGCGTCTCAACGCGATGGGGATCGGCCGGGGCGACCGGGTGGCGATGGTGCTGCCCAACGGGCCGGAGATGGCGGCAGCGTTCGTGGCCGTGGCGTGCGGGGCGACCACCGCGCCGCTCAACCCGGCCTACAAGGCCGAGGAGTTCGACTTCTACCTGTCCGACCTGAACGCGCGGGCGCTGATCGTGCAGCAGGGCATGGAGACGCCGGCGCGGGACGCAGCCGCCGCGCGCGGGATCGCCATCGTGGAGCTGGTGCCGGGCGAGGCCGCCGGTGATTTCACGCTGCTGAGCGAGCTTGCCGGCACGCCGGCGCAAGGCGGGTTTGCGGGGGCGGAGGACGTGGCGCTGGTGCTGCACACCTCAGGCACCACGTCCCGCCCCAAGATCGTGCCGCTGCGGCAGATCAACGTCACGGCGTCCGCCACGCATATCGGCGCGGCGCTGGCGCTGACGACAGCGGACACCTGCCTCAACATCATGCCGCTGTTCCATATCCATGGGCTGATCGCGGCGGTGCTGTCCTCGTTGGCGGCGGGCGGTTCGGTGTCGTGCACGACAGGGTTCAACGCGTTTCGGTTCTTTTCCACGTTCGACGAGGTGCGCCCGTCGTGGTTCACCGCCGTGCCGACGATGCACCAGGCGCTGCTGGGTCTGGCCGCGCGCAACCGGGAGATCATCGCGCGGTCGCGGCTGCGGCTGATCCGCTCCTCCTCCGCCTCGCTGCCGCCACAGGTGATGACGGAGATGGAGGAGGTGTTCGGGGTGCCGGTGATCGAGAGCTACGGCATGACGGAGGCGGCGCATCAGATGGCGTCCAACCCATTGCCGCCGCGGGCGCATTTCCCGGGGTCTGTGGGGGTCGCGGCCGGCCCTGAAATCGCCATTCTCAACGAAGCGGGCGATGTGCTGCCTTCGGGCGAACTGGGTGAGATCGTGATCCGCGGGCGGAACGTGACGGCGGGGTATGAGAACAACCCGGACGCCAATGCGAAGGCCTTCTCCAACGGGTGGTTTCGCACCGGCGACGAGGGATATCTCGATACCGATGGCTATCTGCGGCTGACGGGGCGGCTGAAGGAGATCATCAACCGCGGCGGCGAGAAAGTGAGCCCGCTGGAGGTGGACAACATCCTGATGGATCATCCGGACGTGGCGCAGTGCCTGACGTTTGCGATGCCGCACGCCAAGCTCGGCGAGGAGGTGGCGGCCGTGGTTGTGCTGCGCGAGGGGGCGGAGGCCAACGAGCACGGCATTCGTGATTTCGCGGGCACGCGCCTTGCCGCGTTCAAGGTGCCGCGCCGGATCGTGTTCCTTGATGAGATCCCGAAGGGGGCGACGGGCAAGCTGATGCGCATCGGGCTGGCGGCGAAGCTGGGAATTACCGCGTGAAGGTCGCGATCTTCGGCGCCGGGGCAATCGGCGGGATGATGGGGGTGAAGCTCGCGCAGGCGGGGGCGGATGTGACGTTCATCGCGCGTGGCCCGCATCTGGCGGAGATGCAGGCGCATGGGGTTACGATGCACAGCGGCGCGGAGACCGTGGTGGTGCATCCGCGCTGCGTGGGATCAGCGGCCGAGGCGGGGGTGCAGGATTATGTGATCGTCACGTTGAAGGCGACCGCCCTGCCCCTCGCCGCCCCCGACATCGCCACGATGATGGGCCCGGATTCGGCTCTGGTGACGGCGGTGAACGGGGTGCCTTACTGGTATTTCCATGGCCTGGACGGGCCTTATGCCGAGCGGCGGGTCGAGAGCGTCGATCCCGGGGGGGTGGTGTGGGACCTGATCCCGCCGTCCCAGGCGATCGGCTGCGTGGTGTATCCGGCGGCCGAGGTGACGGCGCCGGGTGTGATCACCCACACCTATGGCGACCGGTTCTCGCTGGGCGAGCCGGATGGTCAGCGCAGCCCACGGGTGGAGGCGCTGTCGAAGCTGTTGATCTCGGCGGGGCTGAAGGCGCCGGTGCGGCCGCGCATCCGCGACGAGATCTGGGTGAAGCTGTGGGGCAATCTGTGCTTCAACCCGCTGTCCGCGCTGACCGGTGCCACGCTTGATGTGATCACCGGGCGGCCCGATCTGCGGGCCATCTGCCGGGCGATGATGACCGAGGCGCAGGCGGTGGCCGAGGCGCTGGGGGTGAAGTTCGCGATCTCGGTTGAGAAGCGGATCGAGGGTGCTGCCGACGTTGGTGTGCACAAGACCTCGATGCTGCAGGATTTGGAGCGCGGCCGGCCGATGGAGATCGACGCGTTGTTGGGTGCAGTGGTGGAACTGGGCGGGTTCGTCGGGCAGACGATGCCCGCGTGCGAGACGGTGCTGGCTCTGGTGCGCGAGCGGGCGCGCCAGGCGGGGTGCTACAGCGGATCCTGACTGCTGTGATATCCGGCCAGTGTCCCGCACCAGAAATTCGCAAGGC
>CAIQQQ010000421.1 GCA_903873995.1 uncultured Rhodospirillales bacterium
ATTGCAATCGGACGTGTCGTGACAACCGTTCGGCCCGCGCTCTCATGCACTGTTAGCGCTCCGGATCACGCGAGCCCAGATCATCCTCGTCAGCGGTGGGCAGGGCAGGGGAGTGGAGCACTCAGGTCGGCTACGCGCCAACTGCAGACATTGGCGCTCCAGCGGAAACCCACCGTTCGCCTTCGTTGCGGACCAATTTGTGATTGGCGGCCATTTGCAGCGGTTCCAACAGGAACACTCGCGCACGAGCCTAAAAGTCACCGTCAATACGAGCTGTCGAAAGGCGCAGTCGACAATGGCGTGTTTGCGGTAAAACCTCATCCGCCAATTTTCTTATAGAGAGATCTCTAAAAATAATTATACTCGTAAATGAAAAATATGAGATGGAGTGAGCGCCATGCGTCGTGAGGAGCAGGTCCGTGTGATCCGAGCCCTGATGGATCACATCGATCGCGGAACCAATGTCGACGAGGGGGTGATCCGCCGGGTTGCCGCCGCCGACTACACGTCTCCGGAGCGGGCCGGGCTGGAATGGGAGGCCTTCTTCAAGGAGTATCCCCAGGTGATCGGCCTGTCCGGCGACCTGCCGAAGGCCGGGTCCTTCATCACCTCCAACGACTTCGGCGTTCCGCTGCTGGCGACCCGCGCCGCCGACGGGCGGTTCCGCGCCTTCGCCAATGTCTGCCGCCATCGCGGAACGATCCTCGAGGACGCGCCCCGGGGTGAGCGCACGCGCTTCGTCTGCCCGTTCCACGCCTGGACCTACGACAGCACCGGCGCGCTGATCGGCGTTCCGAAGCCGGAACATTTCGGCGAGATCGACAAGGCCTGTCTCGGCCTGGTCGAACTTCCGGCGGAGGAGCGTCACGGTCTTTTGTGGGTTCATCCGAAGCCGAACGGCCAACTCGACGCCGCGGACCTGCTGGCGGGGCTGGGCGACGAGTTCGAGGCCTGGGACTTCGCCAGCCTCGTGCAGATCGGCGACGACACCTACGAGACGCCGATGAACTGGAAGCTCGCCATCGACACCTTCGGCGAGACCTACCATTTCGAGAAGCTGCACCGGGACACCCTGGCCCCGGTCTTCCATGGCAACGTCCAGCTTTACGACACCTATGGCCGCAATCACCGGATGGTGCTCTGCATCCGCAGCATCGACATGCTGCGTTCGATGCCGGAAAGCGAGTGGAAGGTCACGATGGGGGCTTTCCCGGTCTACTACCTGTTCCCCAACATCCAGATCAATGTGGGCCAGAACGCCGTGATCGTCGTGCGGGTCTATCCCGACGGGGCCAACCCGGATCGCAGCGTGTCGCGGGTCTCGTTCTACGCCCGGCCCGACGCGGTGGCGCAGGATCCGCTGGGGGTGCGGGCGGTTCCGCAGCGCTTTGCCGAGATCATCCGGGACGAAGACTATGTCGCCGCAGCGGCGTCCCATCGCGGCGCCCGGTCCGGACTGGTGGAGCACTTTCTGTTCGGTCGTAACGAACCGGCCCTGCACCACTACCACCGGACCTATCGCGCGGCGCTGGGCCTCCCTCCCCTGGAAACCGCATCCGCATGAGCCCCGTCGACGCCGGAGAGCTCTCACGCCGGGAGCAGAGCAAGTCTGCGCGCCGGTCGGCCATCCTGGACGCCGCGCGGTCGCTGATCCGGGAGCACGGCCCCCAGGTCGCCGCCGAGAAGATCGCCCAGCGCGCCGGGGTCTCCACCGCCACCGTGTACAATCTGATCGGTCCGCGGGAACAGCTGCTCGGCCTGCTGCTCAGCGAACTGTTCGAGGACCTGCGCGCCCGCATCGCGGGGATGAAGCTGGTGGATCCATTCCTGGTCGGCGACGCCGTGGTGGTCGTATCGGCGAGGATGTTCATCGCGGACGCAGCGCTGTGGCTGAACGTGATCCCCGAGATCCGGGGCGCGTTCGGCGTCCGGGTGCAGCCGTTCATCTCGTTCCAACCGATCAATCTGCAGCGACAGGCCATGCAGACCGCCAAGGACATCGGGATGCTGAACCGGTCAGCGGACGCGGAGATGACCGCCACCCAGATCTATGCGGCCTATACCGGCGCGCTGTTCCTGTGGGCCGGAGGTTACCTGTCGGACGACGCCTTCATCAACCAGGCCAAGGCGGGCTACTGGGCCATCCTCGCGGCCCTCGGCGCCGGCGATCACCGCCGCCGCGCGCTCGGGGAGCTGAACGCGCTGCACAGCGCCCGCGCCCGCGCCCTGCTGGCCGAGATCGACCTAGCGAACACGAAGAGCTCATCGGGTGATGACGACACCGGACCCTAGGCTCACCGCCGATGGCGTTCTGCTCCTGCCCACGTCAGAAGGGAACATCGCTGGGCTCGACGGCTAATCTTCCAGGTCGAGCGAGCGCCGGCGACGCGCGATCTTCTCCAAAGCAACCACCCGACTGCGGAAGTTTTGTAAGTCGGATTAGGGTCGGCAACTGCCGCAGGCACCCGTCCGGAAACCTGCCGTTCATTGCAGCTTGGGTCGTGGCCGGAAACCAGACATTCCGAACTGCAGCTCAGAGCCCAAGGTCGCCATCGCCGTGCGACAGGTTTGCGTCAAAGGCGGAAGTTGGTTCCTAGCCACGAACTTGGCGTTCGCGAGTTGCTAGCGCCGATCCGAGAGAACGGAAGCCATCTGCCGCCGACCCAGCTGGCACTAGCGACCCATACCTTCTAGGCAATCACGGCCCAGCATTAATTTAGCTCGAGCCGGCGCGCCCGTCAGCCAAGGTACGAGTGAATAATGGAGATGAGCTCCTCTCCAGCCTGTGTTCGGGGATCAGAGGCTTCCAATCCCGGCCCGACCAGGTGCTCGCGAATGTGGTCTTCGATCACTTCGGCGATGAAGCCCTCGAGCGCGCCGCGACAGGCAGTCGCCTGCTGAAGGACCCGCGCGCACTCATTGTCGGCCTCCACCGATCGCTCGATGCCCTCGATCTGACCTTTGATCCGCTTCAGCCGGTTGAGGAGTTTCGTCTTTTCGGACGCGATGTGCGCCATAGTCGCGATTTTCCCTTGACTCATACCCTATGGGGGTATACCCCGGCGGCGCGATTGGAATACTCCCACGGAGTATCCGGTCGCCGCCGGTTAAACACTGGCGCCTTTCTACCAGATCCACGGACCCCAATGAACCCGCGACCTAGCGACGCCTCCAGCGAAGACAACAGTAGACGCAAAAGCGCTATTGCCAAAATCGCTGGACGCCTCCCCGCCCGGGAAGACCGTAGACCCTGAGGATCGCCCCCTGCGGTGATCCGCAGGGCCGCAGCTTCCCGGGCTCGTCTGTAACGACTCGAGCCCGAGGAGCGCTGCGATGACCTATCGCCTGCCCATCATGCAACCCCTGTGGAGCTTCGCCTCCACGGCCTGCCAGCCCGCGGCGGCCGATCAGCCCCGGTGCGACCACGCTCAGCTCCCCGCCGCGGTCCAGGGCTGGACCACGGGTGAGGACGGCCGGCCGCACGTGGTGTTCGCCGTTCAGCGGAAGTCCTGACGTCAAGTCCCGGTTGGTCGGCGCCGTCGCACTCTGCCGGCGCCGACGCGTTTGCATCGAGTTCCCATGAAGCACAATGAGAAGGCGACTATCATGGTTGATGCCCTCATCGACGCTCCCGCGGACACCCCGCGCCGCGACGCCCATCTCGACGCCATGCACGTCGGCGACATCCGCGGCGCGCTGGGCACGATCTCGGTCCATGACGACGGGGCCCGCACGAGCTGGAAGGCGCGCCTGATCACGCTTCTCGCCATCCTGGGGCCTGGCCTGATTGTCATGGTCGGCGACAACGACGCCGGCGCCTTCGGCACCTATACCCAGGCCGGCCAGAACTTCGGCACGAGCCTCATATGGACGCTCCTGCTGCTGGTTCCGGTGCTGTTCGTCAATCAGGAGATGGTCCTGCGGCTAGGTGCGGTCACAGGGGTGGGGCACGCCCGGCTGATCTTCGCCCGGTTCGGCAAGTTCTGGGGCGCGTTCAGCGTCATCGACCTTTTCCTCCTCAACGCCCTCACAATCGTCACCGAGTTCATCGGCGTCACCCTGGGTCTCGACTATATCGGCATCCCGCGGCTGTGGGGCGTCGTTGTCGCCGCCGTCATCACCATCGGCGCGGCCAGCACAGGCAACTTCAAGCGCTTTGAGCGGTTCATGATGGTGCTCGTTGGAGGCAGCCTCGCCCTCGTGCCCATCGCCCTGACGCTTCACCCGCCCGTGGCGCAGATCGCACACGACTTCCTCGTGCCCGGCCTTCCCGCCGGAGGCAAGCTGAGCGACGTGATGCTTCTGATCATCGCTATCGTCGGCACGACCGTCGCGCCTTGGCAGCTCTTCTTCCAGCAGAGCTACGTCATCGACAAGCGGATCACGCCCCGGTTCATCTCCTATGAGAAGGTCGATCTGTGGATCGGTATCGGGCTTGTGGTCATCGGCGCCGTCGCCATGATGGCCTTCACCTCGGCCGCCTTTTCAGGCACCGCGGAGGCCGGTCACTTCACGGACGCGACGGGCGTGGCCCGCGGCCTGGAACGCCATGCGGGCAAGCTGATGGGCGTCCTGTTCGCCATCGCGCTGATCGACGCCTCCATCATCGGGGCGAGCGCCGTCTCGCTGTCGACCGCCTACGCCATCGGCGACACCCTGGCCATGAAGCACTCGCTGCACCGAAAGCCGACCGACGCCATCGGCTTCTATCTGGTCTATGCCGGCCTGGTCGCGGCGGCGGCAGCGCTGGTCCTGATCCCCGGCACGCCGCTGGGCCTCCTCACCAATGCCGTCCAGACCCTGGCGGGCGTGCTGCTCCCCAGCGCCACGGTCTTCCTGCTCCTGTTATGCAACGACAAGGCGGTGCTCGGACCGTGGCGCAACGGGCGGTGGCTGAACCTCTTCACCGGCGCCGTGATCGCTGTGCTGGTGATGTTGTCGATCATCCTGACGGCCTCCGTTCTGTTTCCCGACCTGGACGCCGGGGTGATGCTCTGGATCCTCGGCGGGGGGAGCCTCCTTGGATTGGTCTTGTGGGGCGGGTTCGCGGCGGCAAATCGCGGTCGAGGTGAAGTGATCAACCGCAAGGACAAGGACGCGTGGCGCATGCCCCATTTGGATGAGCTACCGCCGCGGCGGATGGCGACGGGCGAGAAGATCTGGATGGCGGTCCTTCGCGGCTATCTGCTGCTTGCTGGCGGTCTGGTCCTCGTCCGGATCGTCCAGCTCGCCCTGACCCATTCCAGCTGAGCACACCGGAGCGACGCCATGAGGCAGGATCTGGACATGAAGGCGAAGTATCGCCGCGGTGCCTTTGACTCCTGGCAGCGCGGCCTGGTGCGTGGCGGCGTGGAATGGCGCCGCCGTTCCGCGACCGGCATGTGGCTTCAACTCGTGGTGGCTGGGCTCCTGCTGGCGCTGGCGTTCACGGCGGCCATTAACCAGACCTTGGCCCGCCGAACGCTTCCGCCGCAAACGGAACCTCCGCCGAGTACCGCATCGCGCTGATCGGCGCGTGTTTCCAAACTCTAACACTCCATCAAAGTTGAGGAGCCCAACATGGCTCGTATGTCTGACCGCCTGCGGCTCGGAGCCGCCACGCTCGCGCTCATTGTCGGCATTGCCGCTTCACATCCGGCTTCGGCCGACGCCGCAGATCCGCCGCCAGCGGCTGCGTCACAGGCCTGGGCTGTTCATGCCCAGGCCACGGTCATGGACCAGGGGACGCTGGCCTTCTCTTCGTCCTATCGCGGGCCCAACAGCCTCGACCCCGCCGCCCGCGG
>CAIQQQ010000422.1 GCA_903873995.1 uncultured Rhodospirillales bacterium
CGGCAGGGACGGAGTCTACACAGCCAGAGGATCGGTGGCCGCCAAGGCGTTGGACTCCACGAACCAGATGGCCGTGAAGCGCTCCTACATGGTGCCCTACACCTTGGGCCTTGCGCACGGCGACAAGCATGTCTTTGCCGTGGCGGCAGCGTTGGCAGCCTTTGGCCAGGCCATCACCGAAGCCATCCGGACCACCGCCGAAGCGGGCGATCCGGCGACGGCCGATCTGCTCACCGAGATCCTGCGCGGCGTCGATGCTCAGCTCTGGTTCGTGGAGTCCAACGCCTTGGCGGCCACCGATCCTCTGGCTGTGTAGACTCCGTCCCTGCCGTCCGGGGGGCGGCGGCGTCATCTAAACGTGTAGCGCTTCATCAAGGCATCGGCCGGTCAGGCAATCGAGCGGGCCCGAGGCAAAGAAAGAACAATCATATGAACAGTATCATCTACATCGTCGGCCTTGTTGTCGTCATCGGCGCGGTGCTGGCCTTCTTCGGCCTTCGGTGATGCCAACCCGTTGACGGACGACCCCATGACCATCGCTGCGCCCGACCTGGCGCGCGACACCTGGCGGTCCGCCGTCGCGCGCTACGCGCAACTGACAGGCGGGTTCTGGCGCGGCGCCACGGCGCGGTCTGCCTGGGTGCTTTCGGCGATGTGCGCCACGTTGATCGGGCTCAACATCTCCGTGCAGTTCGGCATCAATGCCTGGAACCGGATGTTCTTTGACGCGCTGGGCTCGCGCAACAGCGCGATGGTGGCCTCCGCCATGGGTCTTTTCGCAGGCCTGCTGCTGGCGAGCACTGCGGTTGCCATGTTCGGCGTTCATGCCCGCATGCGGCTGCAGGCGCGCTGGCGGCAATGGTTGATGAACCGCCTGTCGCAGCACTGGCTGGCCGATCGGCGCTTCTACCGGCTCAACGTCGCAGCCCCCGGGATGGACGCGCCGGAATTTCGCATCGCGGAGGATTCCCGCGTCGCCACCGAGCCGGTGGTGGATTTCACCATGGGCATCGCCAGCGCCGTGCTGATGGCCGCCGTGTTCTTCGGCGTGCTGTGGCGCACGGGAGGTGCCACGCATGTGGCCGGCTTTGAGATTCCCGGCTTCATGGTGTTCGCCGCGATCGTCTATAGCCTCGTGATGTCCGGCTCCATGCTCAAGCTCGGACTGCCGTTGATCCGGCGCATGGCGCAGAAGAACCACGCCGAGGCCGCGTTGCGCCAGGCCCTCGCCCGGGTGCGCGAGAACGCCGAAAGCATCGCCATCATCCGCGGCGAGGCCGACGAAGGCGCGATCGTCAAGGCCCGTATCATGACGGTGGCCACGTGCTGGCACGCCATGATCAACAGCCTCTCCTCCATGACCTTGCTGACCAACACCAACGGGGTGGCCGCCGGGGTGGTGCCGCTGCTGCTGATGGCGCCGGCCTATCTTGACGGGCGGGTGACGCTCGGCGGCGTCATCCAGATTGCCGCCGCCTTCGTGCAGGTGCAGATCGCGCTGAGCTGGCTGGTCGATAACTACGCCCGCATCGCCGAATGGTGGGCGTCCGCCGCGAGGGTCTGCGGTCTCTGGACGGCCCTTGAGAATCTCGACGCCGTGCCCGGCGTGGACGGAATCGTTGTCGGGGAGAGCCTGGACGGCCGTATCCATCTGCGCAGCCTGTCCGTCGCACAGCACAGCGGCCGGATCGTGATTCAAGATGCCTCCGCTATCATCGAGCCAGGCGAGAAAGTGCTGGTGACAGGCGAATCGGGCACCGGCAAAAGCACGCTGGTGCGCGCGTTGGCCGGCCTGTGGCCCTGGGGCTCCGGCACCGTGCTGCTCCCCAAGGACGCCCGGATCGCATTCCTGCCCCAGTCCCCCTATCTGCCGGGCGGCACGCTGCGCCGCGCGCTCGAATACCCCACCGATGGCGAACCAAGCCCCGATGCCGTGCTGCATGCCGCCATGGCAGCCTGCGGCCTGAGGCGCCTGATCCCCCGCCTCGACGAGACCGACAACTGGGACCGGGTACTCTCCGGCGGCGAACGCCAGCGCATGTGCTTCGCCCGCCTATTGGTGCACCACCCCGACATCGTCATCCTCGACGAAGCCACCTCCGCACTCGACTCCGCAGGCCAGGACGACATGATGGAACTCTTCCAAACCCACCTCGTCGCCTGCACCGTCATCAGCGTCGGACACCGCCCCGAACTCGCCGCCTACCACACCCGAACTCTGCAACTGACCCGCACCAACGGCACCGTCCACATGGCCGTGGATCGTCCGGTGGTTGGGTGGATCGGGAGGGAGGGAAGGCCAGGGCTCCGCCCTGGACCCGCCAA
>CAIQQQ010000423.1 GCA_903873995.1 uncultured Rhodospirillales bacterium
CATATCATCGATCTCGGCGCCAGCCTGTCCGCGATCGGCGGCACCGCGATGACGGACGATATCGCAATCACCATGACCGAGGCCGGGCTGCCCAACACCTTCGTGCCGGGCCGCAACCTGCTGTTTCTCACCTACGCCGCCGCCATCGCCTATCGCCGCGGGCTGCGCCGGATCGTGGCCGGCGTGTGCGAGACGGATTTCTCCGGCTATCCCGATTGCCGCGACGACACCGTGAAGGCCATGCAGCTGGCGCTCAATCTCGGCATGGAGCGCCGCTTCGTGCTGGAGACGCCGCTGATGTGGATCGACAAGGCCGAGACCTGGGCGATGGCTGCGGGGCTCGGGGTGGCGGAGATCGTCACCGAGCTCACCCATACCTGCTATCTGGGCGACCGGACACACCGGCATGACTGGGGATATGGCTGCGGCACCTGCCCGGCCTGTGAGCTGCGGGCGAACGGGCATCGGGCGTGGACCGCATCACTCCTCGTCTGACGCATCCTCCAGCAGCGCCGCGTTCTCCAGTTCCAGCACCGCGCCGGCGCGCTCGCCATCGATCGCATCGACGCCGCGCAGCCTCCGGCCGATGGCTTTTTGCCGGACCAGCGTCTTGTCGATGCCGCGTGACAGTGTGTCTGCCTGTTTCTTGATCGAGGAGAGCGACTCGCCGAACTTGGTCCATTCGACCTTCACCGCACCCAGGGTCTCGCCGATCTCGGAGGCCTTGCGTTCGAGCTGGATGGAGGCGTAGCCGACGCGGAAGGTGTGCAGGAAGGCGGGCAGCAGACTGGGCCCGGTGAGCATGACGCGGAAATCCTGGCGCAGCGCCTCGATCAGGCCCGGCACGCGGGCGATCTCGGCGAACAGGCTGTCGCTCGGCAGATACAGCACGGCGAAATCGAGGGTGCGCGGCACCTCGATGTATTTCTCGCTGATCTTTCTGGCCTGCACGCGGATCGCGCGCTCCAGTGCTGCGCGCGCGCGGGCCTCCTCGTCGCGGTTGCCGGCCTCGTTGGCGGCCACAAGCCTTGTGTAGTCCTCGGTCGGGAACTTGCTGTCGATGGACAGCCACACCGCCTCCTCGCTGCGGCCGGGCACGCGCAGGCCGAACTCGACGGCTTCGGCACTGTTTTCCTTCACGCGGAAATTCTTCTCGTAGGTGCCGGTGGGCATGATGTCCGCCAGCATCGCCTCCAGCTGCGCCTCGCCCCAGCCGCCACGGGATTTCACGTTGGAGAACAGTCGCTTGAGATCGCCGACCTCACCCGCCACGCTCTGCACCTGGCCGATCGCCTGCTGCACGGCGGCGAGCTGTTCCTGAAGATTGGTGAAGCTGTCGCGCAGCTGCTTCTCCAGCGCGGTCTGCAGCTTTTCGTCCACCGCCTTGCGCATCTCCTCGAGCTTGGCCTCGTTGCCCTGCTGCATCCGGTCCAGCCGTTCGGCGACGGTCGTGCGCAGCATCTCCTGCTCCTGGGCGAGGCTTTGGCGCAGATCGGCGAGGCGATCGGCGAAGCCTTTCATGGTGGCGTCCATCGCGAGGCGCTGCGCCTCGCCCGCGTCGCTCACCTGGATCTTGAAGGCGCCGAGCACGGCCTGGGTGGTGGCGCTGCCGTCATTCACGGTCTTGTCCACGCCCGCGAGGCGGCTGTCCTGCTGTTCGCCGAAATAGCGCAAGGCAAGCTCGATCGCGTCACGCAGGCCGCGGGCGACGCGGTCGAGCTCCTGGGCCTGTGCCGCCTGGCCGCCTTGCACGGAGGCTGCGATCTCGCGGCGCAGGCCCTGGTCGAGCAGGGCGAGCTGGTTGCGCAGCGCATCGGCCTCGCGGCGCACCGCGTCGCGCGTGACGGAGCCCCCGGCGATCAGGATGGCGAGCGCGATCAGGCCGAAGACGGCCGCGGTGGTGGCGGCAACGGCTGCGATCAGCGGCAGGGAGATGTCGTACATTGTGACTCCAGATCGGCATCAGAACAGCTCGAAACCCTTTCTTAAGGTCTCCGGACCAGGTTGCGTGGCATAGATTCAGGAGATTTCCATGCGACGGCTTCAGACTTGGCTGTTCAGCCTTGGCGGAAAAGTGTCGGTCGCTTTTGTCGCCATTGCGGTCGGCATGGCGGGGCTTTCGTGGTCATTTTTCAACGCATTGTCCGTTGGCAGCTCATCGTTGAACAGCGTGGCGACCAATGCCGTTCGCCTGACCGAGAACACGCAGTTGGGATTCGACTTCACCCTGTTGTTCGAGCGGGCACGCGATCTTCTGGCGCACGCCGATCCGGCCGCCCAGACAGATATCCTCGCGCTGGAGGCGACATTGCACGGCAGGGTCGATGTTATGCTCGCACGGGCCTTGACGCCACAGCGTCTGGAACTGGACAGGTCGATCATGGCCGAGCTGAACCTTTACGGCAAAGCCTTCGAGGACGCTCGGGCTGCCATGGCGACGCAGAATGCTGTCAATCTCGCGGCCGCCGGGATCGGCGTGGAAATGTCTCGTCGCATGCAGGCCGTTCGCGAACGTTCGGATATCCGCAGCTTGGACCGTCTGTTGCTGGGACAGGCGAACGAGCAGCTTTTGACCGCGCGGATCAATGTGTCGCGGTTTTTCTCCATCAGGGACCCTGGGACGATCCCGAACGAGGCCGCAGCCATTGCCGCCTTGCGGGTGCAGCTCGATCAGGCGCTCGGCCATGACCTGCCGGACACCGTTGGAGCCGATCTCAGGGCCGTCCGCGATGCCGCGAACAGCTATGATAAGACGTTCGCAAACCTGAGGGAGGCTGTCGCGGCCACCACCAAAGCGACCACCGATATGGCCAGTCATGGGGCGGCGCTGCTGAAGTATGTGGCGGAGCTGCGTGCGATCCAGTCCGGCACGATGACGAACCAGATTGACGGGCAGGTCGCGGCCTTCGCGGATCAGCGCACCGTGACGCTGACGGTGCTGGCGGGCGTGGTGTCGGTGTTGATGGGGGTGCTCGCCTGGTTGTCGCTTGCCGTCGTGCGGCCGCTGCGGAGCCTGTCGCGGCGTATGCATGTGCTTGCCTCGGGTGACGACACCGTCGACATCCACACGATCCGCCGGTCCGATGAGATCGGCCAGATGGTCAATGCCGCGGCCAATCTGCGGGACGCCGTCAGCCGGGCGTTCCGCCTGGGTGGCATCGTCGATGACATGCCGCAGGCGGTGATGCTGGCGGATCCGGCGACCGGCGTGATCACCTATGCCAACAAGACCAGCTTCACCTTGCTGCGCCCGATGGAGAAGGACATGCCGATCAAGGTCGATGACCTGATCGGCACCAGCATCGATGCGTTTCACCACCACCCGGCCCACCAGCGCGCCATCGTCGCGGACCCGGGCAGGCTGCCGTGGAACGCCAAGGTGAAGCTTGGGGACGAGACGCTCGATCTGCGGATCTCCGCGGTGCGCGACCGCAAGGGCGTCTACACCGGGCCCATGCTGAGCTGGTCGGTGATCACGCGTCAGGTCCGGCTGGCGAACGAGTTCGAAAGCAACGTGAACGGTGTGGTGGCCAATCTTGGCAACTCCGTCTCGGAGATGCGCGGTGCTGCGGACGGTCTGGCGGCGACCGCCTCGCTGACCGAGCAGCAATCGGTGGTCGTCTCGGCTGCCGCCGAGCAGGCTGCGACCAATGTCTCGACCGTGGCGAGTGCGGCGGAGGAGTTGGCGGCGTCTGTCTCCGAGATCAGCCGCCAGGTGGCGGAGAGCGCGCGGATCGCCCAGCAGGCGGCGGGGCAGGCGCAGGCGACGGATGCCACGGTGGAGAGCCTTGCGGTGGCGGCCGGCAAGGTCGGCGGCGTTGTGCGCCTGATCCACGATATCGCGGCGCAGACCAATCTTCTGGCGCTCAATGCCACGATCGAGGCGGCGCGCGCCGGCGAGCATGGCAAGGGGTTCGCGGTGGTGGCCAGCGAGGTGAAGAGCCTGGCCAACCAGACGGCACGCGCGACAGCGGACATCAGCGAGCAGATCGCGAGCATGGGCCATGCGACGCAGGAGGCGATCACCGCCATTCGCGACATCCGCTCGACCATCGATCGGATCAGCGAGATCGCAACCGGCATCGCCTCTGCCGTCGAGCAGCAGGGGGCGGCGACCAGCGAGATCGCCCGCAACGTGCAGGAAGCGTCACGCGGCACCACGGAGGTGACGAGCAGCATCGCAACGGTTGCGGGCGGGGCGGCCGAGACCGGCACAGCGGCGGCCAGGATGCAGATCTCGGCTGGCGATCTGGCGGAGCAGACCGTGTTGCTGCGCGATCAGATGAGCAGCTTCCTGGTGGAGATCAGGGCGGCTTGATCAGCGAGGGGTGATCCGGAAGGTCGGATCACCCCTCGCGGCTTTCCACGATGGCCACGTCCAGCAGGCGCTCGATCACCTCAGGCTCCTGCGCGCCGGAGATGGCGTGCCGGCCACCCACCACGAAGCAGGGCACGCCGTTGATGCCAAGGCGGTGGGCGCGCAGGTTCTCGGAATGGATCGTCTCCGCCTCACCGTCCCCGGCGAGGAAGGTTGCGACCTGCATCGGGTCGAACCCGAGCGCGGCTGCGATCTGTACCAGCACGGCGTGATCGCCGATGTCGCGCCCCTCGGCGAAATGGGCGGCGAACAGCGCTTCCACCAAAGCCGAACCCGCCACCCATTCGGAGGCCCAGCGCACCAGGCGATGGGCGTCAACGGAGGAGGGGACGCGGCGGATGCGATCGAACCGGAACACCAGCCCCTCCGCAGCACCGATCTCGGTGATGGAGCCATACAGGCGCCGCGCGCGATCGGGTCCGCCGAATTTGCGCACCACATAGTCGGTGCGGGCCATGCCCATGCGCGGCATGTCGGGGTTCAGCAGGAACGGGCGCCACACCAGCTCGAAGCGCACATGATCCCGGCGCTGCAAGGTGCGCAGCAGGCGGTGCAGGCCAAGATAGCACCAGGGGCACACCAGATCGTGCACCACCTCCACCGACAGCGCGACATCGGGCTCCGGCAGCAGCCAGGTGGCGGCGGGCGGCGGCACAGGCGGGAAGGGCTGGGTCATGACACCGTTTCTCCGTAGGTGGAGATGATCGGATCGAGGCGGAACTCGTCCACCAGGAAATCGATCACGGCGCGGGTGCGCGGGGCGAGGAACCGGCGCGAGGGATAGACCACCGAAATTGGGCGGCGCGGCGGCTGCCAGCCGGTGAGGATCTCGCGCACCCGGCCGGCCACGTTCGGTTCGTGCATCATCCAGGTCGGCACCTGCGCCACGCCGAAGCCGCCGATCGCAGCCTCCATCACCGCCTCGATCCCGTTGGTGCGCAACCTTCCGCCGACGGTGACGGTGATGGTTCCGTCCGGGCCGGCATAGGTCCAGTGCTCGGGATGGTTCTGCCTGGTGAACAGGATGCAGGAATGGCGGGTGAGGTCCTGCGGGCTAGCGGGTTCGCCGTGGGCCGCGAGATAGGAGGTGCTCGCCACGGTGATCACGGTGGTGGAACCGACGCGGCGGGCGACAAGGTTCGCGTCCGTCACCTCGCCGATGCGGATCGACAGATCGAGGCCTTCCTGCACCATGTCCACCACCGTGTCGGTGAGCGACAGGTCGATTGACATCTCGGGGTAGCGGGCGAGCAGGCGGGGCAGGCGGGGAGCGAGATAGAGCCTGCCGAACACGCCGGCGCAGCCGAGGCGCACGAGGCCCGCGGGCGAGGTGCGCCTGCGGCCGATCGCAGCCTCCGTCTCCTCCACCGTCTCGATCACGAGGCGGGCATGGGTCAGCAGATCGCGGCCGTCCTCGGTCAGCGTCAGGCTGCGGGTGCTGCGCTGGAACAGGCGGGCGCCGAGATGCTCCTCGAGACTGCCGATCTGGCGGGAGATGGCCGGCTGTGTGGTGCCGGCCTCACGCGCCACGGCCGAGAAGCTGCCGGTCTCGGCGATGCGGGTGAAGGTTTTCAGGGCGGCGAGCAGGTCCATCAGTTACGCGGCGATGCGGGCCAGCGCGCGGGCGAACACCGCGGGGTCGATGTTGCCGCCGCTGAGCACGCAGCCGACCACCTGGCCTCTTGCGTCGAATTTGCCCGAGAGCAGGGCTGCGAGGCACACAGCCCCACCGGGCTCCACCACCAGCTTGAGGCGGAGGAAGGCGAAGGCCACCGCGTCCAGCACCTCTTCATCCGTCACCACGATGCCTCGGCCGAGGCGTGGCTGGTTGAGCGCGAAGGTCAGCTCGCCGGGCATCTTGGACAGCAGCGCGTCACACAGGGTGGAGCCGCCGGGTTCGTTTGCGATGCGGGTGCCGGCGGCGAGCGAGCGGGCTGTGTCGTCAGAGCCCGCGGGCTCGACGGGATGAACGCGCGTGCCGGGAGATGCGCCTTCGACGGCCAACGCGCAGCCGGCGATGAGGCCGCCGCCGCCGGTGCAGACGAGCAGCGAATTCATCGCAAGACCCAGGGCCTTGGCGTCCTGCACCATCTCCATCGCGACGCTGCCCTGGCCCGCGATCACGTCCGGATGGTCGAACGGGGGGATGAGGGTGGCGCCTGTGCGCGCGGCATGGTCGCGGGCCAGGCCGTCACGATCGGCGGTGGCGCGGTCGAATGGGATGATCTCGGCGCCCCAGGCGCGGGTGCTGTCGGTTTTGATCGTGGGCGCGTCGGCCGGCATGAAGATCGTGGCGCGCACGCCGGCCGAGGCCGCGGCGCAGGCGAGCGCCTGGCCGTGATTGCCCGAGGAATGCGCGACAACGCCTGCGGCGCGCTGCTCGGGCGACAGGCGGAGAACGGCGTTGGTGGCGCCGCGGAACTTGAAGCTGCCGGTGCGCTGCAGCGGCTCGGCCTTCAGCAGGATGGTGCCGCCGGTGAGCTCGTCGAGCCTGGGGTTGCGCAGCAGCGGCGTGCGGGTGAGGTGGCCTTGCATGCGGCCGGCGGCGGCGGCGACGTCGTCATGGGAGGGCAGGTTCATGGCACGGCTCCTGGAAGGGCACGGGGCATCACGGCAACGGAGGCGTCACTGGGCCGACCGGTCACACGATAGAGCCGAAACCCTTCTGCCGTCATGCCGTCCCGCGCGCGGGTCAGGGGGGACAGGTGGGTGATCTCGGACCACGGGCGCGAATCGGGGGTGTCATCACGCCGGGCGCTGCGCACCAGGATGCCGGTCCGGCCTTCGATCGTGGCCGTGCCGTCCGGCAGGTCGAACAACGCCCAGCGGCCCTCCACCCCCAGCACGACGCGCCCTGGAGGCAGCAGGCGGGCCAGCAGGGCGGCGTGGCCGTAATTGTCGGACGCGATGAATTGTGCGCCCTGGGCTTCAGCCACGGCGTCTATCTCGGAGGCCAGTGCCGCCCAGCCGCCGAGCCGCAGCAGGGTCGGGTCGTAGAGCATCGGCAATGGCACGGGCGCCCAGATCGCCTGCACCCAGATCGCGCCGGTCAGCGCAAATCCCAGGGCAGCCGCCGGGCGCCACCAGGACAGCATCCGGCGGGACAGGCCGGCCACCGCGATGCAGGCGGCGGGATAGATCACCGACGGCCAGTTGGCCTGCACCCGGTCGCCCAGCGCGTGCTGCACGAACACCAGAACTGGCACCCAGATGAAGCAGCCCAGCAGCAGATAGGCCGGCTCACGCGGTCCCGAGCGACGCAAGGCGCTCCACATCGCGGCTGCCAGCAAGATGGCGATGCCCGGGGTGGCCAGCCCGATCTGGCCGCTGACCAGCTCGCTCAGATACTGCACGGCGCGGCCGGGATCGAAGTCGCCGGCGCGGCCGCCCTGCTTCAGCAGGCTGGCAAAGCCATGTGCCGCGTTCCACGCCAGCACCGGCGCGAAGACCACGGCCGCGATGACCCCCGCTGCCCAGGGCTGCCAGCGCCGCAGCCAGGGGCGCATCCCTTGCCGCAGCTGGGGCACGATCAGCAGCCACGCCAGGATCGCAGGGCCCAGTAGGGCTGCCGTGTATTTGCTGTCCAGCGCCAGGCCCGCGAACAGCCCCGCCGCCAGCCACCACGCCCCGTTGCCCGTCGCCACCAGCCGGGCCAGTGCCCAGATGGTCGCAGTCCAGAACAGCAAAAGCGGCGTGTCCGGCGTCAGCGTCGTGGCGCCGACGGCAAACATCAGGGTCGCGTTCATCAGCACGCCCGCGATCAGGCCGGCGCGGCGCCCCGGAAA
>CAIQQQ010000424.1 GCA_903873995.1 uncultured Rhodospirillales bacterium
AGATCTTGCGCTGCGTCTCCATCTCCGCGCGGATCTTCTTGCCCATGGCGCGACGCAGCAGATCCGCACCGCCCAGCGAGTAGCCGGCCATGGTCTGGGCGATCTGCATCACCTGTTCCTGATAGACCATGATGCCGTAGGTCTCGGCCAGCACGCCGTGGATCTCGGGATGCGGCGCAGCCCACGCCTCGCCGTGCTTGCGCTGGCAATAGGCGGGGATGTTGGCCATCGGGCCCGGGCGATACAGCGCCACGGCCGCGATCAGGTCTTCGAACCGATCGGGGCGCATCTGGCGCAATACGTCCCGCATACCCTGGGATTCGAACTGGAACACGCCGCCGGCATCGCCCTTCTGCAGCATGGCGTAGGTGGCGGGATCGGTGAGCGGGAGCGTTTCGAGATCGACCTCGATGCGCTGCTCGGCCAGGAACGCCACGCCGCGCTGCAGGATGGTGAGCGTGGTGAGCCCCAGGAAGTCGAACTTCACCAGACCCGCATCCTCTACATGCTTCATGGAGAACTGCGTGACCCACATCTCGGATTTCGGATCGCGATAGATCGGCACCAGCTCATCGAGCCGGCGATCGCCGATCACAATGCCCGCGGCATGGGTGGAGGCATGGCGATAAAGCCCTTCCAGCTGCAGCGCGATATCGAGCAGCCGCGCCACCGCCTCATCCGACGCGCGCATCTCCTGCAGCTTCGTCTCCCCGTCGATCGCCTGCTGCAAGGTCACAGGCTTCGCCGGGTTGTTCGGGATCAGCTCGGCCACCTTGTTGACCTGGCCATACGGCAGCCCCAGCACGCGCCCGACATCGCGCACCGCCGCGCGGGCCTGCAGCTTGCCGAAGGTGATGATGCCGGCCACGCGATCGGCGCCGTATTCCGAGCGCACGTAGCTGATGACCTCGTCACGGCGTTCCTGGCAGAAATCGATGTCGAAATCCGGCATCGACACGCGCTCAGGGTTGAGAAACCGCTCGAACAGCAGCCCGAACGGCAGCGGGTCGATATCGGTGATGGTGAGCGCCCATGCGGCAACGGACCCGGCGCCCGACCCACGGCCGGGACCCACAGGAATGCCATGCGCCTTCGCCCATTGGATGAAATCCGCCACGATCATGAAATAGCCGGGGAACTTCATGCGCGCGATGACATCGAGCTCGAACTCGAGCCGCTCGCGATAAACGGCGCGCTTGGCATCATCGGCGCCCAATTTGTTCATACGGCGATCGAGCCCTTCGCGGGCCATGGCGCGCAAGGTCTCGTCCTCGGTCTGGCCCTCGCGGACCTTGGGGCACACCGGCAGCAGCGGCTTGCGCTTCTCGGCCATCACCGCGCACATCCGGGCGATGGCGATCGTGTTGTCGCAGGCCTCCGGCAGATCGGCGAACAGCGCGCGCATCGCAGGCGCCGGTTTGAACCAGTGCTCCTGCGTCACGCGCCTTCGGTCGCGCTCGGGCAGAGTTCGTCCATCCGCGATGCACAGCAGCGCGTCGTGCGCCTCATGCATGTCGCGTTTGGCGAAGTAGCAATCATTGGCGGCGACCAGCGGCACGCCGGCGGCATCGGCGAGCATAATGAGGCCGGGTTCGATGGCGCGCTCGATGGCGAGGCCGTGGCGATGCAGCTCCATCATTGCCCGCCCGGGGAACGCCTCCACAAACGCCGCCAACAGCCGCTCCGCTTCGCCCTGCTGCCCCTCGGCGAGCATCCGCGCGATCGCCCCCTGCGTGCCGCCGGTGAGCAGGATCAGCCCCTCGGCATGGGCGAACAGCAGGTCCTGCCCGATCTGCGGCTTGCCCATCGGATCGCTGTCCAGAAACGCCCGCGAGCTGAGCTTCTGAAGATTGGTATAGCCGGTGGCATCCATGGCCAGCAGAACCAGCGGATCGGGCGCGAGCCGCGGATTGTCGGCGCGGGTGAGGGCGAGCTGACAGCCGATAATGGGCTGCACCCCCTTGGCCAAGCAGGCCTGGGAAAATTCCAGCGCGCCGAACATGTTGGCGGTATCGGTGATCGCCACCGCCGGCATCGCCGCGTCTTTGGCGAGGCCGGCCAGCTTGTCCGCCTTGATGGCGCCTTCGCTGAGCGAGTAGCTGGAATGGGCGTGAAGATGGATGAAGTCTGCGTGGGGCATAGGCCTTTGTCGCACAGGGAATCGGCTCGCCGCCATCCGTCTTCATCACCGGCGGATGCCACGTGCGTTCAACGGCAGACTGCGGCAGCATGAGACCGGACGCCGGTCCTCAAGGAGCCTGTTACCGTGCCGAACAGATCGAGACTTCGCCGAAAAGCCCCGTGCCTATGACGATCGAGATCAACCCCGCGCAGCCCGGCGATTTGGCCGATGTCGAGGCGATCGTCACGGGGGCCTACACGCCATGGGTGGATCGGATCGGACAGCGACCCGGCCCGCTCAACGACGACTACGCCGCCCTCATCGCGGCCGGCCGCGTCCACATCCTGCAACGAAGCAACACACCGGCCGGCGTGCTGGTGCTGATCCCCGAGACAGATGCGATGTTGCTGGACAACATCGCGGTCTCCCCAGACCACCACGGCCAAGGCCTCGGCCGCATTCTGATGGCGTTCGCGGAGGCCGAGGCACGGCGCCAGGGCTTCAGCACGATCCGGCTCTACACCCACGAGAAGATGGCCGAGAACATCGCCATCTATGCAAGGCGCGGGTTTGTAGAAACCCATCGCGCCCGGGAGAAAGGCTTCGCGCGGGTATTCATGGAAAAGGCGCTGCCTTCTTCGGGCTCCCATTGACGGGAAGACCGATCAGCGAGCCAACGATCAAGGCCAAAAGCCCGCCGGCAACTGCCGCAGATGAGCGCGCGTGAAGGACTGTTCGATGATCCCCGTCTCAGGTCTTTACGAGAGCCATCTCACAGTCTCGGACCTCGAACGGTCGATCGCGTTCTATCGCGACGTGGTCGGGCTGGAACTCGCCCATATTGTGCCGTCACGCCACGCCGCGTTCTTCTAGAGCAGCGTCCGATCGAACTGAGCCGCTTGCGGCTCATTCGA
>CAIQQQ010000425.1 GCA_903873995.1 uncultured Rhodospirillales bacterium
AAGCCAGGCGAGGTGACGGCGCGGATCGCTTCGATCGTGCCGTCCGGCGCCGTGGCCTCGGCGACCAGGCCCGGGGCGAGGCGGTCGATGCCCTGGTTGTGGAGCGAGTTGACCGGGATTGTGGCATCGCCGGCCACCCGGTGCAGCCAGCTGCCGGGCACGATCTGTACGTGGTGCGCCTTGCCGGTGCGTATGCGCGGATTGGCCTGCATCGGCGTGGAGTGATCGATGCGGCCGGGCAGATCCTGCAGGCGCTGGTGCAAGGTGCCGCCCATGGCGACGTTGAATTCCTGCAGGCCGCGGCAGATCGCCAGCACCGGCACGCCCTGGGCCACGGCGGCGCGGATCAGCGGCAAGGTCACGGCGTCCCGGGCCGGGTCTTCCGGCGTGCCTTCGGCGTGGGGTGGGCCGTCATACAGCGAGGGCTGCACGTTGGAGCGGCTGCCGGTGAGGATGATGCCATCGAGCCGCGCGAGCAGCGCATTGATGTCGCAGGTGCGGCCATTGGCAGGCAGCAGCACCGGCACGGCGCCCACCACCTGGTCCGTGGCGCGGACATAGGTGTCCGAGGCTGCGTGATTGGTCATGCCGAACGCGCCGAACAGCTTGATGCAGCAGGAGATGCCAACGAGCGGTTTCATCCGATCATCGTCTGCCAACGCGGCGGAAAAATAAAGGGCATGTGAGCATAAGGGCTTGAAAAATCGGCGCGGCGTCACCCTCCGTTCGGAATGTCCCCACCTGGCCGCTTGAGGCGCGGGTCCTCGAACTGGAACATCTCGGCCGGAAAGTTCCCGCCGAGCTGGATGTTGAACAGGCTGACCCGGGTCTCCTGGCGCTGCGCGTCCGTCACGGCCCATTGGCGCAGCGCGAGCGGCGCGTCGGCGAATACCAAGGTGAGACTGCCATCGGCCGGTGCTGTGGCGCGGACCATGCTTACCTGGATCTGGCCAGGCAAGCGGTTGACGGCGGTGACGCGGACCTCACCGCCAAAGCCGATATGGTCGGCGAGCAGCAGGCCGAGCGGCGTCGTGCTCAACGGCACGGCGCTCGTCTGCTTCAGTTGCTTGTCGAAGAACACCGCCGAGCCGAAGCCCGCCACCAGCAGGAACGGCGCCGGCGGATCGTATTCAAAGCGCATGCGGCCGGGGCGGGACAGCCAGGCGGTGCCTTCCGACGTGTCACCATCGGGCGAGACCTGAAGGAAATGCGCCTTCAGCGTGCGCAGACCGTCCAGATACGTGCTGATGCGGGCAAGGTCGGCCTTGTCCTGCGCCGTGAGAACGGGGGCTGTGAGGGCGGGCGCGGGCGCGGGCGAGGGCTGGGCATGGGCCGCCGCCGGCAGCAGCGCGGCGGCAAGGAGGGTGCGTCTGTTCATGCAGGCAGACATGGCGCGCCGGGCCACCGATTCAAACCAGCCCCGCCTTGAGCCTGCGGCGCAGCTCGTATTTTTGGATCTTGCCGGTGGCGGTCTTGGGGAGTTGCGTGAAGGTCACGTGCTTGGGCGCCTTGAAGCGGGCCATGTTGGCGCGGCAGAAGGCGATCAATTCGGCTTCGGTCAACTCCACCGCGCCAGGGCGCAGGGTGACGAAGGCGTGCGGCACTTCGCCCCAGGTCTCGTCGTTCTGGGCCACCACCGCCGCCTCCATGACATCGGGGTGGCGGTAGAGAACATCCTCGACCTCGAGGGACGAGATGTTCTCGCCGCCGGAGATGATAATGTCTTTCGAGCGGTCCTTGATTTCGATGTAGCCGTCCGGATGCAGCACGCCGAGATCACCGCTGTGGAACCAGCCGCCTTCGAAGGCGGCCTGGGTTGCGGCCGGGTTCTTGAGATAGCCCTTCATGACCGTGTTGCCGCGCAGCATCAGCTCGCCCATCGTGACCCCGTCGGCCGGCACCTGGTTCATCTCTGTGTCCATCACCGTGGCGTCCTCGGCGGTGGGAAACGGCACGCCCTGGCGGGAGAGGAAGCGGGCGCGGTCCTCAAGCCCCATCTCCGCCACGCCCGGCTGCCACATGTTGTAGGTGAGCGGGCCATAGACCTCGGTGAGGCCATATAGATGGCCCATGGTAAAGCCGCGGCGCTCCATGGCGGCGATCACGGGGCTTGGCGGGGCGGCGCCGCCGGTGAAGACACAAACCTCGTGATCGAAGCGCCGGGCCACCTCGTCCGGCGCGTGGATCAACATCGTCAGCACAATTGGGGCAGCGCACAGCATGCTGACCTTGTGCTCGGCGATCAGCGGATAGATCACTGCCGGGTCCACCTTGCGCAGGCAGACATGGGTGGCGCCGAGCATCGTCACGGCCCAGGTGAAGGTCCAGCCGTTGCAGTGAAACATCGGAAGCGTCCAGAGATAGACGCTGCGTGGCGTCATCTCGGCGGCGAGCGCATTGCCGGCGGCGGCCAGATAGGCGCCGCGATGGTGGCAGACCACGCCCTTCGGATCCCCGGTCGTGCCGGAGGTGTAGCCGAGCGAGATCGCGTCCCACTCATCCTGTGGGCCGTGGATGGGGAAGTTGGGGTCGCCGGATGCGAGGAAGGTTTCGTATTCCGTGACAAGTATCTCGCCGGCCTCAGTCAGCGCGTCGTCGATGCCGATCAGCAAGGGCGGGTTGTCGAAACCGTCCAGGGCGGCTTTCGCGATGGGGGCGAGCTCGCGGTCCACCAGGAACACGCGCGCCTCGCTGTGGCGCAGGATGAATGCGATGGTGGGGGCGTCGAGCCTGGCGTTGATGGCGCAGATCACGCCGCCGGTCATGGGAACGCCGAAATGCGCCTCCAGCATGGCGGGGATGTTGGGCGCCAGCACGGCCACCGTGTCACCACGCCCGACGCCATGCGCGGCCAGGGCCGAGGCGAGGCGGCGGCAACGTTCCAGCATCTGGGCGTTGGTGATGCGGCGCGCGCCGTGGATGACGGCGATGCGCTCCGGCCAGATCCGGGCGGCGTGCAACAGGAAGGAGATCGGCGACAGCGCGACGTGGTTGGCCGGAGTCTGGTCCAGGTCCTGATCATAGATCGACGACGGCATCATCTTCTCCCGGCTTCGTTGCAGGCTGGATAGCGAAGGACGGCAGGACGCGCCATGGCAGGGTGCCGGCCTACCCGTGCTCCGCCCCCCAGCCGAAGAAGTCCCGCCCCTCGCGGCGGAGCGTGTTGGCCAGCACCATCCGGTGCACCTCGGAGGCACCGTCCACCAGCCGCGCCTGGCGGGCGTAGCGGTACATCCATTCGATCACCGTGTCCTTCGAGTAGCCCTTGGCACCCAGCAGCTGTAACGCCGTGTCCACCGATTTGTGCAGGGCGTCCGCCACGACGACCTTCGCCATCGACACCTCCTTGCGCGCGAAGCTGCCCTGGTCGAGCGACCACGCGGCGTGCATCGTGAGCAGGCGGCCGATCTGGATCTCCATCGCGGCCTGGCCCACCAGCCCCTGCACGCTTTCATGATCGATCAAGGCGGCGCCGAAGGAACGGCGGCCCTCGGCATGGGCCATGGCGATCTCCAGCGCCCGGCGCGCAAGGCCCGTCCAGCGCATGCAATGGGTCAGGCGCGCGGGGCCAAGGCGAATCTGGGTGAGCTTGAGCCCATCCCCCTCGTTCATCAGCAGCTGGTCATGCGGGATCTCCAGGCCGTCGAACACCAGCTCGCAATGCCCGCCATGCTCCTCTGGTCCCATGATGGGGATGCGGCGCACGATCTCCCAGCCCGGCTGGTCGGCGTGGAACAGGAACGCCGACAGGCCCTTGCGGTCATCGTCCGAGGTGCGGGCGATCAGGATGAAGTGCTTGGCGACACCGGCCCCGGTGATGAACCATTTGCGCCCCGAGACGCGCCAGCCGGTGTTGGTGCGGGTGGCGGTGGTGTAGGTCAGTGACGGATCGGAGCCGCAGCCGTCCGGCTCGGTCATGGCGAAGCTCGACTGCACGGCGCCGTCGATGATCGGCTGGAGCCAGACGCGCTTCTGCTCGTCCGTGCCCACCTGCTCCAGCACGCGCATGTTGCCGTCGTCGGGGGCGGCGGCGTTGAACACCACGGGGCCGAAGATGGAGCGGTTCATCTCCTCGTAGCAGGGCGCGATTTCGGCGATGCGAAAGCCGCGGCCGCCGCGATGCTCGGGCATGCTCAGCGCCCAAAGGCCCTGCGCGCGGGCCTCGGCGCGCAATTCGGCAAGAAGGGCAGGGCGGATGTTCTCGTGCTCATCAAAGCTCGATGGCTCGGATTCAAGAGGGATCAGGCGTGTGTCGACGAAGGCAGCGATGGCAGCGCGGGTGCGTTCGACATGCTGCGCGAGACTGAAATCCATGGTAATTTATCCCGGTGTGCGTATCTGAGGAATCATGCCGTTCGATACTCACAGAGCCGGACCTGCGGCTCAACATGCCAGACGGATTGGGGTGGAGATGCGGGTGCAGATTTCGTTGCGTGCGCCACAACAAGAATGTCACACATCGCCTGGACCGATCTTTGAAACCCGCCACAGCTCGACGCGGGGTGGACGTTACGATCCGAATTGTTGCGTTAACCCGGATTAACTTGGCCAAGACCGCTTCACTCATGGCATAACCGCCGGCCGGATATGGCGTGTTCGATCTCCCTATCTGTTCCGGCCACCCGACAAGGACCTTATCTTGCCGTCTTCAGATCCAGCAGCCGCCTCAGAACTGATCGCCGATCAAGCTGCCGGTGACATGTCCGCGCCGGCGGAGGCTGACGTGCCGCTCAGCGAACTGATGCTCAAATTCGAAAGTCTGGGCGAGAACTGCGAGTTTGGCCTGGTGCAGCGGCGTGGCGGGTCCGAGCCGCTTGGATTGCTGCGCTTCTCCAGCACGCCGCTGCCCAAGCTGCTCGCGGCCCTCAATGCGCGCTTCGAAGGTCTGGGCAAGGCCGATCGGCTGAAGGTCGAACTGTCGTCCAACGGCCGGGAATACATGGTCCTGGATCAGACGTTTGGGCTTTATTACCACGCCTGGGTGATGGCTGGCGAGCGCGAGCCCGAAGAGGTGCACCGCCGCGAACTTCGCCGCCTGCCCTACCTTACCCGCAAGCTGGTCGATGACCTGACAGGTGGGGAGAAGATCTTCGTCTATCGGTCCATGAGCCGCCTTGCCGACAGCCAGATGCTGCTGCTGGCAGACGCGATGCGGGCCTATGGGGACAACACGCTGCTGTGGATGGAGCTGGCCGGGCCAGGCCATCCGCCGGGTAGCGTGGAGCAGATCCGCCCCGGATTGATGCGCGGCTACATGGATCGTTTCGCCCCCGGCGCCAACGCACATGATTTTTCTTTCGATTGCTGGATGAGCGTGTGCCGCGCAGCCCTTGCCGCTCAGACGCGTCCCGCAGGTGCTGCGGACAGCCAAACGCAATTGTGATCGCGCCTATGGAGGACGCTGGCCGATCCACCATGCGATCTGCTTTGATGGGAATGCGGCGGCGAACGAATGGCATTCGAACGACAATCTGGCGACGGCAGGGGGGCAAGCGATGTCAGAGACGGTCAGCGGCAGTGCTGTAAAGAACGCGTGGATCCTGCGGGTGCTTCGCGTGGATGTGGCGAGCCCAAGCCAGGGCCAAAGCGAGCACGAGGATGCAACGCCGGAGCCCTCGGCGCTTGACGCCGGCGAAGTGCGCGGGCGCCTCAACGAATTGGGACTGCTTCTGCGGAACCTGGGCCAGACGCCTGAGATGGCGAAATTGGCGACCCGGTTTGCCGATGCCGTGGCCGCGATCAAGGCCGGCGACCTGGCCCGCGCGTCGGCTGTGCTGGACGAGCTCGACGAGCAGATAGATCGG
>CAIQQQ010000426.1 GCA_903873995.1 uncultured Rhodospirillales bacterium
ATCCCAAACCTTCAACTTTCTCCTATCCGTCCACACCGCCTAGAATCAATAAGTTAGTGGCCCGCTTTACCAGGAATTCGCCTTGCGAATTTCTGGTGCGGGACACTAGCCCTCCCTCGGTGCGGCCAAGGCGGAAGGTCAGGAACGCTGTTCCCAGCATCGCGAGATAGGACAGCATCGACAGCGCCGCCACGGCGCGGATCATGTCGTCGGACAGGGATTGCGGCGTGTTGGTCAGCCGGATCAGCGGCATCAGCTCGAACAATGGCCACGCCGCCGCCGACAGCCAACGATTCGCGTAAGGTGAGTGCGGAACGAGGCCGCCAGGGCGCCCGACGATCCAATGGCGGTAGCCGGTATAGTCGTCGTGCGGCGCCGTATCGAACAGCGAGAGGCGGTAGAGCACGAAGAAGAACGGGCCTTACGCGACCGCGACGGCAGCGAACAAGGCGGCGGTTGCGGCCGCCCCGCGCCAGCCGCGCTTCAGGCGGCTTCGTCCGTGGCCACGCGCAGGCGCCAGTCCTGCCACACATCCTCCAGCGTCTGCGCCCACGGGATCTGCGGCTGCCAGTCCAGCGCCGCGCCTGCTGCCGATGCGTTGCCGACCGCATAGCGGATATCCACCGGCCGCAGCAGGGCGCGACCGGTCTCGATCCGCGCCTCCACCCCGCCGAGGGCCAGCAGGGCGGTGAGGATGTCACCGATGCGCACCGGCCGGCCCGACGCCAGGTTCAGCACGGTTCCCGGCGGCAGATCGCGCCGCGGCTGCAGGCAGGCGGCGTAGGCGGCAACGACGTCGCGCACGTCCAGAAAGTCGCGCAGCGGATCGAGCGCGCCCACTTCCATCACCGGCGCCTGCCGGCCGGCGGCGATGCGCGCCACCTGGCGGGCGAATGCGGCGACGACGAAGCTGTCCTGCTGGCCCGGTCCGGTGTGGTTGAACGGGCGCATCCGCATCACGCGAAGCCCGTCCGCCACCATCGCGCCCAGCGCCAGATCGGCGGCCGCCTTGGTCGCGGCATAGATGTTCTGTGGCGCCGGCGCCGCCGTCTCGTCAAGCGGCACGCCGGCCCGGAAGCTTGCGCCGTACACCTCGGAGCTGGAGGCGAACACCAGGCGGCACTCCGGTGCATGGGTGAGCAGCGCGCGCGCCAGATCGAGCGTGGCATGCAGATTGACCCGCCATGCCGCATCCGGGTCGGACCGCGCCGTTCCGATCGCCGAGATCGCTGCGAGATGCAGGCATCCGTACGGCCGGACGTCGGATACCAGGGCGCCGACGGCCGCGCGATCTGTGAGATCGATCCGTGTCATGCCCGGGTCCGATCCGAGCGCCACGATCTCGGCCTCCGGATATGCGAGCGTCAGGCCGGCGACCGCATGGCGGCCGACAAATCCGCTGGCCCCGGTGACCAGGAGCTTCATAATCAGACGGCTGGTCTGCCGGCGATCCGGGCGCTGTGGCGCACGATATCGGTATCCACCATCTCGGCCACCATCTGCTCCAGTGTCGTCGTCGCACGCCATCCCAGGGCCTGGTTGGCCTTGCCGGCGTCGCCGAGCAGCACCTCGACCTCGGACGGGCGCAGCAGCGCGTCGGATGTGCGGACATGGTCCTGCCAGTCAAGCCCGGCGTGAGCGAAGGCCATGCGGCAGAACTCGCGGATCGAGGTGGTGCGGCCGGTGGCGATCACGTAGTCGTCCGCCACGTCCTGCTGCAGCATTGCCCACATCGCCTGCACGAAGTCGCGGGCATGGCCCCAGTCGCGCGTGGCGTCCAGATTGCCGAGCATCAGCGTGTCCGCGAGGCCCAGCTTGATCCGCGCCACACCGTCCGTCACCTTGCGGGTCACGAACTCGATCCCGCGCAGCGGGCTTTCATGGTTGAACAGAATGCCGGAGGAGGCGTGCAACCCGAAGCTCTCGCGGTAGTTCACCGTCATCCAGTGGGCGTAGAGCTTGGCCACCGCGTAGGGGCTGCGGGGGTAGAACGGGGTGCGCTCGCTCTGGATCGGCTCCTGGATCTTGCCAAACATCTCCGACGAGGAGGCCTGGTAGAACCGCGCCTCTGGCCTGACGATGCGCACCGCCTCAAGCATGTTGGCAGCGCCCAACGCCGTCACTGTGCCGGTCAGCAGCGGCTGCTGGAACGAGGCGTGGACGAAGCTTTGTGCCGCGAGGTTATAGACCTCGTCTGGCTTCACGGCCTCGACGATGCGGATGCAGCTCGACAGATCGATCAGGTCGCCGTCATGCAGCTTGACCCGGTCGATGATGCCCAGCCAGCGCAATCGCTCGCCGATGATCTCTGCCGACGCCGATCGGCGCAGCAGCCCATGGACCGTGTAGCCTTTGTCGAGCAGGAAGGACGCGAGGTAGGCGCCGTCCTGGCCGGTGATGCCGGTGATCAATGCAGTCTTCACGCACCGCGCCTACCACGCAGCGAAGCGGGAGGCGAGGGGTGGACGGCGATTAAGTGCCTGATCGTGGCAATGCCTTGGTCAGAAACCCCAGCAACGCTTGCCAGTTGGCCTCGACTCCGCCCGGGTTGGCGTCGCTGCGCAATGTCGAGGCACCATGCACGCCGCCGGCGACCGGCCGATACTGCACGCGCAAGACGGCCGGGCTGGCCCCGAGAATGGCGGCAGCTTCGCGTTCCTCGCCGCTGTCCTGGGCGGAGGTGACGAAGACCGGGGCCGTGACGTGCGCGCTGGCACCCTTGACGGAGGTGTTCAGGAACTCGCCGGGCGAAAACGCCAGCACGGCGGCGATGTCGGGGGCATGGCGCGCGGCGAGCACGAAGACGAGCGCCGCCGAATAGCTGCTGCCGAGCACGGCGATTCGGCGCCTGGGCTGCTGCATCACCGCCCAGGCCAAGGCGGCCTCCAGATCCAGCAGCGCCGCATCGAAGCTCTGGCTGCCGGCGTGGCGCGCCGTCTCGTTGTCCCGGCCGAACAGCCGGCCGCCGGAGCGCTGGTCGATGGCGAGGCTGGCATAGCCTTCACGCGCGAGGCGCTGAGCAATGGGGGCGTATTCGGCCGCGTTGCTGCCGGCCATGTGGAACAGGAGGATCAGCGGAGCGGCCGGATCGGCCGCCATGGTGGGGAACGCTGTGACACGCACGCCGTCGCTCGTCTGCAAGATCAATGGCTCGGCATGGGCGGCGGTGCTGAAGATCCACGTCGAGGCCGCCGCCAACGTGGCGCGGCGCGTGATGATCGATGCGGTCATGTGGCCTGATCCCTGACTGGATGAGACCGGGACCAGCGAGGCGGGCGGATGTTACGCGAGGCGGGGCTCGCCGCGCCAAGGGCTCGGCGTGAAACCGAGCTCGAGCTTCCAGCACGCGGTGTGCACCACGCTGGCGGCCGGGCCGACAACGTAAAGCGACGGATTGGCCGCGGTCAGGTGGCCGGGGATCCGCGTCTGGACCCACACGCGCTGCCAGATGCCACGCCGGGCCAGATCGGCGTTGGCAAGCTCCAGCGAATCGAACCCGTCGCAGACAACGCCGACGATGTCTCCGTCGAAGGATTGGGGGATGTTGACCCACAGCGAGGCGACATACACGGCACCGGGGCGCAGCCCGTCTGGAATGTAGCGTCCGTAGACGGTGGCTACGGTTCCGTCGGTCTGCTTGGTCAGGCGATGGGTCATGACCACGCTGTCCGGCTCTGGCGGGGCGGGTGACCCGGCCTCCGGTGCTGAGACACAGACCGCCTCGCGCTGCCACCATCCGCCATGAAACGATGCTGTGCCCTCCAGCAGGTTCGCGGGCACATGCGCGCGTGACGCAAGGCGGATCTCGCCGGGCGGCGCATCGATCAGGGTCAGCAGACGCGCGCCCTGACAGAGCTCGAGCCAGTCATCGACGCAGATATCAAGCCGCGGCGTGTCGCGGGCGAAATGGGCGACGCGGCCGCAGAGCAGCCCGTCTTCCAGCACCGCGACGCTGCCGGCGGGATTGGCGTCGTCCTCCGGCAGCACCCATAGCAGCCGATTGGTGCCGTGCCGGCGCAAGGCGGCGAGCAGGCGGTAGGCGCAGGCCAGCTCCTCGCCGGCATTGGCCTTGCGCACCCAGATCCGGCCGCCACTGGCCAGATCCTGAAGCAAGGTGCGTCGCAACATTCTGGCATGCATGGCGACGTCGCCATCGGCCCCATCCTCCAGGGCCGGAACGACCGCGCGCAGGCCGGACCGGGTGGCAAGGATCGTCTGCCCGTCCGCGTCGTGGTCCAGCGGTAGACGCCCGGGGCCGACGAGGTCTGCGAACCGATCGGACAACCCGTCCAGCAGAACATCGAGCGACACCTCATCGAACCGGAGCCTGTCGGTCTGCCCGGCGCCGACCAGGCGCTGCACCAGGCTGAGCTCGCGGTCGTCCCCCAGGCTTTCGAACAGCCGCAAGGTTGTGGCGATCTGTCCTGTGACGACGTTCACGCACGATCTCCACTTGCGGTAAGGACGTGCGCCGGTGCGCCACACATCACATATTACCGGCTTGTAACTTCACAATACCGAGAGGGGTCGGAATGGTCGAGACGGTTTTCGCGCGGCAATGGGATCGGTTGATGGAATTGTCGCGCCTGGGCGCCATCCCCGGCGACGGCGTCAATCGCGCCTGTCTGACCGAGCTGGACGCGCAGGCGCGCCGCCTGGTGATCGGCTGGGCGCGCGACTGTGGCGCTGAGGCCAGCGTGGATGCGGCCGGCAATCTGTTCCTGCGGCGAGCGGGCAGCGATCCGGACGCCGCACCCGTGCTGACGGGCAGCCATCTCGACAGCCAGCCGCAGGGCGGCCGGTTCGACGGGGCGTATGGCGTGGTCGCCGGGATCGAGGTGCTGGCAGCCCTTCACGATGCCGGCGTTGTGACGCGCCGCTCCGTCGAGGTGGTGGCCTGGACCAACGAGGAGGGCGGGCGGTTTCAGCCGGGCTGCACCGGATCGATGGCGTGGTCCGGGTTTCGTGCGGCCAACACCTGGGACGATGTGCGCGACGGCGATGGGGTGCGGTATGGCGATGCGCTGGCGGCGCTGCTGGACTCAGAGGCCGATCTGCCGCGCCGGGCGCTGGGCGGACGGGCGCATGCCTATATCGAGGCGCATATCGAGCAGGGCCCGCTGCTGGAGGCGGAACGCCTTGATGTTGGCGTGGTGACGGGCATCCAGGGCAGCCGGTGGTTCCGCGTCACGGTCAACGGCGCCTCCGCCCATGCCGGCACCGCGCCGCTGTCGTTGCGGCGGGACGCGCTGCAGGACGCGATCCGCGCGATCTCGGCGTTGAACGTGGCGATGGCCGATCCGGATGACGTGCTGCGTTTCACGGTGGGGCGGATGGTGGTGTCTCCCAACAGCTCCAACTCGGTGGCGGGGCAGGTGGTGTTCACGATCGATCTGCGCCATCCGGACCGCGACGTGCTGATCGCGCGCGGCGATGCGGTGGGCGGGATCATCCAGGGGGCGTTGCTGCAGTGTGCGGCCGAGATTGTGGAGACGTTCCATGCCTTGCCGGCCGCGTTCGATCCGGCGGTGGTGGACTGTGTGGAGCGCGCCGCATCGTCATGCGGGTTGGGGCATCGGCGCATGCCGTCCGGTGCGTTTCACGATGCGCAGTTCGTGGGCAGCGTGGCGCCGGCGGGGATGATCTTCGTGCCGTGTCGGGACGGGATCAGCCATAATCCGGCGGAATATTCGTCAGCCGAGCAGTTGGGGGCGGGGACGCGGGTGCTGGCGGCGGCGGTTGTGGAACTGGCGGAGGTTGGGTAGCCGGCTGGCACCTGCCTCGTTGGGCCGGCAGCCTCGCAGTTCCCTTCGCTTTCAGACATCCGCAGCACTCATATGTGGCGTGCAACCGGAAAGAGGACAGTGTCGTGCGCCATCTCGTGGTCGAGTCGCAGGCAGGACAGATATCTGCGGAGCTTCTCCGGCGGGGCGTCGCGCAAGATGCCATCGTTTATGCGGTCGTGGACGTTGTGGCACCGGATGTGCCGATGGCGGCGATCGCAAAGGCTGGCGGCGGGTTTGATTGGCTCGACCAGGAACCCGAACTTTATTCGGACGACGATCTTGTGAAGCCCGCCGGCTAGTGTCCCGCACCAGAAATTCGCAAGGCGAATTCCTGGTGCGGGACACTAGGTGTTTGGTTTTGGCAGTATCGTTCTGACACGGTTGCCATTCATTGACCTGTCCGGCGATAAAAGACGTCCGGCGCTTATTGTGTCAGACGATAACGATCGGCGCATCGACCTGATCGTGTGCTTCATCACATCGGTGCCGCGGACCGGGCCTGACATCGGGATGCTCGATCCGGAGATCGGAACGGGTCTAAAGGTCCGGTCCGCTGTTCGCTTCGACAAGATGGCAACGCTTGACCGTTCGGTTATTTCAGGACGGCTGGGGCAGGCGCCGGAGGTGTGGCTGTCAGCTCACAGTGCTGTTTTCTTTGGAGTATTTGGATTCGGCCGGTGATAGCTGGCGGTCTCGTCGCGCTGCAGGCCTAACTTCGTTCGCATGGGTCGATGCTACGCTTTCAGCTCCCCCGATACGTCGAATACGCTCCGGGGCTGACCAGCAGCGGGACGTGGTAATGCGTCTCCGGCTCCGCGACGGCGAAGCGGATCGGCACCACGCCCAGAAAGGACGGGTCTGGCTGGCTCTGGAAATAGGTGCCGACGTCGAAGCGGAGCTCGTAGACGCCGATGCGCAGGGACCCGTGCGGGATCAGCGGGGCGTCTGTGCGGCCGTCGGCGTTCGTGACAGTGGCGGCACGCAGGGTTCGGCGTTCGCCGTTCAGCTCGAACAGTGCGACGGTCATTCTGGCGGCTGGACGGCCGGCGGCGGTGTCCA
>CAIQQQ010000427.1 GCA_903873995.1 uncultured Rhodospirillales bacterium
CGATCGCGGAGGTGGCGGCGGACGCGACCTTGGTGGGCGCCGTGCTGACCTGCGCGGGACGGACGTTCATCGCCGGCGCCGATATCCGCGAGTTCGACAATCCGCCGGGCGGCACCAGCACGCAGGATGTCTGCCAGGCGCTCGACACCAGCCCCAAGCCGATCGTGGCGGCGATGTTCGGCACCACGTTGGGCGGCGGGCTGGAAGTGGCGCTGTGCTGCCATGCCCGCATCATGGCACCCGAGGGGATGGTCGGTCTGCCGGAGGTGCGCATCGGGCTGCTGCCGGGGGCTGGCGGCACGCAGCGCCTGCCGCGCGTGGCGGGCGCGATGGTGGCGCTGGAGATGATCACCTCCGGCCGGCACGTGCCGTCGGGCGAGGCGATGGAGCATGGCATCGTCGATGAGGTGGCAACCGATCGGCTTGCGGCTGCGATGCAGCGGGCGCGCGATATGGCAGCGGCCGGCGATCTGCCGCGGGTGCGCGATCGGGCGGTGCCGGCGGTGGATCGCGTGGCGTTCGATGCCACGGTTGCATCGGTGAAGAAGCGGGCGCGCGGGGCGGTGGCGCCGGTTGCGTGCGCCGAATGTGTGACTATGGCGCTCGATGTGCCGTTCGACGCGGCATTGGTGCGCGAGAGCGAGGCGTTCCGGGTGCTGCGCACCGGGCCGCAATCCAAGGCGCTGCGCCACATCTTCAACGCCGATCGCGCGGCGGCGAAGCTTGCAACGGTCGAGCAGCCCTGGACGATCGCGGCCACGGGCGTTGTCGGCGGCGGCACGATGGGCTCGGGCATCGCCATCGCGCTGGCTGATTCCGGCCTCCCCGTCACCCTCGTCGAGGTGTCGGACGCGGCGGTGGCCGGGGCTGAGGGCCGGATCCGCGCCGTCTATGACCGGCAGATGAAGCAGGGCCGGCTGTCGGCGTCCGAGCATGCGGCGCGGCTTGGGCGAATTGGGTTTGCCACCGACGTTGCGGCCCTGGCCAATGCCGATCTGGTGATCGAGGCGATTATCGAGAACCTGGGGGCGAAGCAGGATCTGTTCCGCAGGCTCGGGGCCGTGGTGCGCGACAACACGATCCTGGCCAGCAACACGTCCTATCTCGACATCGATCTGCTGGCCGACGTGGTGGACAAACCCGAGCGCGTGCTGGGGCTGCATTTCTTCTCGCCGGCCCATGTGATGAAGCTTTTGGAGATCGTCCGCGCGGGGCGGACCGAGCCCGCCGTACTGGCAACCGCGTTGGCGCTGGCCAAGCGGATCAGGAAGCAGCCGGTGATCTCCGGCGTGTGCGACGGGTTCATCGGCAACCGCATCCTGTTCACCTGGCGCAAGCAATGCGATTTCGCGCTGGAGGACGGCGCGCTGCCGCATGAGGTGGACGCGGCGCTCGAATCATGGGGCATGGCGATGGGCCCGTATGCGGTGGCGGATCTCGCAGGCCTCGATATCGGTTACGCCAACCGCAAGCGGCTTGCGCCGACCCGTGATCCGGCCGCGCGATATGTGCCGATCGCCGATTGGATCTGCGAGCTGGGTCATTACGGGCAGAAGACCGGCTCTGGTTATTACATCCACAAGGACGGCAAGCGCGAGATCGACCCGGTGGTGACGGCGCTGGTGGAGCGTGCCTCGGCCGAGCGGCAGATCACGCGGCGCAAGATCGCGGCTGAGGATATCCAGCGCCGTGTTCTGGTGACGATGGTGAACGAGGCGGCAAAGATCCTGGGCGAGCAGATCGCTGCCCGGCCGTCTGACATCGATGTGGTGCTGGTGCATGGCTACGGCTTCCCGGCCTGGCGTGGCGGACCGATGCATGCGGCCGATGCGATGGGGCTGCCGGCGGTGCTCGACCTGGTGCGCCAGCTTCACGCCGAAAGCGGGCCGGGCTTCGAGCCGGCACCGCTGTTGGAGCAGCTGGTTGAGGCCGGGCGCGACTTCGCGTCACTGAACCTCTGAGGGGGCGCGGTTTGTCGCCCGTGCTGCCGCGCCGCCTGCGCGCCCTGTCGCGGCAGGGACAGATCCGGCTGACCTTCCTGGCCGGCGGGCTCGCGGTGGGTGCGGCTGCCGTGCTGTTCGCCATAATAGCGGATGCGGCGCAGACGGCGTTCGAGGCGATGCGGCAGGCCGTGCCGCTGCTGCCGCTGCTGCTGACGCCGGTGGGATTTGCCGTGTCGTCGTTCGTCTCGCGCCGCTGGTTTCCCAATTCCGGCGGCAGCGGCATTCCCCAGGCGATCGCCGCCCGCGCGCTGAGCGACGAGACACAGCGGCGCCGGCTGGTGTCGTTGCGCGTGGCGGCGGGCAAGATGCTGCTGACCGCGTTCGGCCTGCTGATCGGCGGATCGCTGGGGCGGGAAGGGCCCACCGTGCAGGTCGGCGCCTCGGTCATGTATGCGGTGGGGCACATCTCGCCGCGGCGGCAGCGCGGGCTGGTGCTGGCGGGGGCGGCAGCCGGTGTGGCGGCGGCATTCAACACGCCGCTGGCCGGCATCGTGTTCGCCATCGAGGAGATGAGCCGCAGCTTTGAGACGCGCACCAGCGGCGTGGTGATCGCGACCGTGATCGCCGCCGGCGCCGTGTCGCTGAGCTGGGTCGGCAACTACACCTATTTCGGCCATATCGTCCTGTCGCTGCATTCGCTGCGGGAATGGCTTGCCGTGCCGCTGTGCGGGGTGGCGGGCGGACTGCTCGGCGGTCTGTTCAGCCGCATCGTGATCCATGCCGCCGGTCCGTGGCCGTTTCGCGCCGGCCGCTGGCTGAAGGCGCACCCCTCGTTGCTGGCCGGCGCCTGCGGGCTGGGCGTGGCGCTGTGCGGCCTGATGGCCGCCGGCACCGTGTTCGGCACCGGCTACAGCCAGGCGCTGCGGCTGCTCGATGGTGGCACGCCGCCGCCGTTGGGCTTTGGCCTGCTGAAGCTTCTGGCAACGTTGCTGAGCGCCGTCACCTTCATTCCGGGCGGGCTGTTTTCGCCCTCGCTGGCCGTGGGCGCGGGGCTTGGGCAGGAACTCGCCGCGATCGCGCCGCTGGCCCCGCTGCCGGCGATGGCGCTGCTGGGCATGGTCGGCTACTTCACAGGCGTGGTGCAGGCGCCGATCACGGCGTTCGTCATCGTGACGGAGATGACGGACGGTCATGCGATGCTGGTGCCGGTGATGCTGGTGGCGTTGGTGGCGAGCGCCACATCCCGGCTGGTGTGCCGCGAGGGCATCTATCACGCGCTGTCACACGGATTTTTGCCCAAGGCCCCGCACAAGGTTCCACCCAAGGCCGCTTCATGAGGCTGCTGCAGCCCGTTGTGGCAGCGATGGTTGCGATCCTCGCGGGCTATTCCGGTTCTGTGGTGATCATCTTCCAGGCGGCGCAGGCGGCACATCTGTCCTCCGAGTTGCTGTCGTCCTGGATCTGGGCGGTCTCGTTTGGGAGCGGTGTGTGCGGAGTGGTGCTCAGCCTGGTGCATCGCGCGCCGGTATCGGTGGCGTGGTCCACTCCCGGGGCGGCGCTGCTGGTGGTATCGCTGCCCAACGTTACGTATCCGGAGGCGATCGGCGCATATGTCGTGGCCTGGGCTGCCATTCTGCTGCTGGCCGTGACCGGGCTGTTTGACCGGGTGATGAAGATCGTGCCGGTGTCCATCGCGCAGGCCATGTTGGCGGGCATTCTGTTCCGCTTCGGGGCGGACACCTTCATCTCGGCAGGGCGCCAGCCGCTGATGGTGGGCGCTATGATCCTGATCTATCTTGCGGCCCGACGGTTGCTGCCGCGATTTGCGATCAGCCTGGTGCTGCTGGGCGGCATCGCGATCGCGGCGTTCCGCGGGCAGACCGATTTCAGCCATGTGGCACTCAATTTTGCGGTGCCGGTGCTGACCGTGCCTGACTTCACCCTGGGTGCTGCCATCAACATCGCCGTCCCGCTGGCGCTGGTGGCGATCACGGGGCAGTATCTGCCCGGTCTCGCGGTGCTGCGCGGCGCCGGCTACACCGTGGCGCCACGCGGTCTGGTGACGTCGATCGGCAGCGTGTCGATGCTGCTGGCGCCATTCGGCTGCCATGGCATCACCACGGCCGCCATCACCGCGGCCCTGATCGCGGGGCCGGACGCGCATCCCGATCCGCGCCGGCGCTGGATCGGGGGTGTCGCGATGGGGTCGCTGTATCTGCTGATCGCCATTTTCGGCGCAACGCTCGCCGCCCTGTTCGCGGCCCTGCCGCGCGAGCTGATCGCGGCGATCGCGGGGCTGGCCTTGCTCGGCGCGATCCTGGGCGGGCTGTCTGCGGCGCTCGCCGATGCGCGCCAGCGCGATGCGGCGCTCATCACCTTTCTTTGCACGGCCTCCGGCATGACGCTTGCTGGGCTTGGCGCCGCGTTCTGGGGCCTGGTGATCGGCCTGTCCGCCCAATTCGTTCTGACTTTCAGGAGACCCGCATGAGCCGTGAGACCGCTATTGCCACAGCATTGGCCGCCTTTGACGGTGGGGCGTTCAAGGACCGGCTGGCATCGTTGGTGGCCATTCCCAGCACCTCCCAGGACCCGGCCTTCGCGCCGGATGTGCAGCGCTATCTGGGCCAGGCGATCACGCCGTGGCTCACAGCGATGGGATTCGAGACGACCATCCACCCGAACCCAAAGCCTGGCTTCGGCCCGATCCTGACCGCGAGCCGCATCGAGGACCCTGCCCTTCCCACCATTCTCACCTACGGCCATGGCGACACCGTGCGCGGCCTCGATGAGCAATGGGAGCCGGGTCTCACGCCGTGGGTGATGACCGAGCGCGGCGATCGTTGGTACGGGCGCGGCACGGCGGACAACAAGGGGCAGCATGCGATTGTGCTGACCGCGCTGGAGGCGGTGCTGGCCACGCGCGGGCATCTCGGCTTCAACGTGAAGATGGTGCTGGAGATGAGCGAGGAGCGCGGCTCGCAGGGGTTGCGCGAGTTCGTGGCCGGCCATGCCGCGCTGCTGGCCGCCGACGCACTGATCGCGTCCGACGGGCCGCGCATGACGCCTGAGACGCCCACCATCTTCACCGGCACCCGCGGCATCTGGCAGTTCAACCTGGTGCTGGAGACGCGCCCGGGCGGGGTTCACAGCGGCAACTGGGGGGGCATGACGATCGATCCGGCCATCGTGATGGCCCATGCGATCGCCAGCATCGCCGATCGGCATGGCAAGATCCTGGTGCGCGACTGGCTGCCTGGCCAGGGCGATCATGCCGGCATCCCGGCCTCGGTGCGCGACGTGCTGAAGGGCTGCGAGATGCAGAGCGAGGAGAGTGCCACGGTCAATCCCGAATGGGGCGAGCCGGGGCTGACCTCGGCTGAGAAGGTCTATGCCTGGACGAGCTTCATCGTGCTGGCGATGGTGTCGGGCAAGCCCGACGCGCCACTCAACGCCGTGGCGCCGGATGCCCGCGCCACGTGCCACCTGCGCTACACCGTCGATACCGATCCGGACACGTTCGAGGCCGCGTTGCGCCGCCATCTGGACGAGGCCGGGTTTCCGGAGATCCGCATCGAGGCGGAGGGAGTGCGCATGACGGCAAGCCGCACCGATCCTGCCAATCCCTGGGTTGGCCATGTGCAGGCCAGCATGGCGCGCAGCCTGAACAAGCCCGTGCAGATCGTGCCGAACGGCGGCGGCGGGCTGCCCGGTGATGTTTTCGTCGATCATCTGGGCGTGCCGCTGGTGTGGATTCCGCTCAGCTACAACGGCTGCAAGCAGCACGGGCCCAATGAGCATCTGCTGATCCCGGCGGCGCGCGAGGGGATGGCGGCCTATGCCGGGATCTGGTGGGATCTGGGAGAGAGTACGCCGAAACGGTCATGATCCCGCGCTTGTCGCGGGTGGCCCGATTGGCTTATCCCGCGACAGCATGGAACAGAATTATGATTGCCTGATCGTAGGCGGCGGGATTGTGGGGCTGGGCCACGCTTTAGCAGCCCACCGGGCCGGACTGAAGACAGCGGTTCTTGACCGCGACACACGTGCCGCCGGCGCCTCGGTGCGCAATTTCGGGTTTGTGACCGTGACCGGGCAGCAGGCCGGCATCACCTGGCGACGCGCCAAGCGCTCGCGCGACGTGTGGGCGGAGGTGGCTGGGCCGGCGGGCATTGCGATTCATCACCGTGGCCTGTTGGTCTGCGCGCGCAGGCCGGAGGCGCTGGCGGTACTGGAGGAGTTCGCGGCCACCACCATGGGCGATGGCTGCCGCATCCTGCGCGGCGCCGCTTTGCAGCAGGAGGCCGAGGGGCTGCGCGGCAACCTCGTGGGCGCGCTGCATTCGCCCCACGAGCTGCGGGTGGAAAGCCGGTATGCGGTGGCGCAGCTCACCTCGTGGCTTGCGGCCGAGGGTGTGACGTTTCTGCCGCGCACGGCCGCGTTGTCGGTCGAGACCGGGCGGATCGAGACGCCATCGGGCGTTCTGTCCGCGCCGCACATCGTGGTGTGCCCGGGCACCGATCTGGCCAGCCTGTTTCCGGACGTGATCGCCGAGCGCGGCGTGACGTTGTGCAAGCTGCACATGATGCGCGTTGCCGATCCGGGCTTCACGCTCAGCGCCGCCGTGATGAGCGATCTGGGCCTGGTGCGGTATCTTGGCTATGCCGACAGCCCGTCCCTGCCCGCCTTGCGCGCGCGGCTGGCGGCGGAACAGGGCGAGTGGCTGGCCGACGGCATCCATCTCATCGCCGTGCAGGGGGCCGACGGGTCGATGGTGGTGGGGGACAGCCATCATTATTCCGACACGCCGGACCCGTTCCAGCCTGGCGACGTTGATGACCGGATCCTGGCCGAGCTCAGCGCCACGCTTGCGATCGACAACCCCCAGGTGACCGAGCGCTGGATCGGCGTCTATCCCTCCGGCCCCGAGACGGCGTTCATCGCAGCGCCCCATCCTTGTGTGCGGCTTGCCTTGGTGACGTCCGGCACCGGGGCCAGCACCGCGTTCGCCATCGGCGAGGAGACCATCGCCGATCTTTTGGGCGAGCCGCCACCGCCGCATTTCTGATCCATCCGCATGGGAGCGTTCCGATGAGCATCCAGGCTGTCATTCTCGATTGGGCGGGCACCGTGGTCGATCACGGCTCGCGCGCGCCGATGGGGGCGTTCGTGCGGGCGTTCGGCGCGTTTGGCGTGGCGATCACGATCGCCGATGCGCGTGGGCCGATGGGGATGGCCAAGCGCGACCATATCCGAATGGTGGGGCAGACGCCTTCCGTTGCGAAGGCATGGCTGGCGGCGCAAGGCCGGGCGATGAGCGAGGCGGACATCGATGCGGTGATGGCGGTGTTCGAGCCGATGAACGTGGCGTCCGTGACCGCGCATGCCGATTTCATTCCTGGCGCGCTGGACGCCCTGGCGGAGCTGCGAGGGCGCGGACTGCGGATCGCCGCCACCACGGGCTATACGCGCCCGATCATGGATGTGCTGGCGCCGATCGCCGAGGCGGGCGGGTATGCGCCGGAATTCACCATCTGCGCCGGCGATCTGCCGCAGGGGCGGCCGAGCCCCCTGATGATGTGGCATGCGATGGCGCGCATGGGCATCTGGCCTTCGCAACACGTGGTGAAGGTGGACGACACGCCGCCGGGGATCGGCGAGGGCGTGGCCGCCGGGACATGGACGGTGGGGCTCGCGTTGAGCGGCAACATCGCGGGGCTGTCGGCCGAGGAGCTGTCGGCGCTGGACGAAGGCACGCGGGCCACTTTGCGGCTGCGCGCGGCGGCAGAGCTTTATGCGGCCGGTGCCGATGCGGTGATCGACAGTCTTGCTGGGCTGCCCGCCTGCATCGCGACGCTCGATGCGCGGCTGGCGGCCGGCGAGCGGCCAGGCCGTCGTTAAACGGCGGCGGCTTCCATGAGGGCGTGCAGCATCCGGTTGCGCGCCCGGATGGCATCCACGCGGGCGAACGGGATCTGGTCCGGGGACGCCGCCATCAGCGTTCGGATCGGGTCCAGCACCGGGAGGCGGGATTGCTGGAGTGCTGGATCATGGCTGAAGCGGTCTCCGCTCGTGTAGTCCATCGGGACCAGCGCGCGGGCGATGTGCATGAGGGCGTGGTTGATCTCGGCGGGGTCACGGCCTGAGGCAGGAAGGGCGGCGGCGGTTTCGTGCAGGCGGGCGGCGGCATCGTGCAGGGGTTGCAGGGACAGGCGGTCGCCCAGTGCCGCGGCGAGCGTGTCGATCTCGGTTTGGATCTCTTGCGCGGCAGCCGCGAAATCCAGCGGCAGCACCGGATCTGTCAGCAGGCGCCACAGGGCGGCGGCAAACACTTTGGTGTCTCGCACCAGATTGGCCTCGTCGATCTTGTCCAGCAGATCGTGCGGGGTGTGCCACCACCAGCCGAGCGCGTTGCGCATCTTGGTGGGCGAGGGCGGCTGCAGGCTGAGGCTGCCGAACATGGAGGGGATGCCGATGCCCCAGAACGACATGTCACTGTTGCGGCCGGGGCGCTTGCCGATATGGGTTTCGTTGGTGACGAGGCGGATCGCATCGCCCGCGAGGCCTGCGAGCTCGGCGGGGGCGGCGGCCTCGGTGAGCACCGTCGCACCAACGCCGCCGGTGCTGTCGACATTGACGTGCACGGCACATCGCCGGTCGAGCTCGGCCCAATGCGTGTCCACATACCAGGTGGAGCCGGAATAGCGGCCATGGGAGTGGCCGGACCAGAAGCACAGGCGCAGGCCGCGGCGCCAGGAGGTGCGGTGCTGCGCCAGCACGCGCGCGCATTCGATCATGGTGGCGTTGGCGCTGCCGTTGTCCATCACGCCGAAATACCAGGTGTCGTGATGGCCGGAGAACAGGATGAAGGGGGCGTCCGGTTCTGGCCGATCTGAATCTGGTGCGTCCAGCTCGGCCACCAGGATCGGGGTGGGGCGCCAGCCTGTGTCCACCTTGGCGTGGAGCGTGACGGTGGGGGCTTCGCCCCGGAGCACGCGGTCTCGCAGGGCCGTGCCGTCCG
>CAIQQQ010000428.1 GCA_903873995.1 uncultured Rhodospirillales bacterium
CACCGCCACCACCACCGCCGGTCAGCACCTTGCAGGTCAAGATCAGCCGGTTCCTGGAGCCGGAGATCAAGGCCGGGCTCGTTGTGGTGCTAGAGGATGCGCAGTCCCTTACCGTCCGCCTGACCAGCCGCAACCTGTTTGACTCCGGGCAGGCAACCCTCGGGGCCGCATCCGGCCCGCTGGTCGAGCGCATCGGCGGCGCGCTGCAAGACGAGATGGGCACGATCTCGGTCAACGGCTACACCGACAACCAGCCGATCCGCACGGCGCGCTTTCCGTCAAACTTCGAACTGTCGCAGTCCCGCGCGGAGACGGTGGCGCGCATCATTAGGTCCAAACTGTCCGACCCAAATCGCGTCCGCGCGATCGGCAAGGCTGACTCCGACCCGCTGGCCAGCAACGCCACACCAGAAGGGCGCCAGCAAAACCGCCGCATCGAGATCGTTCTGACCCGTACGTTCTCGGCCCCATGATCGGGTGTGTTGCAAAAGGAAGGCCTGGGCGCTGCCCTGGCCTTCCTTTGCCTCGCACCCAGCAACGATAGGCGAATGCAGTCATGCCTCAGTTTCTGATCAAATTCGTTCGGTCTCACTGGTTCCAAACGTTGTTTGCAGTTCTGGTTCTGGCAGTCCTGATTTGGATCTTCGGGCCGTTGATCGCGTTTGGCCAGGCGCATCCGTTCGATTCAGAGATCGGGCGATTGATCGCAATCGGCATTTTGCTGGTGCTGTGGCTGATCGGGAATATCCTGACGACGATGAGCCACAACAAGAAAGACAAGAAGCTCGCCGAGGCGGTGGCGGAGCCAGACAAGGACGCGATCGCGTCGGCGGAGGAGGTGGCGGTTCTCAGCACGCGGCTGAAGGATGCTTTGGCGAAGCTGAAGAAGATGCCAGGTGGGCGGCGAGGACGCCGGCGACTGTATGAGCTGCCCTGGTATATTTTCATTGGCCCACCGGGTGCGGGCAAGACGACGGCGCTGGTGAATTCCGGGCTTAAATTCCCACTCGCCGAGGCCAGTGGTCCAGCCGCGTTGCGCGGTGTGGGCGGTACGCGGGACTGCGAGTGGTGGTTCACCGACGAAGCGGTGCTGATCGACACGGCCGGGCGCTATACCACGCAGGACAGTCAGGCGAAGGTCGATTCGGCCGGCTGGCTTGGATTTTTACGGCTGTTGAAAAAGAACCGCAGCCGCCAGCCACTGAACGGCGCGCTGCTTGCGATCGGCCTGCCGGATCTGGCGGCACTGCCGGAGGCAGATCGGCTGGCCCATGCCGGCGCCATGCGCAAGCGCCTGCGCGAGCTGCAGGACGAGCTCGGCGTGCGGGTGCCGATCTATGTGCTGTTCACCAAGACCGACCTGATTGCGGGATTTGTCGAGTATTTCGAAAATCTCGGCAAGGAAGAGCGCGAGCAGGTTTGGGGCATGACGTTCCCGATCGATGACGGGACGGGCGAGGTCGGCGGCGCGGTTGCGAACTTCGCGCCCGAGTTCGACCTGCTGATGTCGCGTCTGAACGCTGGGATGCTGGAGCGTGTGAGCCAGGAGACAGACGTTATTCGCCGCCGCCTGATCTACGGGTTTCCGCAGCAATTCGCCTCGATGCGCGACATCGCCAACGACTTCCTGACGGAGATCTTCCGCCCGAGCCGGCTGGAGGAGCGGCCGTTCCTGCGCGGCGTGTATTTCACTTCCGGCACGCAGGACGGCACGCCGATCGATCGCTTGCTTGGCGTGATGGCGGGCCAGTTCGGCCTTGCGCGCCAGGCCGTGTCGGCGTTCAGCGGCGCGGGAAGGAGTTACTTCCTGACACGGACGATGCGCGACGTGGTGTTTGCCGAAGCCTCGCTTGTGAGCTTTGACAAGCGCGTGGAACGCCGCACGAAATGGACCTATCGCGGCGTGTATGCGGCTGCGGTCGTGTTCCTGTTGATCTGCATCGCGGGCTGGACCTCGAGCTATATCGGCAACACCGGCATCATCGATGACGCCCGCGCGGCGGCCGGTGTCTATAACGGCCAGCTCGCCGAGGTCACCAAGCGTGGGCCGAACGACACCGATCTTCGCGCGGTTGTCCCGGCGTTGGACACGCTGCGCCAGATGCATGGCGGGTACGACCAGCGCGATGCCGAGACCCCGCTGGCATTGACGTTCGGTCTCTACCAGGGCGAGAAGATCACCTCGGCCTCGGTCAGCGCTTATTACCGGGCGCTCAATTCACTGCTGTTGCCGCGGTTGCTGGCGCGGCTCGAGACGCAGCTGCAGGCCAACATCGCCAAGCCGGATTATCTGTATGCCGCCCTCAAGGTCTACCTCGTGCTCGGCCGGCAGGGGCCGCTCGATCATGACCAGGTGATGTCCTGGTTCATCGCGGACTTCAATCAGGCCTTCAGCGAGGACGACGCGGAGACACGAGACTCACTGCTTTATCATGTCGATGCGATGCTGCAGCAGCCGTTGACTGCGATTGCGGTGAACGGGCCGTTGATCGCGCAGGTGCGCCAGATCCTCAACCGCGTGCCGCTGGCCGAATATAGCTATGGCCGGATCATTCATTCGCCGCGCGTGACGGCGTTGCCGGAATGGACGGTGGCGGATAATGGCGGTGCGGGGTCGGGCCGCGTGTTCGTGCTGCGGTCCGGCAAGCCCCTCACTGCTGGGGTTCCCGGCATCTTCACCTGGTCCGGCTATCACAACACCTTCCTGCCGCTGCTGCCGACGGTGACGAAAGACATCTCCGAAGACAGCTGGGTGCTGGGGCGTGAAAAGCGCGGCGTGTCCGAGACTTTGGCAGACGTGAACAAGCTGCGCCGCGATGTGGTGGGGCTGTATCTGGACGAATATGTCCGCCGCTGGGACGTGATGCTGGGCGACGTTGCTGTCAAACCGTTCACCAACGTGAACGAGGCGGTTGAGCAGCTGGGTCTGATCAGCGGGCCGAACTCGCCGTTGCGCAACATTCTGACGGCTTTCACCGTGCAGACGCAGCTGAGCCGCGCGGGTGCTGCGGACAATGCCGAGGCGCAGCTGGCAAAAAAGGCGTCCCAGGTTGGGCAGAAGGCGGCCGGGCTGGGGCAGGTCCTTGGGCGCAGCGGCCTGTCGTTCTCGCAGAACGAGGTGGCAAACATCCTGGGCGAGGCCTTCGGCAACGGAGGCGGCGCAGCGCCGGTCGATCCGGCAAGCCGCGTAGATTCGCATTTCCGCGATCTGCATCGCTTCGTGCTCCCGCCGGACAAGGACCGCCCAGCGCCGATGGAGGCTGCGATCGACAAAATGTCCACGATCTACCAGGGCATGATCCAGGTCTCCAACGCACCCAACCAGGGTCAGGCGCTGCTGGGTCTGGCGGGCGGCGGTGGCGGCGGTGGCGGTGGCGGGTCGGCCGCGGCGGCAACACAGCTGCGCGATCTGGCGAAGGACTTGCCGGCACCGGTGGCGGCGATGTTGACGTCGGTGTCGCAAAGCAGCAGCGCGGTTGCTACCGGCGGTGCCAGCCAGGCGCTTGTGACGGCGTGGAAGACCAAGGTTCTGCCGCTATGCGACGAGGCGTTCTTCAACCGCTACCCGTTCGTGGCCGGCAGCACCAGCGATGTGCCGACCGACGACTTCGCCCACCTGCTCGGCCCCAACGGGATGATCGATGCGTTCTTCAACGAGAACCTGAAATCCTTTGTCGATACCTCCGTTAAGCCATGGAAATGGCAGGCCGCCAATCAGAGCCAACTGCAGCTGGCGCCTGGAACTCTCGTACAACTTGAACGGGCAGCACAGATTCGTGAATCGCTCTTCGCCGATCCGCAGACCATTCTGGTGAAGTTCCAGTTGGTGCCGGTGTCACTGGATGCGGGGATTGGACAGATCACGCTCGATATCGCCGGACAGACATTGAGCTACGCCCATGGACCGACCGAGTCTGCCCAGTTCCGCTGGCCGGCTTCGAACGGCAAGACCCTGGTGCGCGTGACAATGACGCCGGCCTCGGGAGGCAACGCGACGGTGATGGATATGGACGGACCTTGGGCGCTGTTGCGCATGCTCGACATGATTCGCGTGATCCCCAGTGGGCAGCCGGACAAGTTCCGTCTGGTGTTCTCCGCCCCAGCAGGAACCGCCACGTTCGATCTCAACGCGAGCAGCGTTCGCAACCCGTTCACCCTGGGCGCGCTGCGCGCCTTCCGCTGCCCCGCCACGCTTTGAGGCCGCCCGCAACGCAGTGACCCTGGATCGGACGGATCGCTAGATGTCAGACAGCTCGAACAAGGCCTATATCACGCTGAAGGTAGAGCCGGACCCGGGGTTTCCGTTGATTTTCAACGGCGTCTCCGTGACCGAGGAACTGGGGCGGCCGTTTCTGATCAAGCTGGATCTGTCGAGCGGCAAGGCGAAAGGCAATATTGAGAAGGCCCTGGGCAGCTCCGTTACCATCACCATGTCCGACGGGGATGGCAGCAAGACTTATTGGAACGGCATCATGACGCGCGCGAGTTTCATGGGCGTGCATGGCGGCGTCTACACTTACTATGCCGAGCTGCGCCCCTGGATCTGGCTGTTGACCCGCACCAATGACTGCAAGATTTTCCAGAAAAAATCCGTCTGGGACATCATCAACGAGGTGTTCAAGGATCACGAGTTCACCGCACTTGAGGACAAACGCCAGAATCAGGCCGGGAGCATCGTGCTTGATTACTGCGTGCAATATCGTGAAAGCGCGTTTGCTTTTGTAACTCGTTTGATGGAACAGTACGGGATCTATTATTATTTTGAGCACAAGGATGGTGAGCATAAATTGCTGCTGTCAGATGATCCAAGTTCTCATGCCTCCATCGGCGATGCGCTGCCATTCACCACGGGGCAGACCGAGCAGCGCGCGGTGGAGGACCACGTATGGGAATTCACCTCCCATCTCGATCTGCGATCTGGCGCGCACACCCATCGTGACTACAACTTCACCACGCCCGCTGCCGACCTGACGGCAAAGTCGTTACACCCGGGCGATCATGAGTACGGGAAATTCGAGATCTTTGACTATCCAGGCGACTATGAAACCGCCGATGACGGCCAGAAACTCGCCGATGTTCGCATCCAGGAATACAAGGCCTTGCTGCAAGTGTTCGAGGGGCAGTCGAACGCCCGCAAGATCCGCTGCGGGGTCAAGGTCTCACTGAAAGGCACGGACGACACCGCTCTTGCGCAGGAATACCTGGTCATATCGGCGGTCAGCAAGCTCGGGATGTCCGAAGCGAAGGCGGATACTCGCGGACAGCTGATGGACAGCTTCAAGGTTTCGTTTTCCGCCATCCCTGGCACCACACCGTTTCGCCTCGCACAAACCACATCCAAACCGTCCATCCGTGGGGCGCAGACGGCCAAGGTCGTTGGTCAGTCCGGCGAAGAGATCAGCACCGACCAGTATGGCCGGATCAAGGTCAAGTTCCCGTGGGACCGTGCAGAAGGTGAGGACGAGAACAGTTCCTGCTGGATCCGCGTGGCACAGACCTGGGCCGGCGCCGGATGGGGTTCGATGTTTATTCCGCGCATCGGCATGGAGGTCGTGGTGATCTTCCTGGAAGGCAATCCCGATCGGCCGTTGGTGACGGGCGTTGTCTACAACGCCACCCAGACCGTGCCTTACCCGCTGCCGGACAATATGACCCGCAGCACCATCAAGACCAACTCCAGCAAAGGTGGCGGCGGGTTCAACGAGTTGCGCTTCGAGGACAAGAAGGACTCCGAGGAGATTTTCATCCAGGCCCAGAAGGATTTCCACAAGGTTGTGCTGAACAACGACACCATCGAGATCACCAAGGATCATTCGATGACGGTCAAGGAAGGCAAGCACGAAACCACTGTGTCCCAGGGCGACCAGACAACGACCGTTTCGCAGGGCAAGCAGGCCACGACCGTCTCGGCCGGCAATCACACGCTTGATGTCTCGGCGGGCAGCAGCAAGACGACAACCGGACAAAGTTTCGAGGTGACGGCCAGTACAGAGGTCAAGATCACCGCTACGACATCTATAACCCTGACCGTGGGCGGCAACAGCATCAAGATCGATCCCAGCGGCATCACGATCACTGGCACTCAGATCCAGGGCAAGGCCTCCGCGCAGATGTCGCTCGATGGCGGGGGGATGATGTCGTTGAAGGGTGGGATGATCAATATCAACTAGGTGTGCACCACGCCGCACGCAATGTCGGGGTCGACAAGGAGCCGCCCATGAGCGAGATCGCTGAGTTCTCGGCGTTGCTGAGCCGGGCCTTCGCTGCGGTTGAGACCGAAGCGGAAATCGAGACGGCCGAGCGGTTTCTGAACAGGCTGCCGGACGATCTGCGCGCCGGTGTGGCCATTCTGGCATCGGAGCTGAAGCGTTATCCCGCCCTGGCCGGCAGCTCGGCGCGAGTGCTGATCGAGCAGGTCAACAGTATCATCGATCGCCGGATGGGCGGGCAGCTCAACCACGTGCTGCATCACCCAGAGTTTCAGACCTTGGAAGCCAGCTGGCGCGGGCTGCACTTCATGGTGCGCTGCACTGAAACTAACTCACTTTTGAAGATCAAGCTGTTCGATATCTCACAGCGCGAGCTTGGCCGAACGCTGCGCAAGTATCGCGGGGCTGCGTGGGACAGTTCGCCGATCTTTCGCAAGATCTATGAGGAGGAATATGGCCAAATGGGCGGTGAGCCCTTCGGCATCCTGGTCGGCGATTATTACTTCGATCACCAACCGCAGAACCTTCAGCTGCTGGCCGATATGGCCGCGGTGGCGGCGGCTGCCCATGTGCCGTTTCTGACAGGGGCGGCCCCGTCGCTGATGCAGATGGAAACCTGGGCGGAGCTTGCCAATCCGCGGGACCTCAGCCGCATCTTCCAAACACCCGAATATGCGGCATGGCGTGCGATGCGCGAAGCGGAGGATTCCCGCTATATCGGCCTGTGCATGCCGCGAATGCTGTCGCGTCTGCCTTATGGCTGGCGGACCGACCCGCTGGACGATTTCGCGTTCGAGGAGGACGTGGAAGGAGCCGATCCCAGCCGGTTCGCCTGGGCCAACGCAGCCTTTGCGATGGGTGCGAATGTCGCGCGGTCCTTTGCGATGTATGGCTGGTGCACGCGCATCAACGGTATTCAGAGCGGCGGCATCGTCGAGGACTTGCCGATGCTGCATTTCGACACGGCTGACGGCAGCGTCGATACGCGGTGCTGCACTGAGATCACGCTCAACGAGCGGCGCGAGGCCGAGCTGTCGCGCCTGGGGTTGATACCGCTGCTGCACCGCAAGAACAGCGACCAGGCGGCCTTCATCAGCGCCAATTCCCTTCAAAAGCCGCAGGAATATGCCGACCCCTCGGCCACCGCCAACGCGATTCTGTCGTCTCGCCTGCCGCATCTGCTCGCGTGCTGCCGGTTTGCGCATTATCTGAAATGCATGGTCCGGGACAAGGTTGGCGGCACGAAGTCACGCAAGCAGCTGGAGAGTTGGCTCGACACCTGGCTGCAGGGCTATGTCGACGGATCGCCCAACACGTCCTCTGATGAATGGAAGGCCACGCACCCGTTGGCCGACGCGGAGATCACTTTGGAAGAAAAGCCGGATGATCCTGGCCAGTTCGAAGCCAAGTTCTTCCTGACACCGCATTATCAGCTGGAAGGCCTGAGTGTTGCCCTTCGGCTGGTATCGCGGTTGCCGGCCGGGTGAGCCGGCCGGCTGCCGGGAGTTTGAGAACGATCTGAGGCCGTCAACACAGATGGAAGGGGACAGCAATGGCGAGTGAAAACACCAACGAGGTGTTCATGAGGATCATGAACAACGACGGCAAAGGCGGCCCAGGCAAGCCGGTGCCGGCGGAATGTGCCACCGAGGTGACGACCGACCTTGACGATCTGGTCTTCGACTATTTCAACGGCGAGTTCTTTGCGGTCGACGATTTTCGCATCGGGATGAATATTGAGGACGCCGACAAGGCCTCTAAAAAGAGCAAGGACAAGAGCAGCAGCAACAAGCTTAGCCATTCCGCAAATGAAGAAAAAAAAGGAAAGAAAGATAAATCTGGAAAGTTCGAGAAGTGGTGGTCCATATCAAAGGAAGATTTTGATAAATGGAAGCGGATGGACAAAAGCGATACGAAGCCGCGTCCGTTTCAGGTCCGGATGGACGATCTGTCGATCACCCGGCGATATGACAGTGCATCACCCGTATTGTTTCAGAACTGCGCCAGCGGCATCAGCTTCCCCAAGGCCTCGCTGGTCAAGCGCAAGGTGACGGGCGATGAGATGCTCGGTTCATTCCTGCGCTTTGATTTCAAGGACCTGCTGATCGTTCAGATCTCGTTCGAGGATTCGGAGATTATGAAGGAGACAGTCAAGTTCAAGTTCCGGGAGCTGACCGTTCAATATAAATCGCAGAAGCCGAGCGGTGAGCTGAACAAGGCAAGCATGCCGGTGACCTACAGCTATGACATGCAGCTGCGGCGCAATCCAGGGCAGTGACGGGAGCACGACATGGCCGAAGATACCCGCGACACGCTGATGGCGATCATGGTTCAGGGCAAGTGGCTCAACGCAGAATCACAGTCCGTCGTGAATGTGAAGGATGATCTGCTGGTCAATTCCGGAGAGTTCGCACCCAAGACGTTCTGCTCGCTCGACGAGTTCGAGGTCGAAATCAGTGCGCAGGACAAGGACGAAGCTGAAGACCCGGATAAGAAGCAGGAACAGACTGAAAATATGGCGAAGGAGCTTCATAAGAAGGTCCAGGATCTGGAAAAACAGATTGCCTCCCTTAAGAACGCCGGCAAGGACGGTGATACCAAGGGTGGCAGCGCTCCGCCGCGCTCAACGCAGCAATTTTCAAGATTTCTCAAGATGGGTGCCGGCGGTATCAAGGGCACGGACGCCTACCCGGTCGAACTTGAACCGATCTCGATCACGCGCCGTATGGACGCGGCCTCGGTCGCGTTGTTCGATCACTGCCAGAATGTCATGATTCTGGACAAGGCGGTGGTTCTCAAACGCCGCGCGGTCGGCCTTGACGAGTTGCGGACCTATTTGCGTATCGAGTTCATTGACATGCTGATTACCGACTTCGATTGGCAGGAGGGGGAGGTCATTAAGGAGACCTTCAAGTTCATCTGCCGCGAGGTCAAGATTTCGTACCGCCCTGAGATGCGGGGCCAAAAGGCCGGCATCGGCGGCAAGGACGATGGTATGGGCAAGACAATCGGTCCGATGGGGTGGAAGCTTATCGACATCGACCGCCAAACGTAGCCGGCGCGCTCTTGCCGCACCGGCCGGCGCCCTGCCTGTGGCCCGCCCGAAGGGACAGAAGCCGGGACGCCAGAGCCCAAAGGGTGGAGATCCCAAAGGGGTCAACATATTGTCATGGTCTGACAGGGCGCGTTTTCGTTGCAATGGGCCGCCAGACCCATCACCTTCGCTGAAGTTGCAGCAGCGAGAGATCGACGACATGGACACCCCGACCCATGAGGCCACCTCGAATGTATCGCAGCTGCACCCGCCAGCACCTGGTGGCCTTGCCGCCAGCATGGAAAGCCGAACGAGCGCCATCATCTTCGCGACCCGCTGGCTCCAGGTGCCACTTTATGTCGGGTTGGCTGTGGCGCAGGCTGTCTATGTCGTCATCTTCATCAAGGAGCTGATCGCTCTGGTGCTGTCGATCGGTGGGCCGGACGAGGAAGCCAAGATCATGCTCACGGTTCTTGGCCTGATCGATGTGGTGATGATCTCGAACTTGCTGATCATGGTGATCATCGGTGGCTATCAGACGTTCGTTGCCAAGCTGAAGATCAGCAGCGGCACCGAACGCCCGGAATGGCTGTCTCACACCAACGAGAACACGATGAAGATCAAACTCTCCATGGCGTTGATCGGCATCTCCTCGATTAGCCTGCTGCGCTCCTATATCGACGTTGACCATTCGACGTCGCAGGCACTGATGTGGAAGGCGATCCTGCACGGCATGTTCCTGCTGTCCTCCATCGCGATCGCCGCCACGGTGTGGATCTCGAACATGGCAACCCAGGTCGGCCATCATGAGCGGCCGCACTGAGCGGCCATCTGGGTCAGTCTGCGTCAGAATCGGCCGGCCGCGACGCGACATCGGCGGTGCGCGACAGAATTTGTCCCTCGCGTGACCATACCGCCGGCGCGATGGCGCCGATCTGCGCCGTGATCGGGCCGTAGGCCTCGGGCCTGCGATGCTTGTCGAAGGCGAACACGGTGGTTTTGCCCAGGGTGCACTGATCGAGGTCGCAATCGGCCGTGATCAGTTCGTCCTGCCAGCTTGTGGCCTGGGCCATGATCTCGCCTTGCGGGTTCACGATGATCGAATGGCCGAACATCTCGTTGCCGTCTTCCACCCCGGCCTTGGCGGAGGCGATGGCGAAAGTGGCGTTCTGGTAGGCGCCGGCCTGGATCGAGAGCTGGCTGTGAAACACCCGCAGATGCGGTGCCTCGAAGCCGGCGCCGGTGGTGTTGGTGCTGGGCGTGTTGTAGCCGAGCGCGACAAGCTCGACGCCCTGCAGTCCCAGCACACGCCAGGCCTCGGGCCAGCGGCGGTCGTTGCAGATCATCATGCCGATGTTGAGGCCTGACAGGCCGCCCATCGGCGTGCGGATCACAGGAAAGCCCAGATTGCCCGGCTCAAAATAGCGCTTCTCCAGATGCTGCGTGGTGCGCCGGGGGTCGAACTCGGCGTGGCCCGGCAGATGGACCTTGCGGTATTTCAACAGGATGTCTCCCTTGCCGGAGACCAGGATGGCGGTGTTGAAGCGGCGCCGGCGAAGGGCGCCGGTTTCGTCCGCCTCGTCCACGATCTCTGCGAAGCCCAGGTGAAAGCCGATGCCGAAGCGTTTCGCGGCTGCGAACAACGGCGCGGTCTCGTCTGACGGCATTGTTGCTTCATACCAATGATCGGCTTCTGCTACGTCTTCCAGATAATGCCTGGGAAAGAACGTTGTCAGCGCCAGTTCCGGAAACACCACGAACTCCACGCCGCGGACATGCGCGCGTTCCAACAGCCGGATCATGCGTTCGACGGCGATCTGGCGGCTTTCGGCGCGCTGGATGGGGCCAAGCTGGGCGGCGGCGACGGTGATGATGCGGGGCATGCGGCAGCCTGACGATGACAAATACGGTTCCGGATCAAACCATGGACGCGGCCATCCTGTAAAATGCCAGGATGCCCGAAGCGGGTTGTAGCGTTTGTCAATGATACTTTGGCGACTTTTCGTTGACATGACTCCGTGCCGCGCGGCACCGAAAGACAGCATGCAACGAAGTGTCGCGCGATTCGGTTTCAGTCACGCGCTCTCTGTGTGCGACGGGCGAGGGGTGGTTACTGTCACCATGCTGCTTTGGCGATGTGAGGCATTTGGGAAAATCGGGTGGCCGAGCGTTCAGCGGCGCCAATCGACATGGCCCGATCACAGGCGCCTGAGATCCTTGCCCAGCCACGATCCACGACTGACAAGGAGAGCACCAACATGACCGATGACACGCCTTTCGCGCTGCGAGCCTTGGCTTTGGCCATGAAGGCTCCAACCAAGACGGCGGCTGTGAAGCCGGCGGCAGCGAAGAAACCTGCCGCGAAGAAACCGGCCGCCAAGGAAGCCGCTCCCGCCGCCGCCGTCGCGCCCGTGACGACGGCCACGGCGAAAAAAGCAGCCGCAAAGAAGACCGTCGCGGCCGCGCCGGCACCGGAATCGGCCAAGCCGGCAACCAAGACGACCGTGTCCAAGAAGAGCGTGCCCCCGGCGGCAGTTGCCCCGACGATGCCGGCCAAGAAGACTGCCGCCAAAAAGGCGGCTCCGGCGCCGGAACCCGTCGCAGCGCCGGTCGCGACGTCAGCCAAGCCAGCGAAGGCCGCAAAGCCGGCACCGGTTGCAACTGAGCCGCCAGCCCCTGAGCCGATCAAGCCCACTCCCAAGAAAGCAGCCGCAAAGCCCACCGCGAAGCCTGCGGTAAAGGCAGTGAAGGCAAAGGCTGGGGCACCGGCCGTGGCCGACGCGCCCGCCAAGAAGAAGGCGGCAACGCGCAAGCCTGCCGCAAACCAGGCGGCCGAGACGCCGCCCGCCGCTGTCGTGGCGGCCGCGAAGCCGGCGCGGAGCCGCAAGGCGCCGATGTCAAAGACCCAGCACTGACACGAAAGCCTGTACCCGTCAGATATGACGGGTGCAGGCGATCAGTGAAACACGGTCAGCAGATCGTCCACCTCGGCGGGCGTGAGCGTCCGCGCGTTGCGGCCGTGCAGCAGCAAAGCAAGGCGCGCTGCCTCCTCCAGTTCCTCCGCCGCGTTCACCGCGTCAGCCAGGGACCGTGCACTCACGACCGGCCCGTGATTTGCCAGGAGCACGGCATTCGCCTCGCGTGCGGCCTCGGCAATCAGCGCCTCCATCGACGGATCGCCCGGCCGGACATAGGACACCACCGGCAAGGTCCGGCCAATCCGCATCACGAAATAGGGCGTGAGAGGTGGGATCGGCGTCTTGTCGCCCGGGGCTGCGAGGCAGGCGATGGCGGTGGCGTGGGTGGAATGCAGATGCACCACCGCGCCGGCTTCGGCGCGCGCGAGGTAGAATGCCCGGTGCATGAACACCTCTTTGGACGGCCGGTCGCCGCCGATATGGACGAAGTCGGCGTCCAGCTTGGAAAGCCGCTCCGGATCAAGGCGGCCCAGCGAGGAATTGGTTGGCGTCATCAGATAGCCGTCCGCAAGCCGCGCGCTGATGTTGCCGGCGGTGCCCACCGAAAAGCCGCGCGTGAACAGCGAGGCAGCCAGATCGCACAGCAGGATGCGGAGCTCGGCCTCGGTCATGACGCGAACGCCTTGAGGAACAGGTCGCGCGCGCCGAAATTCCCGCTTTTGAGCGCCAGATGCATCGCAGGGCCCGATCCCTCGCCATAGGTCCAGGGCACGCCGGGATCGATCTCGGCGCCGATTCGCAGCCTCTGGACCCCCAGGCGCTGCACCACCGCGCCGGAGGTCTCCCCGCCGGCGACCACCATCTTGCGCACGCCGCGCGCGACCAGGCCCTCGGCGATCAGCGCCAGCGCCTCTTCCACCAATGCGCCCGCTGCCCCCCGCCCCAGCTGCGCCTGAAGCGCTGCGACCTTGTCGGCGGAGGCTGATGCAGAGATGACGACGGGCACGGTGCCAAGGCGGCCATCCGCCCAGTCCAGCGCCTGCTGTGCCAGGGCCGCGGCGTCCGGCGTCGCCAGCGCGTCCAGCTCCAGGGTCGGTGCATGATCGCGCGCGCTGGCGATCTGAAACGCCGTAGCCCGCGAGCATGAGCCCACCAGAACAGCGGCATGGCCCTCAGCCGCCGGCAGACGCGCCGAGTCCTCCTGCGGCGGCAGCGCGCCGGCGTCACGAAAATTCTGCGGCAGGCCGATTGCCACACCCGAGCCGCCGGTGATCAGGGCGTGGCCGGCGGCGGCCGTGCCGATGTCACGCAAATGCTGGTCGGTCACGGCATCGACGATGGCGTAGCGGCGGCCCTGCTCTTTCAGCCCGGTCATGGCGCGGCGGATCGCGGCCGGTCCCTGCTCGACAACAGCAAACGGGACGAGGCCCACCGTGGCATCGGTCTGGCGCGACAGCACGCGGACCAGGTTGGCGTCGGTCATCGGCGTCAGCGGGTGATGCTCCATGCCGCTTTCGTTGAGCAGAGCGGCGCCGACGAACAGATGACCCTGGAACACGCTGCGCCCGTTGGCGGGGAAGGCCGGGCAGGCGAGTGCGAAGCCGCAGCCCAGCGCCTCCACCAGCGCGTCCGCCACCGGGCCAATATTGCCGCGCTCCGTGCTGTCGAAGGTGGAGCAGTATTTGAAGAAGAACTGACGGCATCCGGCGCCGCGCAGCCAAGCGAGCGCCTCCAGGCTCCATGCCACCGCATCCCGCGCCGGCGCCGTGCGGGATTTCAACGCGACGACGATCGCATCGGCATCTGGTGCGGCCTCGCCGGGCGCCGGCACCCCGATCACCTGGACCGTGCGCATCCCCTCCTTCACCAGCATGGCGGCAAGGTCGGTGGCGCCGGTGAAATCGTCTGCGATGCAACCGAGCAACGGCATGGGCAGGTCCTTAGATCGGGTTCGGCAATGCGAGGATGTCGCGGTGGCCGATATGGATGCGCAGGCGGGCTCGGCCGATCTGATCAACGCGGCGCTCCTCCCAGGCATCGATGGCCGCCCGGCGCTGCGGCAGCTGGCGCCGGGCCACATCGGCGTGGCTGAACACCAGGTCTTCCAGGATCGCCATATCGCTGGCGGGGATGCGCCAGTCCGAGGTCTGGCTGCGCAAGGTGAAGCCGCGGGCTGCAAGTTCTGTCAGCAGCACGCTTGGCGCGCGGGATCCCAAAGCGGGGCCGAAGCCCTTGTCGCGCCCCTGGTCGCGCCGGAAGCCGGACAGCACGATCCTGTCCATCGGCTCGGGCGGTAGGAAGCTGTCGCGGCCATCGACGTTGAGGCAGGCCAGCAACGGCACGCGCAGGATGGCGGCGAAGCGGCGGATCCAGTCGGTCGAGACGATGTCGAGCAGCGCGCTGCACAGCACCGCATCGACGGTGGCCAGCGGCAGCTGGGACAGCCCGCCGGCCAGATCGATGCGCTTGGTCTCGATCCGCCAGGTGCCGGTGTCGGCGTGGATCAGCATCGCGCGGCCCGGTGCGGTGACGGCCCAGCCCATCGTCTCGGCCCAGTCCTGCGTGTCGTCCAGCGCGCGGTCGAGCAGATCGGGATCGGCGTCCGCGAAGGTCCAGACCTGGGCGCGGGCGATGAGCGGGGCGAGGAAGCGGAACAGGCTGCCGGAGCCGGCGCCGAGATCGAGCAGCCGCGGGCGCTGCGGCAGCCTGTCGTTCAACTGCCAGGCCAGATCGAGGCTGCGCGCGGCTGCGTCATGCGGTTCGCGCAGCGCCAGCCAGTCCCCGTCGAAGGTCTCGGTCATGACAGCGCATCCTCGAAGGCCTGGATCTGGGTTTCCCAGCTTGGCAGCGACAGGCCGGCGGCCCATGCGGCGTCTGCCATAAGCCGGCGCACATCGCGATCGAACACCAGCCGACGCAGCGCCTTGCCGAGCTGCACGTGATCGCCTGGCGCGCAGACGACACCGCATTCCGGCGTCACAAGATGGCTCGCAGCGCCGCCCGAGCAGACGGCGACGGGAAGGCCGCGCTTCAGCGCCTCGGCCACCGCCATGCCGAAGCCCTCGAACCAGGTCGCGAGCGCGAACACGTCTGCTGTCTGCCACAGCGCGTCCAGTGCCGCGGCATCGATCTCGCCGGCAAAATGCACACGCGCTGCGATGCCCAGTTCCGTGGCGAGGTTGGCGAGTTCCGCCGCATGATCGGGTGCACGGTCTGGGCTGCCGACGATGGTCAGGCGCCAGTCGAGATCGGCGAGACCGGCCATGGCGCGGAGCAACACATCGTGGCCCTTGCGGGGCACCAGCGTGCCGACGGAGAGGATATGGCACGGGCCGGACAGTGAGCCGGTGCTGCGCGGGGCCATATCCGTGCCAGGCTCGACCACGACGATGCGGCCGCGATCGACGCCGAATTCACGCACGAGCTTGTCCGCCGTGCCGTCGCTGGTGGTGATGATCTGCATGAGGCGAGGGAAGATCGCGTGCTCTGCGGCGAGCAGCAGGGCGCGGGTCCCCTCGTCGTGCCCGTCCTCGAGGCTGGTGGGGTGGTGGATGAGTCCGATGCAGGGCCGTGCCTCTGACTCATCGAGCAGATCGGCGAAGGCGGGCAGGCCCAGGCCATCGATCAGTATCATCGCATCGCGCGGCTGGGCGGCGAAGGCCACCAGGGCTGCATCTGTCGCCGCATCGTCGGGGACCGGATGGCTGCCGGCGAGTTCATACACCTGCACCATGTGCCCTGCCGCGCGCAGCCCGGCCACCATGCGGCGATCGTACTCGTAGCCGCCGGAGACGGCGCTGAACGGGGCAGGCACGAGAAGGGACAGACGCATCGCGATCAGCCCAGTTCCGCCTCGAACGCCGCCCAGGCCACCGGGCTTTCGCGCAGCAGCACCTTCAGCGAGGTGACCGCCCTGCCGCCATCGCCCATGACACCGGATTTCAGCGCGGCTGCCAGCAGGGCGTGAATATGCGCGGCCATGAACTCGGTGGTGGTGTTCTGGCCCTTGAGCTGGGGCAGCTCGTCCAGATTGTTGTAGTCCACCGTGTCCAGCAGGCGGCGCAATTCGGTCTTGGCGAGGCCGATATCGATCAACAGGTTGAGATGATCGAGTTTTGGCGCGCGAAATTCTGCCTCCACGGCGTAGGTGGCACCGTGCAGGCGCTGGGCGGGGCCGAATTCGGCGCCGGTGAAGCTGTGGGCGATCATGATGTGGTCGCAGACAGTGAGGCTGTACATTCAGATGTCTCCGTAGGTGACGACGTGGCAGAGCCCGCCTTCGAGCAGGCCCGCCATGCGCGCGGGAAGCGATTGAAACGGTGTCCGGCTTTGCACCAGCAGGTCCAAGGCCGGATCGGCGAGCAGGTCAAGCGCTGTGGCGAGACGCTCGCCGTAGCTCCGGCGGCCGCGCAGGGCGGGGGCGATGCTGCCGACCTGCGACGAGATCAGTTTCAGGCGGCGCTGGTGAAACGTCTCGCCAAGCGGGAGGGCAGGGGTGCGGTCGCCGAACCAGCTGGCCTCCACGATGCGCGCCTCGAAGGCCGCGCGATCGAGGGCGAGGCGCAGGCCGGCTTCGCTCGCGGAGGCGTGGACGATCAGTTCCTGCTCGTGGGGTGCTTCGTCCGGTAACGCAAAGTCACAG
>CAIQQQ010000429.1 GCA_903873995.1 uncultured Rhodospirillales bacterium
CTTTACAAGAAAGAATAGTCCTTCCTACAGGGGCAAATCTTTCATCTCCACGCCCCTGAAATTAGGAGATGATATGATTGGGATTATTAATGTCGCCGCCGGTCACATCGCTCCACTGCACCGCCACCGCGGCGGCGATCTGCGCCATCGCAAGCGTCAGCATCGCAAGATACACGCCCGACAGCCTGGCCAGCACCAGACCCGCCAGCAGCGCCACAAGCCCGGCTGCCACCGGTGCGACCAGAAGGGCCGCGGGCATGGCAGCCCCCATAAGCTTCACCGCCAGTGCCGCACCATAGGCGCCGATGCCGAACCACGCGGCATGACCGAAGCTTGCCATCCCGCCCGGCCCCATCAGCAGATGCAGCGAGGCGGCGAACAGCACGGCGATCGCCATCTCGGTCAGCACCGACAGCGCGAAAGGCCCTGCCACCAGCGGCGCCAGGGCGGCCAGGGCCAGCAGCACGGCGCCTGCGGCCAGCAGGCCAGGGGAGGCGGGCCGGATCGCAGCAAAGCTCTGCGTCTCGCTCTGTGTCATCGCCTGGGCGCGCCCCAGCAACCCGCGTGGCCGCAGCACCAGAACCAGGGCCATGACCGCGAACCCGATCACCAGGGTGGCCTTCGGGATCAACACGATGCCCAGCGCCTGCAGCACGCCCAGCAGGATCGCGGCAAGATAGGCGCCGGTGATCGAGCCGAGCCCACCCACCACCACCACCACGAAGGCATCGGTAATCGCGGGCAGGTCCATCCCGGTGCTCGCCGAGCCTTGTGGCAGCACCAACGCGCCCCCCAGGCCAGCAAGGCCCGCGCCGAGCGCGAACACCGTGGTGTGAAGCCGCCGCTGGTTCACCCCCAGCGCCTCGGCCATCTCGCGGTCGAGGGTTGCCGCCCGAACTAGGATGCCCCAGCGCGTGCGGCGGATCAGCAGCACCAGGGCCGCCAGCATCAGCGGGCCGAGTGCGATCAGCACCAGGTCATAGATGGGAAAGCGCTCGCCCAGCACGTCCACGGCTGCGCGCAGAAACCGCGGCCGCGGCAAGGTGAGATCCGCCGGCCCCCAGACGCGCTCCACGATATCCTGCACCATCAGCATTACACCGAACGTCGCCAGCAGCTGCAGTAGCTCGGGCCGGCCATAGAGCCTCCGCAGCAGCACGATCTCGATCGCAGCCCCGATCGCTGCCACGGCCAACGCCGCGAGGATCATGCCGCCCGCGAACCACAGTGGCTCGCGCGGCAGCACCGACAGGATCGTGTGGGCCAGATAGGCGCCGAGCATGAACAGGCTGCCATGGGCGAAGTTCACCACCCGCGTGACGCCGAAGATCACCGTGAGTCCCGCGGCCACCAGGAACAGCGTCGACGCCGAGGCAAGGCCGGTCAGCAACTGGACCAAAAATGCTGCCATGCAATTCCCTGGCCCGCCTGTCAGGCCGGCCGCAGGCTCCGCACGAGATCGTCAGACGGCAGCGCCGCCGCACCGTCCACATAGCGCCAGTCCGTCATCACGCCGCGCCCGTCCTTCAGCGCGGTGCGCCCGACATAGGTGCCAAGGGTGGATTGGTGGTCCTGCGCGCGCCAGCTTGCCGGGCCGAAGGGCGTTGCGAAGACGGCGCCCGGGAAGCCCTGCGCCAGCGCGTCCGTCTCCACCGAGCCGGATTTCGTGATGCCGGCCGCAATCGAGGTGATCAGCGCGTGGCCGACGACGGAGCCCATCTTGGGCGCCTCCTTGAAGCGCTCACGATAGGCGGCGATGAAGGCGAGGTTTGCCGCGTCCGTCACGGACTGCACCGGATAGCCGGTCACGATCCAGCCCTCCGGCGTCTCCTCGCCCAGCGGATCGAGATATTCCGGCTCCCCGGTCAGCACACTCACCACCGCGCGGCCCTCGAACAGACCGCGGGTGTTACCCTGGCGCACGAAATTGGTGAGATCGGGCCCGAACGTCACGTTGAAGATCGCCTCGGGCTGGCTTTGCGCGAGCGCTGCGACCGTCGCCCCGGCGTCGATGCGGCCGAGGGCGGGCCATTGCTCAGCCACGAACGTCACGTCCGGGCGTTTGGCCTGCAGCAGCTGGCGGAACCATTTCACGGCCGAAGTCCCGTATTCGTAGTTCGGCGCAACCGTGGCCCAGCGGTGCGCCGGCAGCTTCGCCGCATCCTCCACCAGCATCGCCGCCTGCATATAGGTGCTGGGGCGCAGGCGGAAGCACAGCCGGTTGCCCTTCTCCCACACCATCGCATCCGTCAGCGGCTCGCCGGCCACGAACAGCTTCTTCGCCTGCAACGCGTAATCGGACAGCGCGAGGCCGACATTGGAGAGAAACCCACCGGCCAGGATGTCCACCTTCTGCTCGCCCACAAGCTCGCCCGCGAGCCTGATCGCGTCGGCGGGGCGGCCAGCATCGTCGCGCACCAGCAGTTCCAGCTTGCGGCCGAGCACGCCGCCGGCCGCGTTGATCCCGGCCAACGCCAGCTCCATGCCGGCGCGGTAGGGCAGGGTGAAGGCGGGGATTGCGGTGTAGGAGTTCACCTCGCCGATCCGGATTGGCGCCGCTCCGCTTTGGGAGCGCGCGATCGCGGGTGCGGCGAGCAGGCCGGCGCTGGCGAACAGAAAGCGGCGGGTGACGATCATGCTGGTCGCTCCTGTGTGCTGCACCGCAACGGCGCCGTGAGGCAGACGTCCGGTGTGGTGGCGGGAACATGGGGATCGGCGCCTGCCATGCGACCCTCCCGGCGATAACACTTTTTCAGCACCGCGCCATCACGTGGGCGTGTCACAATGGATGCGTGTCTATATTGATACCGTTTATGGATGGATGACGCAGAGTTGAAAATCTGCACTATATCGACAGACCCGCCCCAGCCGGACGCCATGGATCACCCCATCAAAGACACGCCTGATCTGACCACCGACCCGCGCGCCGTGCTTCCGACCGTGGAGGCATTGCTGCAGGCCGGCCGTCTTGAAGCGGCCGAGGTGGCGATGGCGAGTGTCATCGATCTCGTGGCGAGCGATTTCTGGATCGGACGGCTTCATGCGCGCTGCGCCGGCGGTGCGGCGTGGGCCCTTGGACGGTGGCGCGGCCAGGTGCAGCGCCATCCGGACGAGCCACAGGCCTGGATCGACCTCGCCTATGTGCTGCGCGCCATGACCGGGCGGCATGGCGAGGCTGACGCCGTTCTGGCGGATGCTGTGCTGCGGTTTCCGCGTCACCTCCAGATCCTTGAGGAGATGGCGCTGGCCGCCGAGCGCCGGGATGATTTCACAGACGCCGCAACGCTGTGGCGCACTCTTCTGGTGTTCCATCCCAAAGACCGCCGCGCCCCGCCGGCCCTGGTCGCAGCATTGCTCCGCGCCGACCGGCTTGATGCCGCACTTGCCGCTGCGGACGAGTTGCTGGACACGAGCCCTGCCGCTGCGGAGCTTCGTGCAACCCTCGCCCGCCGCGCGGAGGACGTGTCCGATTGGTCCAGTGCCGCGTTCCAGTGGCGTGCCGCGCGCCTTGCCGATCCGACCAGTCCTCACGGCTGGCTCGGCGAGGCACGCATGCTCGAACGTTTCGGCGGGTTTCAGGACAGTGACCACGTGCTCAGCCAGGCGCGTGCGGCGATCCCGCATTCTGTCCCCATCGCACAGGCCTGGGCCAGGTCGGCCGGACATCTGGGCAACGCCGCCGAGACGCTGTATCGCGCGAAGGCCCTGCACGCCCTGATGCCAAACGATCCGGCCGCAAACCGTGCTCTCGGCTTCGCCTTGATGGCGTCAGGCGATCCGGCCGCAGCCTCCGCACCCCTGGGCTCGGCGCGCCAGGCCCTGCCCGATGATTTTGACGTCGCAGCGCTCGAAGTGACGGCGCTGATGCGGCTGCACCGTTGGCAGGCTGCGCTGGAGGCGGCGGCCGACCTGTTCAACGCGCATCGCGACACACCCGAAGCCGGGCGCGGTCTGGTGGAGACGCTGGAGGCGCTGGGCCGGTCCGACCAGGCGGAAGCGGTGCTGCGCGACCTCCATCAGCGCTTTGCAACCGCGCGATGGGTTCTTGTCAAGCTGGCGCGGCTGACAGCGCCGGATGAGGCGGGTCGGCTGTGGCAGGAGGCGGGGCTGCCGGGCTCCGGTGATGCGCCCGAAATCCTGGCCTATGCCGCAACCTTGCCTGCTCCCGCTGCCCTGGCCGTCCTGGCGCAGGCGGAGGCCCGGTTGCAGGACGTGTCGATCCCGGTCACGCGCGCCCAGATCCTGCTGGAGGCTGGCGACGTTGCGGGCGCGTTCGCCGTTTGGCAGCGCCTCGCCCAGCTCGATCCCCGCCCTCAGGGGCGCTTCCTCCCGCTCACCGTGGCCCTGTCGCTTGCCGCACCGCACGATGATGCGGATCGACTGCTGGAGATATTGCTCGACGAAGCAGATCCCGGCCATACCGCCTGGCGTCCTGCGCTTGCCATGGCTCTGGCCGGTTGGAACGACATTGCCCGCAGACTGCGCCCGCGTGTGGCAGATCTGCTGACCCGCCGCCCGGAACGGCTCGACAGCCTGGCCACGGCCGCCTGCCGCAATCTCTGCACGAAGCTGCCCGACGCAGACACCATGTCCCTGCGCATCGCCCGCGCCGTGACCGATGGGCGGACGATGGTGGCGGCGCTGCTGGTCGGCGCGCGTGGCGAGGCAGTCGAGGCGCGTAGCGCCACCATGCGCGTGGCGCTACGGCTTTATATCAACCGTGATTTTGCCACGGCCGACCGCGTCGCTGCCCTCGATCCGCAGCGTCTGGCCCTGTTGTTTGAACTGTCCCGCGCCTTCGATCCAGAGTGCCTCGCCTATCTGTCCGATATTACCCGGCCTGTGTTCCCGCCGGCGATGATCCCGGACCTTGCGGGCTGGGAGCAGGTGGTCGGCGCCGTCGCACACGCCCGGCCCGCGCCCAGCGCCAAAGGTCGCGTCGAAGGCCGGCTGCGCATCGCCCTCTGCCTGCATGGCCGGCTTGACCCCGATGACGATCGCGCCGCCATCGAGGCCGGCCTTGGGCTGTTCGGCCATGAGGTGACCGCGTTCGCGCATCTCTGGCCATCGCTCCCTCCCGCTGACCAAACCGGGATCGCCCTGTTCCAGCGCCTGCCTGACGGTCTGCACGACGCGATGATCCGCGCCGGCCTGTCCTCCGGCACCGCCCGGGATCGCTATCCCGCCGTGTTCGGCCCAGGCGGCAAGGGCGCCTCGGCGCACGCGGACGCATCTGTCCGTGGCTTTCCCCACAGCCTGATCGAAGATCCGGCCTCCGCCACCGGCCGATCCCGCGGTCCCGGCGGGCGCGCCCGCGCCAAGGCCTGGAACGCCCACCGTATGGCCCAAGGGGCGATCCAGGCAGGTACCCAACCGTTCGATCTCGTCATACATCTGAGGGCCGACACACCCTGCTCCCTGCAGACCACAGGCCGCCTCGCACCCGATTGGGGCGCCCTAGCCCATGCCGCGCGAACCGGGCGCACCGTGTTCGCCGATCAGGGCTATCACATCGATCCGATCGAGGGCCTCAGCGTGGGCGCTGGCGTCATGATCGGCGGCATGGCCGCCATGAGCGTCGCCGCCGACAGCTTTGCCCTCGGCGAAATGGTGGCAAGCGGCCGCGCCACTATCGCCGGCTTCGAGCCGGAACAGACCGAACACGGCACCCTCGGACTGATGCTCCACCTTTCCGCCATCGACGTCATCCCTATCCCCACCACCCCACGCACCCCACGCCGCCCCACCCCACCCCAGCTCAGCCCGTCCGAGGCCCTCGGCCGACTCTGGCAGGACCTCCGCACACGACCCCCAACCCCCACCGACGCCCCCCTGCTTCGGGCGGCCCTCTCCGACGTGCTTCACGGGGGGTAGGTGGGGTTTAAGGAAGGCCAGGGCTCTGCCCTTGACCCGCCAAGGGCCGGGGGCCCTTGGAACCCCTTTCGTTTAGAATATCGGTCTTGGAAGAAGGGAGTGTTCACGACGGGTC
>CAIQQQ010000430.1 GCA_903873995.1 uncultured Rhodospirillales bacterium
CGTGGACGATCAGTTCCTGCTCGTGGGGTGCTTCGTCCGGTAACGCAAAGTCACAGCCGAAGGCCTGGGCGAGCGCCGCGCGCGCGGGGTCGATATCCACCAACGTGACCTTGCAGGCGGGGATTTGCCCGCAGAGGCGGGCCACCAGCAGGCCCACCACGCCGGCGCCGATCACGAGGATGCGCTCGCCGGCCAGCGGTGCTGCGTCCCACAGGATGTTGAGCGCTGTCTCCATGTTGGCGGCGAGCGTGGCGCGGGTGTCGGGCACATCGTCCGGCACGGGGATGCACATCGCTGGCGGTGCGCGGAAGCGGTCCTGGTGCGGGTGGAGCAAAAACACGCGCTGGCCCGCCTCGGTCACGCCCACGGCGCTGTAGCCGTATTTGACCGGAAAGGGGAAGGCGCCGTCCATCAGCGGCGCGCGCATGGTCTCGTATTGGCTGAGTGGCACACGGCCCTGGAACACCAGAGATTCCGTGCCGCGCGAGATGCCGGTCGCGAGGGTGGTGACCAGGGTGCCCTCGTCACCCAGCTTCTCGGGGCGCTGCTCGCCCAGGCCCGGACCGATTGTCCAGAACGCCTGGGCTAGCAGCATGTCGGTGGCCTGGCGCGGCCTAGTCGGATGTCGAACAGGATATCCTCGCCGAGGTGGTGCAGCGTCCAGTCCAGCCGCAACCCGTCATCCGGGCGCAGCGCCTGGGGCAGGGTGAAGGAGGGGATACCCGAGCCCAGCAGCAGCGGCGCCACCGTGACATGCAGGCGGTCCAGCAGGCCGGCCGCGAGGAAGCGGGAGACGGTGATGCCGCCGCCCTCGACGAACACCCGCAACAGGCCGTGATCGCGCAAGGCCTTCAGCACTGCGGCGAGATCGAGGCCCACACCCTCCGGCCCGCGGGGGATCGCGATGATTTCCGCGGTGCCGATCCGGACCGGACCGGGCCGGTCGTCGGCCACCATCACCAGGGTGCGCGGTGGCCCGGCGAAGACACGATAAGCCGAGGCGAGCCGACGCTCGGTGTCCAGGATGACCCGCACCGGGGACGGGCCGGCGCATGCGCGGGTCGTGAGCAGCGGATCATCGGCCTGGACGGTGCCGGCGCCGACCACCACCGCGTCGAACAGGGCGCGCAGGCGGTGGGTGTGGAGGATGTCGTCCGGCCCGCTGATCCAGAACGAGGCGCCGTTGGCCGTGGCGATCCGGCCGTCCAGGGTCTGGGCGATGCGGCCGAGCACGAAGCTGCCGTCGCAGCCGGTTTCGCGGCGCAACTCCGAATAGAGCGGCAGGTCCGCGGCGGCGTCATCTCCACCACACAGCAGGTTCTGCCATGCCTGGGCCTGTGGGTCGGGCCTGGCCGATTCGGATGCGATGCGATGCGGCGTGCCCATTCCATCTCCGTTCCCGGAGCCTGGGCCGTATCACGCCCGTGCGGACAGCGCCACTGGACGTGACAGCATCCGCCGCGCTTCCGCACCACTAGCGCCGTAGCCCATCTCGTTGGCCAATGCGCGCGGAATGGCGCGGGCGATACAGGCCAGCACGCGGTCCTGCGCCACGATCGCGCGTTCCAGCAGCAGGCGGTTTTCCAGGCCGAGCTCGCGCAGCCGGGCGGCATGGGGGCGGATCGAACTGTCATAAGGCGCCGCCAGGGCCTGTTGCGCGGCGGCGAGCCGGTCTGTGGCGCGGCCTTTCGCATCCACGATCTGCGTGGCGGCCGGAATGTCCATCCGGCGCAGTGCTGCGTTCTCCGCCTCGAGCAGGCCGCACAAGGTTTCGGCGGCGTCGATAAGGATGGCTTCCATATCGATCGAGTGGGTGAGATCTGTCTGGCTCATGATTGGTCCCTTGCTTCCTGGATCTGCAGCATCTGTCGATAGATCGGCGCGGCGAGGCCCAGCCCGCCGGCCTTGGAGACGCCTTTGGCGAGTTCCTCGGTCAGCATCGGGCGAAACGCCTCCTCGCCGGCGCCGCCGCCGAACGGGCCATCCTGCGGCTTGACGGTTTCAAACATCGGGGCGAGCAGCTGGCCGATGGTTGAGGCCTCGAAAGCCTGGGCGGCCTTCCAGACCTTGGCGCGGGCGGGATCTGCAAGCTCGGCCTGGGTGGGCGCTCCGATCGGGGTCATCAGCGGACCTGCAGATCAGCTTGCAAGGCGCCGGCGGCCTTGATGGATTGCAGGATGCTGATCATGTCCCGCGGACCGACGCCGAGCGAATTGAGGCTCGCCACCAGGTCGCGCAGCGTGACGTTGCCGGACAGGATGCCGAGCTTCTTGTTGCCCCCGTCATCCACCTGGATGTTGGTGCGCGGCACGGTGGTGGTGGTGCCGTTGGAAAAGGCGCCCGGCTGGCTGACCTGCGGCGTTTCCGTCACGCGGATGGTGAGGTTGCCCTGTGCGATCGCCACGGTGCTGACGCGGACATTGGCGCCCATCACGATGGTACCGGAGGCTTCGTCGATCACCACGATCGCGGCGTTGTCCGGCTCCACGCGCAGCTCCTCGAGCCGGGCGAGGCTGTCGATCACATCGCGCGAGGCGAAATCGAGACTGACGGTGCGTGGATCGTTGGCGCGCGCCACTCCTGCGCCGAGGGAGCGGTTGATGGCGTCCGCGATGCGCCGTGCGGTGGTGAGATCGGGGTTGCGCAGGCCCAACCGCATGGTGGAGTGGCTCGCGAGCTGGACGCCGACCTCGCGCTCCACCGTGGCGCCGTTGGCGATCCGGCCGGCGGTTGGAACACCCTTGGTGACGGAGGCCGCCGCCCCGCGCGCCGCGACGGCGCCGGTGGTCAGCATGCCCTGCGCCACGGCATAGACCTCGCCATCAGCGGCGAGCAGCGGGGTGACGAGCAGCGTGCCGCCGGTGAGGTTGGTGGCGTCTCCCAGGGCCGAGACGGCGATATCGATGCGGCTGCCGGTGCGGGCGAAGGCCGGCAGATCAGCGGTGACCATGACGGCTGCGACGTTCTTGGTCTTGAGCTTGGCCTCCTGATCGCGCGTGTTCACGCCCAACCGCTCCAACATGCCGATGAGCGACTGGCGGGTGAACACGGCCGAATCGAGCTTGTCCCCGGTGCCGTTGAGGCCGACCACGAGGCCATAGCCGACCAGCTGGTTCTCGCGGATGCCTTCGACATCGGCGATGTCCTTGATGCGAACCTGGGCCCGCGCCGGCGCCGCGCAGACAGCGGCGGCGAACACCGAAGCGACCAGAACGCCGATCGCAAGGATCAGTGCGCTCCTCGACGTTGAGCTCAGCCTGGGTCGGTCACGACTCGTCAAGGATTGCCCTCCATTGTGCAGACGCTGGCGCAAGGCGGTCAGAGCCGGCGCCAAAGTCTCGATACAGGTTTCAGCGCAAGCGCCATGCCAGGCCTTGCCCCAGGAAGACCGGACCCGTCCGGGATGCGGGATGCGGCAGAAGCCGCCGGGCGGCAGTCTCTGCCCGGCACGTTGATAAAGTCTGAAGGCCAGAACGGCAGGAGCGACCATGACGATCCTTCCCATCCAGGGACCACGCGCAGCACCGGACCAGACCGGACGGAAAAGCAGCGTCAGCACTAAGTTCTTTGTGCCGGCGGAGCAGCGCCCGGCGCCGATGGCGGCTGCCAGCCGGCTCTCTTCGACATCTGTCGAGCAGTTGCTGCTGCTGCAGTCGGACGGCGTTGACCCAGACCAGGCGCGCAACCGGCGTGCGCGGGCAGAGGCGGATTCACTGCTGGTGGAACTGCGGGCGCTGCAAGCGAGGCTGTTGGCGGGCGGGCCCGCGGCCGGACAGTTGGAACGCATCGCCCAGATGGCGCGGGATCTGCCCTCGGCGGCCGATCCCGCGCTCAACGATGTCCTGATGGCCGTGGCGCAGCGTGCCGCGGTCGAGCTCGCCCACCTTGAGGTCGCGGGCCGCGTTGAGGAAAAAATATAGTTTGTTCAATGCGCTCTTGGCGGAGCTTGGCAGCATGGGTATACACCCACGGCCAAGGCTGCACCGTCTCAGGATCGCCATGCCATGATGATTAGTCTTCCGCCTGATTACCGCCCGTCGGACGACGAAGAGTTCATGAATCCGCTTCAGGTGGAGTATTTCCGCCAGAAGCTGCTGCGGTGGCGAGCAGATCTGCTGCGCGAGGCGGACGACACGTTGGCCAGCCTGTCCGAGGGCGGCATTCTGGAGGCGGACATCACCGATCGCGCCAGTGTCGAAACAGATCGCGCGCTTGAGCTGCGCACCCGGGACCGCGCGCGCAAGCTGATCTCCAAGATCGACCAGGCGCTGTTGCGCATCGAGGCCGGGACCTACGGGTTCTGCGAGGAGACCGACGAGCCGATCGGCCTCAAGCGGCTCGAGGCCCGGCCGATCGCCACGATGTCCATCGAGGCCCAGGAACGGCACGAGCGCATGGAGCGGGTGCACCGCGACGATTGATCGGCTGCTTCAGGTCGGGGCCAGCAGTTCGCCAGCCACTCGCAGCGCCTCGGCGACCGTTAGATCCGCCATGTCGCGCGTCGGGGAGATCGCGGCCCGCGCATCCGGTCCGGACGGTCCGTATTCCGCAGCCGGCGTAGGGCCGAACAATCCCAGTGTTTTGATACCCGACGCGGCGGCCAGGTGCATCAGCCCCGAATCGTTGCCAACGAACAGCACGCAGCGGGCAAGACACGACGAGGCCTCGGGGAGCGACAGCCGGCCTGTCAGATCGATCGCATCAGGCAGGGCCGCCAGCAAGGGTGCGGCAAGGCGGGCCTCGCCCTCGCCCGGTCCCGCGAACACGGCCGCGCGCGCACCGGGCAGACGCTCGGCAAGCGACTCGAACAAGGCGGCGAACCGCTCCGGCGGCCAGACCTTGCCTGTCCAGTTGGCAGTCGGTCCCAGGGCAATAATCGGCCCGCCCTCGGGCAGCAGGGCCGCGGCCAGTGCCTGATCGGCAGCCTCGGTCCAGGCGATGGGCAGCGGCGGCGGTGCAACGCCCAGCAGGCGGGCGAGCTGGGCGGTCTTGTGGCCCTGGCTCTTGCGCATCACCGCGCGACGGCGCGAGGCGACGACGTAGGAGATCGCCGAGGCGCGGATATCCACCACCAGATCCCAGCGGCGCCACACAGCGTGCCACCACAATGGCAGCCAATGGCGGCCGAAGCGGCGCTTGGTCATCACGATGGTGGTGTCGCGGCGCGGCATGCGGGCGAACAGGCCCTCCGCCACCGGGACGCAAGCAATGGTGAAGCGCGCGTCGGGATGGGTGGCGAGAAGGTGGCGCAGCAGTCCGGTGGACAGCACGGCGTCGCCGATACGATTGGAGGTCACGAAGAGGATGCGCATGGTTGCGCGATAGCACGTCCTTCCCCGGCGCGCGCGGGGCGTGTACAGCAACCGGTTCAATCACTTGGATGATCCATAACCATGTGCGGGATCGCAGGCGTGATGACCAGCAACGGCATGGCGCCGCCCTTTGCCATGCTGGACCGGATGGAACAGGCCATCGCGCATCGCGGGCCGGACGGCAGCGGGCGCCTGCTGCGCGGCGACGTGGCGCTGCTGCAACTGCGTCTTGCGATCGTCGATCTTGAAACTGGGGACCAGCCGCTGTTCGGAGTGTCCGCCGACCCGGACAGCGGCGTGGCGCTGATCGCCAATGGCGAGATCTACAACAACCCCGATCTGCGCCGCGCCATGGCGCAGACGGCGTTCCGCACCCGGTCGGACTGCGAGCCACCGGTGTTTCTCTATGAGCAGCAGGGCGTGGGCTTTGCAGACAGCCTGCGCGGCATGTATGCGATCGCGATTCATGACCCCGGCCAGGGCCGCCTGGTGCTGGCGCGCGATCCGTTCGGCATCAAGCCGCTGTACTATGCCGAGACGGAGGAGCTGTTCGCGTTCGCCTCCGAACCGCAGGCGCTGCTCGCGGCGGGCTTGGGCGAGGCAGAGCCCGACCTCATGCGCGCCCGCGAGTTGCTGCAGCTCAAATTTACCACTGGCGCCGAGACGATCTTCCCAGGCATCAGGCGCGTGCAGCCGGGCGAGACGATCGTGGTGGAGAGGGGCCGGATCGTCTCCCGCCACCGCGCCACCGCCCTGCCGCCGGGGCCGCCGCGCAGGCCCGAAGCCGATGCCGTGGCGCGGCTGGACGGCGTCTTGCTCGAGTCGGTCGCCGTGCATCTGCAGTCGGACGTGCCGTATGGGCTGTTTCTGTCTGGCGGCGTTGATTCGGCGGCGCTGCTGTCACTGATGACGCGCGTCGGCGGCCGGGTGCGGGCGCTGACCTGCGGCTGGGAGGGCGGCGAGGGGATCGATGAGACGGCCGAGGCGCTGTGTCTGGCGCAGGCGCAGGGGGCGGAGTGTGTGCGCATCGAGATGGGCGCCGATGATTTCTGGCGCTTCGCACCGCAGATCGCAGCCTGCATCGATGATCCGACGGCGGATGCCGCGGTGCTGCCGAGCTGGATGCTCGGTCGGGAAGCTGCGGCGTCCGGGCTGAAGGTCACCTTATGCGGTGAAGGCGGGGACGAGTTGTTCGGCGGCTATGCCCGCTACCGCAAGCGCCGCGCGCCGCTGCGTTGGATCACCCGTCCGCCGCGCTCGGGCGGCGTGTTCGGCGCGGCGCTGGCGGCCGAGGGCTGGCGGGATGGGCTGGCGCGGGCGGAACGGGCGGCCGAGCCTGCATTGTCACCCATCCAGCAGGCACAATGGGTGGATTGCCAGGAATGGCTGCCCAACGATCTGCTGACCAAGCTCGACCGCACCTTGATGGTGCATGGGGTGGAAGGCCGCACGCCGTTTCTCGATCCGCTGGTGGCGGATTTCGCGTTCGGCCTGGCCGATAGGCAGAAGGCCGGGTTCCGCTACGGCAAGCTGCTGCTGCGCGCATGGCTGGCCGGCGCGTTTCCACAAGCCGGCGCCTGGGCGCGCAAGAAGGGGTTCAAGCCGCCGGTCGGCGCCTGGATCGCGGCCCGGGGGGGCGCGTTGGCCGAACTGGTCGCAGCCCAGCCGGGGGTGGCGGCGCTGGTCCCGCGCGCGGTGGTGACAGGCGCTATCGAGAACGCCGGCACGGACTCACAGCCCGCGTGGAGCCTGCTGTTCTATGCGCTGTGGCACAGCCATCACGTGCTGGGGATCGACAGTTCCGGTGACATCGCGGCCGTTTTGGAGGCCGCGCGGGCATAGGCGAGGCCGGCGCCCACGAACACCACGAGCCAGCCGCCGGTGTCCATCGCAAAGAAGCTGCTCGCCGAGGCGAGCGGCCATTCATGGATGAAGGCCGCCACGAACAGCCCGACCCGCGCCGGGTCCGGATCGGGCCCGAGCCTGCGCAGCATGCCGCCAAGCCACAGCACCATCAGCGTCGAGAACAGCACGAGCCCCGGAATGCCGGCATCGGTCAGCGCTTCGAGATAATGGTTGTGCGGATGGATATTGCAGCCATCCGGCCCGCCGCCATCGGCAGCGTATTTGCCTTCCCAGGCAAAGCCATGGGCGTATTCGGGATTGTTGCAGCCGGTGCGGAAGCCGAAGAAGCCGCGGCCGAGGAGCGGATGCGCCTCGGCCATGACCAGCGCACGGCCGGCCAGGAGGCCATAGGGGCTCTCGCCGAAATGCTCCATCTGGTCGGAGAACTTGGTGACCAGGCGGCGGAAGCTGGGCGGGGATATGACGGCCGTGGACGCCAGCAGAATGGCGCCGGCGGCGATGGTAAGGATCATGATCGTGCGCAGCCGGCGCAGCAGCAGGGCGGACACGACCAGGCCCAGCAATGTCAACAGCAGCGGCATGCGCTGGCCGATCAGCACGATGGTGCCGACTGCTGCGATCGCCGAGATGGCCGCCAGCAGGCGGGAGCGGCGGATCGCCGGCAGCATGGCGGGGAAGATCAGGCGGGACAGCGGCGCACCGGCGCGCGGCTTTTCGAACGGGCCGGTCAACTCGCCGTCCATCCAGCGGCCAAAGCCTGCGACGTTCTGGCCGGTGGCGAATTGCAGCCAGGAATTGAGCCCGATCCAGACCGCACAGGCGGCAAGAACGCGGCCCAGCCAGATGCGGGGCATCGCGTCCCGCAACACCTGATGCTCCAGCGCCGCCACAAACAGCAGATAGCGCCCGACCGCCAGCGCCTGCAGGAGCGACGGCACGCCGCCCGCGCCGATGCCTGGCAGGGAGCACAGAATCAGCCAGGCCCACCAGAGGCCGCCCACGATCACCCAGCGTGCGCGAAGCCAGCGCCAGGAACGGTCGCGCCAGCAGGTCCAGAGGAACGCCAGGTCCGCCACCGCGATCAGCATCTCCGCGATGGCGCGGCCGTACATCAGAAACAGCGGCAGCAGCAGGGTGGCGACGAGAGCGATTCGGTTCGCCCAGCGGGGCTTTATGTCGTTCGGCATAGCGGCGTTCTAAGACGCGCTTGCCGGGCGGTCCACCGACGTCAGGGATCGATCGCGGCGGCGCAGGCATCCGTGGGCGTGGCAGCGGCATGGCCGACCAGCGGGACGATATCCAGCACCGCCGAACCGACCCGGCAAGGTGCTGCAACCAGCCCGCAGCCGGACAGCGCCCCGATCAGGGCCAGCAGGCAGGCGATACGGATCATGTGCGAATTTCCCTGCGACTTCACAGCACTACTTCACCGCTCCTTGGGTCAGCCCCGCGATGAACTGCTTTGACAGCAGGATATAGCACAGGGTGATCGGCAACGCGGACAAAGTGAGGCCCGCGAACAGCACGCCCCAATCGGTGTTGAACTCGCCCATGAACACCGTGAGGCCCTGCGGCAGGGTCTTGAGCCGGTCGGTGGTGAGGAACACCAGCGGGAAGAAAAAATCGTTCCAGATCGGCACGGCGTTCTGGATGCCCGCGATGATGAGCGCGGGGCGCGCCAAAGGCAGCATGATCTGCCACAGCACGCGGGCCTCGGACGCGCCCTCGATCCGCGCCGCCTCCTCCAACTCGCCGGGCAGGGCGCGCAAGAAGCCGGTGAGGATGAAGATGGCACTCGGCAGGCCCATCGCGACATAGACCAGGACCAGGCCTGGGCGGCTGTCTATCAGGCCGAGCCAGTCGAGCTGGACAAACAGAGGAATGATGGCGAGCTTGAGCGGCACCATGAGGCCTGCCAGGAAGAGCAGCAGCAAGGTCTCCCGACCGCGGAACGCGTATCGCGCCATGGCGTAGGAGGCCATGGTGGCGAACACCAGCAGTACGGCCACCGATGCTGCGGTGATCAGCACCGAGTTGCCGAGATAGAGTAGAAAACTGGTCTCGCGGAAGATGGTGCGCAGATTGTCGAGGCTGAACGCCTCCGGCAGCGCCATGGGCGAGGCGAACAACTCGGCGTTGGTCTTGAAGGCGCTGAGCCCCATCACCGCGATCGGCGTCAGCATGAACAGCGCGTTGAGCAGCAGCAGCGCCTGGATCAGGCCGGCGGAGAGGCGATCGGCCTTCATCCGATATCAACCTCGCGCCGGCGCAGGAGACGCAGCGCGACACTCGACACGGCGGCCAGGAACGCGAACATCAGCACCGCCAATGCGCTGCCATGGCCAAAATCCTGCAGGCCCGAGCTCACCGAGCCGAAGGCGGTGCGGTAGAAATACAGGCCCAACACATCCGTCGCCCCGCCGGGCGCGCCGCTGAGACCCGCCATCACGTAAGGCAGCTCGAACCAGTTGAAGCTGCCGATGAAGGTGAGGGTGAAGATGATCGTCGCTGCCGGGGCGACCAGCGGCCAGATGATGCGGCGCAGCAGCACGCCGTCCGTCGCGCCATCGAGCCGGGCCGCTTCCAGGGTTTCGGCGGGGATGCGCTGCATGGCGGCGAGGAAGATCAGCGCGGGAAATCCGGTCCAGTGCCAGAGATTGGCCAGGATGATACTGGGCAGCGCCGTCTCGGCGTCACCCAGCCAGGGGGGGCCCTGGATGTGGATTGCGGCCAGCAGCGCGTTCACCACGCCGAACAGCGGGTGCAGCAGCAGCTTCCACAGGAACCCCACGATGACGGCAGACAGCACCACCGGGAGGAACACGATCACCTGGTGGAGACGATGGCCCGGCAGCGCCTTCAGCAAGGCGAAGGCGATGAGATAGGCGAGCCCGTTCTGGACGATCATCAGGGCCGCGAACACCACGATATTGTGGCGCAGCGCCTGGAACGTCCAGGCGCTCCAGGGCGGCTCGAACAGCACGTCGGTGAAGTTGTGCAATCCGGCAAAGCCCGCGGTGGCGAGGCCGTTGAAGTCGAAGAACGCGTAGCGGAACGCGCCGAGCAGCGGCCACGCCACGAACACCAGCATCGTGAGTGCTGCCGGCGCCAGCAGAAAGGCCAGCCAGAGCGGTGAGACCGATCTCACTTCTTCTGGAAGGGCTCGTAATACCGCGAGATCCCCGCCGTCACGTCCGCGCCAATCTGCGCAGGCGTGATGTTGCCGGCAAACATCTTTTGCACGCCGCCCGACAGCAGCTCGCTGCCGGTCGGCGTGTCGAAGCGGAAATACACCGCCATGATGTAGGGGATGGACACCGCGTTGAGGGTCGCGACCTTGGACAGCAGCGGATCCTCGAGCGTCACGCCCTTGATCGGCGAGATGTTGCCGAGCAGGGCTGCGAACTTGTCGCCATAGGCCTTGGTGCCCATGAAGCGCACCAGCTTCAGTGCGTCCGCCTGGTTGGGGGACTTGGCGTTCACCGCATAGCCGCCGTCGAAGAACTTCGCGACGTAGCGCGCACCGCCTTTGGTGGCGGCCAACGGGGCCACGAAGTCCATGTTGATCTTGGGGTTCTGCTTGCGGAAGTTGGCGATCTCGAAGCTGCCGCCGGCGAAGATCGCGGCACGGCCGGAGAGGAACAGCTGCTGGCCGGTCGGGTAGTCGATGCCGGTGTAGCCCTGCGGCATCAGATCCTTGAGTTCCAGCAGCTTGCCGAGGGCTGCCACGTAGCGCGGGTCAGCGAAGGTGGCGCGGCCGGCGAGGATGTCGGCCACGAAATCCGGGCCCAGGAACGGGGCGGTGAAGATGCCGGCGAACACCTCGTCCATCCAGGCGGTGGCGGTGCCGTTGGCGATCGGCGTGATACCCTTTTCCTTCAGAGCCTTGCCGACCGTCAGCAGCTCATCGAACGTCTCGGGCGGCGTGAGGCCGGCCTTGGCAAAGACGTCCTTGTTGATGAACAGGCCCAGGGTCTGCGAGGCGTAGGGCAGGGCGTAGACACGGCCATCGGCGCGCAGGGTCTCGGCGGCCAGCGCCTCGGCCGGCAGATTGGCGAGCTCCGGCACGTTTGTCGTGTCCAGCGGCAGATAGTAACCGGTCTTGGCGAACACCTCGAGGCCGCCATAGGCGCGGGCCTGCAGCACATCACCGCCGCGCCCGGCGGCGAGCGCGGTGCTGGCGATGGTGTTGTAGTTCTCGGCGGCGAAACTCTCGAACTTCACATGGATGTCCGGATTGAGCTTCGTGAAGTCGTTGAACAGCTCGGTGTAGGCGGCGCGATCTTCCTGGCGCCAGGTCCAGAAGGTGATGTCCCCCGCGAAGGCGGGCGCTGCAAGCGGGATCAGGCCTGCGATGGCGGCGGCCTGCAGCAAACGGGTGCGGATGGACATGAGACGTGCTCCTGCTGGGTCAGCCTTGGCGGCTGATTGCGTTGCCGAATGCCATTAGTCCATCGCGCGCCAGGATCGTAAAGTGGCGCGGCCGCTTTGCCTCAGGCCGCAACCTCGTCGCACCACACCTGAAAGCTCGCCAGCGTGTTGGGGCCGAAGGTGGTGCTGATGGCAACGTCCGTGGCATCGCGCCCGCGGGCCATCAGCACGCGGCCAAGCCGGGGGATGTTGTTGCGCGGATCGAAGGTGTGCCACGCGCCATCCAGATAGGCTTCGAACCAGCCGGCGAAATCCATCGGGCCGTAAGGCGGCTCAGTACCCATGTCGCCCAGATAGCCGGTGCAGTAGCGGGCGGGGATGTTGAGGCAGCGGCAGAGCGCCACGCCGAGATGGGCGTAGTCGCGGCAGACGCCCTTCTTTTCGTTGAACGCCTCCCACGCGGTGCGGGTGGGGCGGGCGTCCTGGTAGTTGAACACGATATGGTTGTGCACGAAGTCACATACCGCCTGGACGCGCGCCCAGCCCATTTGGGTGTGGCCGAACATCTGCCAGGCGATTTCGGACAGGCGGTCGGTCTCGCAATAGCGGCTGCCCAGCAGGAACACGAGCACGTCCGGCGGGAGGTCCTGCACCTGGTGCTGGCGCGCGTTGGGGAACACGGGGTCGGTCAGCCCGCTGTCCGTGAGTTCGGCCATACTGGCGATGCGGATGCGGCCGGCGGGCGCCACGAGGCGGGTGATATAGTTGCCAAAGCTGTCATGATACGAGCTGATCGGCACGGTCGGGTAGGTGGTCACGAGGTCCGGCACAACGATGTCCGGCGCACGGGTGTGGTGGATGTGCAAGGTCAGCAGCATCGGGGTGGGCTGCGGGCAGTCATAGGTGATGGCGTAGCCGACCCTGAGCTTCATGCGGAATCCTCGTCCGCGGGAAGGAATGCGCCGCGTAGGGAAAACTAACAGGGGTGTATGCCAAATAGCCATTGGCGTTGCCGGGGTCCGATCGCCGCAGACCGCGTTTTTTGCATTCCATTGGATGATGAGGGGTGCGATCCTCATCGGCAAAGCCCGATTGCCCCGACCCGCAGGAGCAACGCCATGTTCGACACCGACCAGTTCATCGCCGACTGCAAGCTGGCCAATGCCGGCCCACACCCCACACGCAACGTGAAGGAGGTGGTCGCGCGCGCGATGTCCGACACCGCCTCGGTCCTCCAGGCGCTGGGCGAGCCGGCGCAGGGCGGGGTCGTGCCGATCTATCGCTCGCCCCAACTCACCATCATCAATGTCGTCTGGGCGCCGAAATTCGTGATCATGCCGCACAACCACGAGCTTTGGGCCGTGATCGGCGTCTATGGCGGGGCGGAGGACAACATCATGTGGCGCCGCCTGCCGGAAGAGGCCGGCGGACGGGTGGAGGCGGCCGGTGCCAAGTCGCTGCGCACCGGTGACACGCTGGGGATGGGCGCCGATATCATCCATTCCGTTGTCAATCCGCTGTCGCGGCTGACCGGCGCGATCCATGTCTATGGCGGCGATTTCTTCGCCACCCCACGCAGCGAATGGGACCCCGATTCGCTCGAGGAAAAGCCATACGACATGGAGAAGGTGCTGCGGATGTTCGAGGGTCGCGCCTGAACTACTCCGCGGCGATGGCGAGCGTGTCGTTGAATTCGCGGGCGATCAGCTCGTAGCTTCGGGCGCGCGCTGCCGGTTCGTGGACGGTCGTGAGAATCGCGATCTCGTCCACGCCGAGCTCCGCGCCCAACGCGCGCAGCCGGGCGGCGACGCGGTCGGGTGTGCCGTAGATCGCACGGCCCCGCAGCCGGTCGATGCGGATGCGGTCAGCATCGGACAGCGTGATGGCGGTAGCCTCCTCCGGTGAGGGCAGCGGCGCATAGACGCCGCGGTCGCGGCCGAGGCGCCAAACCGCACGGCTCATGAACTGCCGCTCGGCCTCGGCCTCGGTCTCAGCGGCCATTGCCCAGACCGTCACCAGCGGCATCGGCTCCGGGAAGCGCGGGCTCGGCCGGTAGCTCGCGCGGTAGCTGCCGATCGCCTCCGCCGCCCCCTGGCCATCGGTGATGAAATGGGCGAACGCGTAAGGCACGCCAAAATGGGCCGCCACCTGAGCGCCGTAATCGCTGCTGCCGAGCACCCAGGGCTCCGGTGCGGTCGGGCCCGCGGGTTGGGCGATCACATCACGGAACGGATGACGCTCCACGAGCTTGTCGCCGGAGACCCAGGCCAGCAGATCGCGCAGCTGCGCCGGGAACAGATCAGCGGCCTGATTGGCGTTGGGGTTCAGCGCATGCGCCGTCAGCCCGTCCGAGCCCGGCGCGCGGCCGACGCCCATGTCGATCCGGCCAGGGGCGATCGCCTCCAGCACGCGGAACACCTCCGCCACCTTGAGGGCGGAATAATGCGGCAGCATCACCCCGGCGCTGCCGATGCGGATACGCTGGGTTGTCGAAGCGATCGCGGCCATCAGGATCTCTGGCGCGGTGCCGGCCTGGCTCGCCGAGTTGTGGTGCTCGGCCACCCAGTAGCGGTGATAGCCGGCCGCGTCGCAAATGCAGGCAAGGGCCAGGCTTTCCTGGATCGAAGACGCCGGGCTGCGACCGGTCACCACCGTCGATTGATCGAGCACCGAAAGCCGCATCGCTGTACCCCTCACACCGCCACATGGCCGAATATGGCGTGGAGCAGCGCCCAAAGCAGCCCCCCTACGAGAAACCCCACCAGGGTTCCGTTGATGCGGACATATTGCAGATCCTTGCCGACACGCAGCTCCAGCCTGTCGGTGATCGTCTTGGTGTCCCAGCCTCCGACCACCTCGGCGATGAAGCCTTCGAGCTGACCCTGCGCTGCCGGGACCAGCGGGCCGAGCACGCCCTCCGCAAGGCGTTGCAGCCGGGCGCGGGCGTTGGGGTCCTGCTCCAGCATCACGCCGAAATTGGCCAGCGACTGTTCGATCAGCGCCACCGTTCGGCCGTTGGGCTTTGCTGCGTCGGCCTCGATGGCGATCCGGATGCGCGACCAGATGTCGGCGATCCAACCCTGTACCGTCTCGTGCGTCACCACGCGGCGGATCGCCGCCCCGATTTCCAGCGCGCGGGCTGGCTCCTGCTCGATGCGGGCAATCTCGCGGCTCACCCATTCATCGAACGCGGCACGCAGGCCCGAACCGTCATCGGACATGCCGGCAAGCTCGGTGTTGATCAGGGTGATGGTGCGCCTGGCGATGCTGGCGCCGACGGCCCAGCCGACCAGTCTGCCGCCCTGCTCGCGCACGCGTGTCTCGATCACGCCGCGCAATGCCTCCTCGCGTTCGGCGAGCAGGGCGCGGAACTGGACGAGGATGAAGCCAAACATCTCCTGGTGCCGGCCACCTTCCACCAGACCGCGCAGGGCGCGTGCAACAATGCGGCCGGCCTCGGCGCCGCCCAGCAGGCGGGGTACCAAGCGATTCACCACACGCCGCGCCCGCCCGTCCTCAAGGGTTGCGAGCAGCTTGGGCAGCATGGTGGCGATGGCCTCGGCGGCCGGGCGGGTGGCGGCCGGGTCGGCCAGGAAGCGCGCCACGATGCCCGGAAGGTCGAGCCGGGTGAGCGTGCGGGACAGTTCCGCGTGGGTGAACACATGCCCCGCCACAAAGCGGCCAAGCGCTCGGCCGAGCCGGATTTTCTGGCGCGGGATGATGGCGGTGTGCGGGATCGGCAGGCCCAGCGGGTGGCGGAACAGCGCGGTGACCGCGAACCAGTCGGCGATGCCGCCGACGAAGCCGGCCTTGGCGGAGGCCTGCAGGAGCTCCGATCCCCAGCCCTGTGGCAGCGCATAGCTCACGCCGATCAGGACGGCCATGGCGCCCAGCAGCGCGGTCGCGAACGCGCGGTGACGGTTAAGGCTGGTGCGCGCCGTGCGATCTCGGTCATCCGTCATGTCATCGGCTGTAGCACACGAACCGGGTTTGCTGAACCTCGACAGCGATGTTACAACATAACAGTGATGGACCCTCTCTCCCCGCAATCCGGTGTGCTGTCCCGCCTTGCGATGGGGGCTGGTCTTGTCGTTATGATCTGGCTCGGTGTCTGGTGGGCGTCATGATCAAGCTGCAAGCTGTCAGCTGCCGACATGGCGCCGTTACCGCGCTGGACAGCGTGTCCGGAACCTTCTCACCAGGGCTGAGCGCCGTTGCCGGGCCGAACGGGGCCGGTAAGACGACGTTGCTGCGGGCCATCGCCGGGCTGCAGCCGCTGGCATCTGGCACGATCGATCTGGGGGGGCTTGGCCCGCGCGATGTGGCGCTGCTGCCGCAGGCGAGCCTGATGGATCGGCGGTTTCCCGTGACCTGCGCCGAGCTCGTCGGGCTGGGCGGGTTTTCGCGGCTGGGCGCCTGGCAGGGCAGCTCGCGGATCGAGCGAAGCCGGGTGGACGCAGCGATCGCCGCCGTAGGCCTTGCTGGTTTTGAGCATCGCCTGATTGGCGCGCTCTCGACCGGGCAGTTCCAGCGCGTGTTGCTGGCGCGGCTGATGGTGCAGGACGCGAAGGTTATTCTGCTCGATGAGCCCTACACCGCGATCGACAGCGCGACGGAGGCGTTGCTGACCGCGGCCTTGCATCGCTGGACCGACGAGGGGCGCATCGTTGTCGCGGCGTTGCATGACACCTCTCTGATCCTGCGGGAATTTCCGACCGCGGTTCTGTTGTCGCGCAGAGTCGTGGCCTGGGGTGAGAGCGCTTCGGTGCTGACCGAGGCCAATCTGCGCGCGGCGCAGGATGGCGCGATGCCGCGCGATCTCGCTGCCTGATGTTCGACCTGCTGGTCACGCCGTTCGATCTCGCGTTCATGCGGCGCGCGCTGGTGGGCTGTCTCGCGCTCAGCGTGGCGGCACCGCCGCTGGGCCTGTTCCTGGTGCTGCGGCGCATGAGCCTCACCGCAGATGTGCTGCAGCATGGCATTCTGCCGGGTGTTGCGATCGGTGCTGCGGTGGGCAGTGTGTCGCTGATCGCCATGGGGCTGGGCGGGCTTTTGGCGGGTCTGCTGGTGGCGTTGCTGGCGGCGTTGCTGGCGCGCGCGACCGGGGCGCGCGAGGACAGCCAGTTCGCCGGGCTCTATCTGGTGGCGCTGGCGCTCGGGGTTGCGATGGCGTCTCATATCGGGCTCGATCTCACCCATCTGCTGTTTGGCAGCGTGCTGGCGGTGGACGATCAGGCGCTGTGGCTGATGGCGGGGGTGGCAAGCGTCACGCTGGCGGGGCTGTCGGTCATCTGGCGGCCGCTGATACTGGAAAGCATGGATCCCGGCTGTCTGGGACGGGCCGGCATGGTTTGGCAGGCGGCATTCATGGCTCTGGTGGTGCTGTGTGTGGTGGGCGGGTTCGCCGCGCTTGGCACGTTGATGTCCGTCGGGCTCATGATGCTGCCGGCGATTGCCGCCCGGCATTGGGCCGCACGGCTGGGCGGGCAGATGCGGGCGGCCGTCGCGATTGCGGTGCTGTCGTCTGCTGCGGGCCTGGTGGTGTCCTATCATTTGGATTTACCGGCGGGACCCGCGATCCTTCTGGTGGCCGGGGCGGTCTGGCTGGCAAGCCTCGTAGCCGGCCCACGGGAATCGCTGCTACGCCGATGAGTGCAACGAACCCGCTGCCGCCGTGTCTCCACGCAGACGACGTTATTGCGCCACGATCGCATGCGATCTCAAAGCCAAGAGGAGAGCGATGATGAACTGGGCGCGATCGAAGGTGCTGGTCACGGGCGGGGCTGGGTTTCTGGGGTCCAATCTCTGTCATGAGCTGGTGGCGCGTGGCGCCCGCGTGACGGCGCTGGACGGGTTCCTGTTCGGCGGCGGCGCCAATCCCGCCAATCTCGAAGGCTGCGACGTGGATCTCGTGCGCGCCGACATCCGCGACGCCGATCTGCGGCCGCTCTGCGAAGGGGCGGACGTGATCTTCAACCTCGCCGCCCAGACCAGCCACATGGGCGGGCAGAAGGACCCGCTGGCCGACATCGCCGTCAATGCCGTGGCCCAGGTCCGGCTGATCCAGGCGGCGCGTGAGGCCGCACCCAACGCGGTGGTGGTGCATGCCTCGACGCGGCAGTTCTATGGTCGGCCATCCTATCTGCCTGTCGATGAGCGACATCCGGTGGCACCGCCGGATGCCAACGGCGTGTCGAAATTCGCGGGCGAACAGTACTGGATGATCGAGCATCGCACCGCCGGGCGCCCGGTTGTGTCACTGCGCCTCACCAACTGCTACGGCCCGCGACTGCGCATCCGCGACGCGCGGCAGACCTTCCTCGGCATCTGGATGCGTTGCGTGCTGGAGCATCGCCCATTCGAGGTGTGGGGCGGCGCGCAGCTGCGCGACATGACCTATGTGGACGACGTGACGGAGGCGTTCCTGCTGGCGGCGTCCACGCCCCAATGCCATGGCCAGGTCTACAATCTCGGCGGCTCACCGCCCGCCTCGCTCACCGAGATCGCCGACATGACTGTGGGTGCTGCTGGCAACGGCGCCACTTACACCACGCGCGAATTCCCCAACGACCGTGCGGCGATCGATATCGGCAGCTATCATGCCGACGACCGGGCGTTTCGCCAGGCCACTGGCTGGGCGCCCAAGGTCGATCTAAAGGACGGCATCGCCCGCTCGCTTAACTGGTACCGCACGCGTCTTCCCGCCTATCTCTGAGGAAATTTCGATGAACGCTCCCGTCATCACTGTGCCGCAGGCCAATCCGGGCGCGGGTTATCTCGCGCTGAAGGACGAGATCGACGCTGCCGTGGCGCGCGCCCTGGCGTCCGGCTGGTATGTGCTGGGCGCCGAGGGCCGCGGGTTCGAGGCGGAATTCGCCGCCTGGTGCGGCACCGCCCGCGCAGTGGGTTGCGGCAACGGCACGGACGCGCTCGCGATCGCGTTGCGGGCGCTGGGCGTGGGGCAGGGGGCCGCCGTTGCCACC
>CAIQQQ010000431.1 GCA_903873995.1 uncultured Rhodospirillales bacterium
ACACGACGCTCTTCCGATCTGGTGGTGGAACAGCTCGGCACATCGAACCTGACCGTTCAGACTGTTGACGGCACCGGGCCCGCCGTCTGGCGCCGCGTGGTCATCGAGAAGCCGTTCGGCCACAGCCTCCAGTCAGCCCGCGCCCTGAACGCCAGGATCCGGGAGACGCTGGCGGAGAGCCAGATCTTCCGGATCGATCATTTCCTCGGCAAGAACACGGTCCAGAGCATCGTTGCATTTCGTTTCGCTAACGGGTTGTTCGAGCCGATCTGGAACCGTGATCGGATCGACCATGTCCAGATCACCATGGCCGAAACCGTCGGCGTGGAGCGGCGGGGGCGTTTTTACGAGGCCACAGGGGCGCTGCGCGACATGGTGCCCAACCATGTGCTGTCATTGCTGGCGTTGGCGGCGATGGAGCCGCCGACCGGCTTTGACGCGGCGGCCATCCGCGGCAAGAAGGCCGATGTGTTCGCGGCGATCCGAACGGTGACCCCGAACAACGCCGTGCGCGGCCAGTACTGTCGCGGCACGATGGCAGGGCAGACCGTGCCCGGCTACCGGCAGGAGCCAAATGTTGCGGTGGACTCTGATGTCGAAACCTACGTCGCCATGCAGCTGGAGATCGACAACTGGCGCTGGGCCGGGGTGCCGTTCTTCATCCGGACGGGCAAACGCATGTCGCGGCGCAACTCAGAAATCGCCATCTGCTTCAAGCAGGCGCCTTTCGCCGCGTTCGAGCACACGTCGGTCGACAGCCTGCGGCCCAACTGGCTTGTCCTTGGCATCGCCCCTGACGAAGGCATCTCGTTGCAATTCGAACTGAAGCGACCGGGGCCGGTCGTCGACCTGGCAGCGGTGAAGATGGATTTCCGCTACGCCGACTGGTTCCCGAAGGAGCCCAATGTCGGATACGAGACCCTTCTGCATGACGTGATGATCGGTGATCCAACGCTGTTCATGCGCCCGGATATGGTGGAACAGGCCTGGCGCATCGTCCAGCCGGTGCTCGATGACTGGGCCGTGGCGAAGGCGAACGCCGAAGACTATGCCGCCGGCAGTGACGGCCCGGGGGCCGCTGCTGCCCTCCTTGCCAGATCCGGTCGGACCTGGCGGCCGGTCACGCCCGGCCCGACCCGGCCGGACTGAGAGGCTGGGCTTAAACGACCTTCCCAAGTTGGCCTGGCCTGGGCGCCGAGCGGTCCGACGGATGCCGGGCATCGTGCAGTCCGGCCGGCGACGGGCGAGAGCTTCGGTGCCTGGAGCGGTGGCACCAGGCAGGGTACGCCTCCGCAGTTCGTTGCTTTTTCGGACATCAGAACGGTCCTGCACATCCAAGTTCAAAACGTTGCACAACCTGTCGCGGATTGGGGCAGTTGCATCAAACGGCGCCAAACCGTCATGTCCCCAAGGGCTATGCATAGCGGGCATGCAGGATCGTATTGACTGGCACGCCGATTGCTGATTGGCTTGGGTGAGAGGCGAGTGGCTGTCGGCATCGGAACATCGTTCTTGTGTCCGATCATGATGGTGCGCATGGCAACGGTGCCGATGTTGCGCACAAGTCCCAGCAATGACGTGCCCGTGGCAGATTTGCCTGCGCCCTTGGCGCTTCCGGGTCGCTGATGAAATCGAGTGCGGCCATGACGCAAGCGGCGATTGCGATCGGCGTCCTGTTCTCTGTAGACGGCCCCTACGGCCATGTTTCGCGCAGCATGCTCAATGGCGCGATGCTGGCCGTCGACGAGTGGAACAGCAACGCAAAGGCACCGTTGCGTCTGGTGCCGGTTGTTGCAAACCCGGGCGGCGAACTCCAGCGCTATGCTCGGTTGTGCCAGGACATGCTGGCCCAGGGACTACAGCACGTCGTTGGCTGCTACACCTCATCGAGCCGCAAGGAGATCATTCCACAGTTTGAAAAGGCTGACGCCTTGCTGTGGTATCCAACGCACTACGAGGGCTTCGAATGCTCCTCCAACGTCATCTACACCGGCCCGGTTGCCAACCAGCATTTGCTGCCGCTGGCCGACTACATGATGGAGCACCACGGCCGCAACGCCTTCTGCGTTGGATCAAATTATATCTGGGCCTGGGAAAACAACCGCATTCTGCGTGAAAGGCTGGCAGCCGCCCATGGCCGTGTCACGGCGGAGCGTTACTTCGCCGTGGGCGAGACCGACTTTGCCCAGGTCATTCAGGCCATCATCAAGGCCCGCCCGGCCTTTGTGTTCAATACGCTGATCGGCGTGTCTTCTTACTGCTTTCTGCGCGATTTTCGCGCCGCGTGTATCGCATCTGGCATCGACCAGCCTGCGGTGATCCCGGTCGCGAGCTGCACGCTGTCTGAGCCGGAGCTCGAGGCGATCGGGGAAGCCGCCGCCGATGGGCATATCACCGCGAGCGTCTACTTCTCCTCGATCGAGGGTGCTGAGAACGCCCGCTTCGTTACAAGCTACGCCGAACGCTACCCGGATGGACCGGTCGCGTGTGCGGACGCCGAGGCTGCCTACATTGCCGTCCGCCTGCTGGCCCTGTCGCTGGTCGAGGCGCGCGGGTGCACGGATGTGGACACCATCAAGCGCGCTGTGGCGCAGGTGCGCATGGCGGCCCCGCAAGGGCCGGTTCATGTCGATCCGGAGACTTTGCACGCCGCGCTCACGCCACGCATCGGCCGCTCGCGCAAGGACATGGGGTTCGACATCCTCGCCCAGGCAGCGGGCCCGGTGCGGCCGGACCCTTATCTGATCTGGAATTCGCCGCGCTTCTGGACGATGGGCGCCCCACCTGTGCTGAGGGTGGCGTCATGAGGGGCGCCCGCGTCGTTCAGAATTTCCGCGGGCAGCGTGGCGTGCTGTGGGGCGGCGCGGGGACTTCGGTGGACATTCTCGAGGCCAGTCTCGCCCGGCTCGGTATGACGCTGGCCCGGCCCGCCGAGATCGATCCGCAGGACATCGACGCCCATCGCGACGTGCTGCTGATCGATGGCGACAGCCCGCTGGATGCCACAATGGAAGGGCCATCGGGCAGCCTGCTGTCCCTGGCTCCGGCGATAGGTCTGGTGGGCGTCGAGGCGCCGAGCCGGCTGAAGGCGCTGATGGACCTCGGTGTGACCGCCTTTCTGCGCAAACCGGTTCACGCGGCCGCGGTGTATGCGGCGCTGTTCCTGGCGGTGAACAGCTACAACCGCCTGCGCGCGTTGGAGCTCGATCTGGTCGAGCATGAGCTGCGCCGGCGCGGGCGGCGGGCGGTCTTGAAGGCCGTGGTGCGGCTGATGCAGACCACGGGTATCGACGATGACGAGGCCTATGCGGAGCTGCGCCGGGAGAGCATGCGCCGACGCATGAGCATTGAGGCTTGCGCGGCCGAACTGGTCGCTGGAGCGAGCTCGTCCAGCGCCGACCTGAAGACCCCTGACCTCAAGAAATGGGCCTGACACGATGGATATCGAAACCAACGCCGCCGCGATCGATCTTGTTGAGCTCACCGTGGCGCAGGTGCAGGCTGGCTTCGCTTCTGGCGCCTTCACCAGCGCGGCGCTGACACAGGCCTGCCTGGATCGCATCGCCGAGATCAACAAGCGCTATAACGCCCTGATCTTCATGAATCCGGCGGCATTGGACGACGCCCGCGCCATCGATCGCAGGCGCGCGGCCGGCGAGGCGTTGGGGCCGCTGGCAGGGGTTCCGGTGGTGATCAAGGACCCGATGGACATGGCGGGCATCCCCACCACCGCGGGCTGGAAGCTGCTGTACAGCGGCACCGGCGGGATCGATCTGATCCCCGCCACCGACAGCCCGGTGGTGGCGCGGATGCGCGCCGCCGGCACCATCATGCTCGGCAAGACCAACGTGCCGGTGCTGAGTGCCAGCGGCACCCATGCCAATGACAGCTGGGCCGGCCCGACCATCAATGCCGCGGCCCCTGACTGCGTGCCGGGCGCCAGCTCGTCCGGCACGGCCACGGCCGTCGCACTTTCGATGGCGGTGCTGGGGCTCGCCGAGGAGACCGGCGGCTCGATCCAGAACCCTGCCTCGGCACAGGGCCTGGTGGGCATCAAGCCGACCTTCGCTTTGGTGCCCAACGCCGGTGTGGTGCCGCTGGCGAGCCAGCGCGATGTGGTGGGGCCGATCGCGCGCTGCGTTCGCGACGCGGCCTTGTGCCTGGATGTGCTGGCCGGGTTCACCATGGCCGATCCCAAGACGACGGCTGCGATCGGCAAGTTGCCGAAGGGGGGTTACACCTCGCGGCTGAGCGAGACGGCGCTGTCCGGCAAGCGGCTCGGGCTGTACGGTCCGGGCTGGCGAGATCAGCAGCTGTCGGATGGAACCGCGGCGCTTTATGCGCGCGCGCAGAGCGAGATCGCAGCGCGCGGCGCCACCCTCTTGGCAGACCCGTTCGCAGGCACCGGTTTCGCCGCCATCGGCCGCGCCATGCCGGGGCCAGGCCATTTCGATCCGCGCGGCATGGAATCTGTGCCGTTCGACTTGCAGCAATATCTCCAGCGCCTCGGCCCTGCCGCCGCTCTCAAGACCTTCGGCGAGTTCGCCGAGGCCACCAAGGCGGAGGCCGCGTTTGGCCCCAACGGGTCGCTGCGATACCTGGCCGACCTGCCCGCTCTCAAGGCCTGCCTCGCCGATCCAAGCCAACCGCCTGACATGTCCGAGTTCCACGCCGCGCGCGAAGCCTACCTTGATATCTTCACCGGCGTGATGGATGCGCATGGGCTGGACGCGCTGGTGTTCCCACAGATGCGCGATCCGCTGCCGCCGCTGCATGGCGGCGAGCCGATCCACGAGACCACGGTGTGCGAGATCAACATCGCAGGCCTTCCCGGCGTCGTTGTGCCAGCGGGCGTGCATGAGGGCGGCGCGCCGTTCTGCCTGATCTTCGTCGGCCGCCAATGGAGCGAGGCCGATCTGCTGGCCTACGCCTACGACTACGAACAGGCGACGAAATACCGCACCGCCCCTGTCGTGATCGGGGCAGCGTGATGGATTTCGCCATCAAGTTTGCCTTCGACATCATGGCCTTCACCTCGGTGATGGTGCTGATCGTGCTGGGCCTCGGCGTGATCGCCAGCATGATGGGCATCTTCAACTTCGCCCATGGTGAGTTGGTCCTGCTCGGCGCCTACACCGTCTATCTGTGCGACGAGCACGGGCTGGGCGCCTGGACGGGCGTGATCCTGGCACCCTTCGTGGTGGCCGCCGTAGGGCTGGCGCTGGAACGCACCATCATAAGGCGGTTCTACGCCACTCCCATCATCGCCATGCTCGGCACCTACGCCATCGGCCTGATCATCCGCGAGATCGTGCGCGGCCTGCTGGGCGGGCACTACAAGGCGATCCCGGAGCCGATTTCTGGCGCCTTTGCCATCGGCGGTCTCGAGTTCTCGATCTGGCGCAGCTTCATCATCATCACCACGCTGGCGGTGATCGCCGGCTGCTACCTGCTGCTGGCGCGCACGTCCATTGGGCTGCGGGTGCGCGGTGCCTTGGAGAACCCGATGCTGGCGCGGGCCTGCGGCATCTCCACTGGCCGGCTTTACGCGCTGACCTTCGCGTTCGGCGCCGCTTTGGCCGGGCTCGCCGGTGCGCTGATCGTGCCGCTTTACGCGCTGTCCGCCGATATCGGCATCCGGTTTCTCGTGCAGGCCTTCCTGTCGGTGATGCTGGGCGGGGTCGGCACGTTCGAGGGCCCCGTGCTGGGGGCCGCCGCTGTGGGTGGCATGGCGGCGGGTCTGCCCTGGGTGGTGATCCCGGTTCTGGCCGACCCGCTGGTCTTTGTCATCGCGCTCGCCATCGTCCGTCTGCGGCCGCAGGGCTTCATCACGGTCGGTCGTCTTTAGCTTCAACCAAGGAGAGATACGTTCATGACTGGACCAAATCTGGGACGCCGCGGGTTTCTGAGCAGCGCGGCCGCACTTTCCGCAGCCGGCTGGGTCGGCAGCGTGGCCGGCGGGCTCGTTCTGCGCCCCACCTGGGCGCATGCCGCGGGCCCGATCAAGATGGGCATCGCCACCGACATCACCGGCGCCATCGCGCCCTCCGGCAACGCCAACTGGCAGGTCGCGCAGTTCGCGGTGGAGGAGATCAACAAGGCTGGCGGCGTTCTCGGCAAGCCGATCGAGCTGTATCTGGAGGACACCGCGTCTGACCCCAAGATCGCGGTCGGAAATGTGCGCAAGCTGATTCAGGAGCGCCATGTCGATGTCGTGCTCGGCGGCATCACGTCCGCGATGCGCCAGGCGATCAAGGACCCGATCGTCAACCGCGGCAAGACGCTCTACATCTATCCGCAGCTGTATGAGGGCCAGGAATGCACCAAGTTCCTCTATAATACCGGCCCCACGCCCGCTCAGCAGTGTGACCGGCTGATCCCCTATCTGATCAAGACCCTGGGCAAGAAGCGCTTCGCCATGCCGTCGGCCAACTATGTGTGGCCGCAGCTTCTCAACAAATACGCGCGCAAGGTGATCGAGGCCAATGGCGGCGAGGTGGTGTTCGAGGAATACTACCCACTCGACCAGGCCGAATACTCCGCCACGATCGGCAAGATCAAGGACGGCAAGGTTGATTGCGTCTTCATGACGATCATCCCGCCCGGCCTGCAGCCGTTTGTGAAGCAGCTCTATGAGGCTGGCTTCCAAAAGAACGGCGGCGTGCTGACATGCGTGTATTACGACGAGAACCTGCTGAACTACCACCCGGCCGAGGAGATGGAAGGGCTCGTCAGCTGCCTCGACTACTTCCAGGCGGTGGACGATCCGTTCAGCAAGAAGCTGCAGGAGGGTTACGCCAAGAAGTTCCCCGGCACCAAGTATCTGTTCACGGCAGGGTCGGCGGCCACCGGCATGTATCGTGGCGTGAAGTTCTACGAGGCGGCGGTGAAGGCCACCGGCGGCAAGCTTGGACGCGAGGAGGTTGCCGCCGCCCTGGACAAGGCGGTGCTGACCGAAGGTCCGGGCGGCGGCGCCGAGATGGTGCCGGGTCATTACCACGCCAAGATGAACATGTACATCGCGGTATGTAAAAGCGATGCCGGCAAGACGCATTATGACATCATCGACAAGGCGTCGATGGTCGATCCGCGGGAGTGCTGAGGCGATGAGTGTCGCGACCGGCGCTGCTGGGCGCCTTTCCACCGGAACCCGTCCCAGGCCCTGGCCGATCCTGCCTGTGATCGAGGTGGCAACCCTGGCAGCACTGGTCGCGACACCGTTTCTGCTGGCCGACCGGCCTGAGCTGATCACGCTGATGACCAACATCCTCATCCTTTCGCTGCTCGCCGTGAGCTTCGATCTGTGCTGGGGCTTCTCGGGCATCATGTCCTACGGCCAGGCGCTGTTCTTCGGCGTGGCCGGCTATGTCGTGGCCCTGGTGGGCCGCGACCTCGATTTCAGCCAGATGTGGGCGACCCTGCCGCTGGCCATGTTGGTGGGCGGCGCGCTGGCGGCGGCGCTGGCGGCGTTTCTGCTGCTGGGGCGCAAGACGCCGACCTCGATCTTCGTGGCGTTCGGCACCTTGACGGGCGCCTATGCCGCTGAGCGGCTGGTCGCGGGCTGGCAATATGTCGGCGCCGGCAACGGGCTGTCGTCGATCAAGCTGATGGC
>CAIQQQ010000432.1 GCA_903873995.1 uncultured Rhodospirillales bacterium
ACACCATCAGCACCACCAGCAGGCCGAGCGTGAACGCCACGCGGACCTCGCTCAGCACCGGCCCGCCGCGCTGCATCCGCGCCACCCGCTTCATCTTGCGCGTCCGCGCATACCAAGAGCCAACCCAGCCCAGGATCGCCATCCCCAGCAGCGCCGCCCCGCTCAGCCAGGCGATGCTGCCCTGGCCATGCGGCAGGATGATGAACGCCGCCAGCAACGGCCCGATGGCCGACCCCGCATTGCCGCCCACCTGAAACAGTGACTGCGCAAACCCCGGCCGCGGCCCCGCCGCCAGCCGCGCCATGCGCGAGCTCTCGGGATGAAACACCGACGAGCCCAGCCCCACCATCGCCGCCGCGATCACCACGGCCGGAAAACTCCCCGCCACCGACAGCATCACGAGCCCCACCAAGGTGAACCCCATGCCGATCGACAGCGAATACGGCATCGGCCGCCGGTCGGTATAAAGCCCCACCAACGGCTGCAGCAGCGAGGCGGTGAGCTGAAACGCCAACGTGATGAGCCCCACCTGGCCGAAATCGAGCCCCAGCCCGGTCTTGATCATCGGATAGATCGCCGGGATCATCGACTGCATCATATCGTTGAGCATGTGGCAGAAGCTAAGCGCCACCAGGATCGGCACGGCGGTGGCAGGGATCGCGGTCTCAGTGGTGCCTGGGGCACCCGCTTTCGTCTCGGCGATCTCGCTCACAGGCGTTCTCCTCGCGTGTCACTGCAGATAAAAGGTCGATCAGGCGCAACACCAGTGCGTCGCGCGAAACGCAGCCGCCCGGAAGGAGAGCCACCGATGTCCAGCACGCTCGCCCCGCTCACCCGCGATTTCCTGCAATGGATCGATGCCGCCCCGCGCAGCTATGGCGACGCGATGGAGGCCTGGCGCACCTCCTGCCCGCGCCTGACCGTGTGGGAGGATGCCGTCGATTCCGGCCTCGTCACCATCGCTCCGCAGAACGGCGCGCTGCGTGTGATCCTGTCAGACCAGGGAGCGGCCTATCTCGCCTCCGCCGCCCCGTAAGGTGGGGCTATCGCCGCCACGCAGAACCCTGGTCCTGTCGGTTCTCTTACACGCTGCCCTGATCGGCGCATCGTTGGCTATGCCGCGCCAGGCGCCGCAAGCCCGATCCGATCCTCCATCGTTCATCGTGTCGTTGGAATCCGAGTCAGCCGTTTCCACGCCAGCCGACGCGCCGCCGGCGCCAACAATCCCGCCGGAGCCGGACAGCCCGCCGCCAGCGCCGGCACAGCCCGTCGCCACACAGCCACCGCCCCCTGCCAAAGCGTTGCCTGCCCCACCACCACCGCCGCGCAGCCGGCCGCCGCAACCCGTCAAGGCAAAGCCCCGCGCGCCCGAGCCTCCGGCGGGCCCCCCCACCGTCGCTGACGCGGTGCCCATGCCGGCGATGCCGATGTCCGCGCCGCCCACGCCCGTCACAGCCCCTGCCGCCCCCAGCCCCGAATGGCGCGACGCCATCGCCGACTGGATCGACCGCAACCGCATCTACCCCGCCGACGCCCGCCGCCGCGGCGAGGAAGGCGTCGTCACCCTCCACTTCGTGCTCGACCGCTCCGGCACAGTCCTCGCCGCCAGCATCCGCCAGGGCTCCGGCTCCGAGCGTCTGGACCAGGCCACACTGGACATGGTCAACCACGCAACACTGCCCCCTTCGCCAGATGGAACCCAACAGGCCAGTTTCACCGTCGCCGTCCGCTACCGCCTCACCCGCTGATCATCGCCGCTTGCCCCAGACCAAGCCGGCGCGTGATGATCGCCCCAACTCCGGGAGACACCCCATGCCCAAACTGACCCGCCGCGCCGTGCTGAGCGCCGCCGCCGCCGCCCCGCTCGCCGCCCCGTCCATCTCGCGGGCGCAAGCCGGCCGCATTCTGCGCTTCGCCCCGCAATCGGACGTCTCGGTGCTGGACCCCCTGTTCACCCAGGCCTACGTCACCCGCAACCACGCCCTTATGGTGTTCGACCAGCTCTACGGCCTGGACGCGCAGTTCCGCCCGCAACCCCAGATGGTCGAAGGCCACGACATCTCCGGTGACGAATTGACCTGGGTGCTCACGCTGCGCGACGGCCTCCGCTTCCACGACAACGAACCGGTCCTGGCCCGCGACTGCGTCGCCAGCATCCGCCGCTGGGGCGTGCGCGACAGCTACGGCCAGACCCTGATGGCCGCCACCAACGATCTCAGGGCGCTAGACGACCGCCGCATCGTCTTCCGCCTCAAGCACCCGTTCCCCCTGCTGGCGGACGCGCTGGCCAAGCCCGGCTCCAACATCTGCGCCATCATGCCGGAACGCCTGGCCATGACCGACCCGTTCAAGCAGGTGACGGAGATGACAGGCTCCGGCCCGTTCCGCTTCAACACCGCCGAACGTCTCGCCGGCGCCCGCGTCGTCTATGACCGCAACCAGGCCTACATCCCCCGCCAGGGCACGCCCTCGTTCACCGCCGGCCCCAAGATCGTGAACTTCGACCGCGTGATCTGGCAGGTCATGCCCGACCCCTCCACCGCGTCGGCCGCCCTCCAGAACGGCGAGATCGACTGGTGGGAAAACCCCGCGCCCGACCTGCTCCCGCCGCTCCGCCGCGCCGGCGCCACCATCGTGCAGGACCCCAGCGGCTATATCGGTACCTTGCGCCTCAACCACCTGCAGCCGCCCTTCAACAACCCCGCCATCCGCCGCGCCCTGCTCGGCGCCATCAGCCAGGAGGACTACATGCTCGCCGCCGCCGGCGACGACACTTCGCTGTGGCGCAAGAATATCGGCTTCTTCCCGCCCGGCACGCCGTCTGCCAGCGACACCGACATGACCTTGCTCACCGCCCCCCGCGACCTCGACCGCGCGAAGCGCGACCTCATCGCCGCCGGCTACAAGGGCGAGCGCGTCGTCCTCCTGGTGCCCACCGACTTCCCCTCCCTCAAGGTGCTCGGCGACATCGGTGCCGACATGCTCCGCAAGATCGGCATGAACGTCGATTACAAGGCCAATTCCTGGGGCGGCACCCTCTCCCAGCTCAACAACATGGAGGGTGTGGACCAGGGCGGCTGGAGCGTCTTTCACACCTACTGGGCCGGCCTCGATCTGCTCAACCCCGCCGTCAACGGCTCGCTGCGCGGCACCGGCAAGCTCGGCGGCCGCGGCTGGCCCACCAGCCAGGCTCTCGAAGACCTCCGCGACGCCTGGCTCGCAGCCCCCACCGAAGCTGACCAGAAACGCATCGCGCAGAGCATCCAGCACCAGGCCTTCCTCGACGTTCCCTACATCCCCATCGGCCAGTTCCTCGCCCCCCAGGCCTACCGGCGCGACATCGTCAACGTCTCCAGCGGCTTTGCCCAGTTCTGGGGCGTGCGCCGGACGTAGGGGAGGGCTTGGATCGTCGTTACCTCTCCTGAGCGCCGATTGACGCTCCTGGATATGGAGCCCACTTCGCCAGGCGGAGGTTATCGGTGCTGATCAGGCGAATTGTGTTTTTTGCGACGGCGCTGGCAACCGCCGCGGTCATTCTCGCATTGTGCGTGGCCTGCCTCGCGCCGGGCGGCTGGACACTGCCCAAGATGCTGATCCTGCTGTGTTTCGGCATCATCTCCCCCTGGCTCGGCATCTGTGTGGGCAATGCGATGCCAGGCTTCCTTATCCTGATGCGCGCCCACCACCCGCCGCGCTATGTCCTGCCGCTGCCAGTCGGGTTCGACACGAACCAAATCACGCTCCGCACCGCGCTGCTGGTCACCATCCGCAACGAGGACATGACCCAGGTGCTGCCCGGCCTCAACCGCCTCGTCGATGCCCTGGCGCCCCACGGCGATCGCTTTGCAGCCTGGATCCTGTCAGACACCCAAGACCCCGCCCTCGCTGCGCTGGAAGAGCACCTGATCGGCCAGGGCGGCCAAAGCGGGGGCCTGCGCTACCGCCGCAGGCAGGCCAACACCGGCTTCAAGGCCGGCAACGTCATGGATTTCCTGGACCATCACGCCGGAGGCTGCGACCTCGCCATCACGCTCGATGCCGACTCGGAGATGTCGGCCGGCGCGGTGCTCACGCTGGTGCGAATCATGCAGGCGAACCCAACGATGGGCATCGTCCAGCACCTCACCGTGGGCAAACCGGCCTCTGCCGCGTTCCCGCGCCTGTTCCAGTTCGGCATGCGCGCCGGCATGCGGGTCTGGGCGACGGGGCAGGGGTGGTGGCAGGGCGATGACGGCCCATACTGGGGCCACAACGCCATCCTGCGCATCGCCCCGTTCCGCGCCCATGCCCGTCTCGAACCGCTCCCCAACGGTGCCGCCATCCTCTCGCACGACCAGGTGGAGGCCGCGCGCATGCGGGGTGCCGGCTGGCGCGTCTGCGTCTGGGCGGAGGAGGACGGCTCGCTGGAGGCCAACCCGCCGGCCCTCCCCGAATATCTGCACCGCGACAGCCGCTGGCTCGCCGGCAACCTGCAATACATCCACCTGCTGCGCCTGCCCGGCTTCCGGGCAATGGGCCGATGGCAGCTGGTGCAGGCGATCCTGCTGTTCGCCGGCGCGCCGTTCTACACGATGGTGCTGATCTTCGGCGCGTTCGCCGCCGGCGATCTCGCCCAGGCACCGGCCGGCCCGGTGGCCGCATTGATCATCCTGTGGCTGCTCACGCTGTATTCGCCCAAGCTGTGCGGCTACGCCCAGGTGCTGCTTTCCCCGGCCCTGGCCGCGCGCTACGGCGGAAGGGCGCAATTTGCAAAGGGTGCCGCAGCCGAGCTGCTGTTCTCCGTGCTGATGGACGCGATCGCGCAACCGACCAAGACGCTCGCCATGCTCCGCCTCGCCCTGGGCGCAAAACCCGGCTGGCTGCCGCAGAACCGGATCGATCGCGGCGTCACTTGGGCGGAGGCCACGCGCCTGTTCTGGCCGCACACCCTCTTCGGCCTGCTGACCGCCATCCCCATGGGACCGGCGAGCCTGCCCTGGACCGCGGGCCTCCTGCTCGCCATCCCGTTCTGCGTCTGGACCTCAGACCCCGCCCTGTCGGACTGGCTAAGCCGCCGCCGGATCGCCGCTACGCCGGAAGAGCTGCCTCCATTGCCGGGATGAACCACGCCGCGGGCTCCCGCGCCGCATCGGCATACCAGGCCTCCATCAACGGATGCGCGCGCAGGGCCGCACAATACGCCAGGGCCTGCCCGGACAAAGCCGGGCGATAGGTCAGAAACCGGCACACCACCGGCGCATACATCGCATCCGCGATCGTCAACGTCTGTCCGAACAGGAACGGCCCGCCCGAGCGCTCAAGCGCCGCGCGCCAGATCACATCGATCCGCGCGATATCGGTGGCCACCCCCGGTGTCATGCCCGCGCCGGCGGCCTGGCGATAAAGGCTCATCGGCATGTTGATCCGCAGCTCGCGAAATCCCGCATGCATCTCCGCCGAGATCGCCCGCGCCTGCGCCCGTGCCGCCCGGTCCTGCGGCCACAGCGCAGGTGCCAGTTCCGCGCAATACTCCCCGATCGCCAGGCTGTCCCAGATCTCGATGCCCTGATGCACCAGATACGGCACGTAGCCGGACGGGCTGGTCTCCTTCACAGCCTTCGTCGTGCCGCCCGCCAGCGGGATCACCACCTCGCTCACATCAAGCCCTGCAAGCCTGACGGCAAGCCAGCCGCGCAAGGACCACGAGGAATACCGCTTCGTGCCGATATAAAGCGTCCCGTCCGACATGCCTCACTCCATCCTTGTCCCGCGCGGCCGAAGGCGCGATGTTTCCAGATCGCACGCAGGACCCGAGCCCCATGAACGAGATGTCGCCGCGCCCCAACAATCTCGACGCCTTCTGGATGCCCTATACCGCCAACCGCGCCTTCAAGGCCACGCCGCGCCTGCTGGCCCGGGCCGAAGGCATGTTCTACTACACGCAGGATGAGCGGGAGGTGCTGGACGGCACCGCCGGCCTGTGGTGCTGCAACGCCGGCCACGGCCGCCGCGAGATCACCGAGGCGATCCAGAAACAGGCCGCGATCATGGATTTCGCCCCCACCTTCCAGATGGGCCATCCGATCGCCTTCCAGGCCGCCGCCAAAGTCGCCGAGATCACACCCGAGGGCCTGGACCGTGTGTTCTTCACCAATTCCGGCTCCGAAGCCGCAGACACCGCGCTCAAGATCGCGCTCGCCTATCACCGCGCCCGCGGCGACAGCCAGCGCATCCGCCTCATCGGGCGCGAGCGTGGCTATCATGGCGTGGGCTTCGGCGGCATGTCCGTCGGCGGCATCGGCACCAACCGCAAGCAGTTCGGTCAGCTTCTGCCTTATGTCGATCACCTCCCCCACACCCACAGCATCGAGCACAACGCCTTCACCCGCGGCCAGCCCGAATGGGGCGCGCATCTGGCGGACAACCTGCTCAACCTCATCCAACTCCACGGTGCGGAGACCATCGCCGCCGTCATGGTTGAGCCGCTGGCCGGCTCCACCGGCGTGCTGATCCCGCCCAAGGGCTACCTCGAACGCCTCCGCGCCCTGTGCGACGCGAACGGCATCCTGCTGATCTATGACGAGGTCATCACCGGCTTCGGCCGCATCGGCACGAATTTCGGCGCCGAACGCCTCGGCGTCGCGCCAGACATCATGACGATGGCCAAGGGCCTCACCAACGCCGCCGTGCCGATGGGCGCGGTCGCCTGCCACGAGCGCGTCTACACCACCATCGTCGAAGGCGCTCCGGCCGGCATCGAGCTGTTCCACGGCTACACCTATTCCGGCCACCCGCTGGCGTCTGCCGCCGCCATCGCCGCCATCGACCTCCACCAGGCCGAGGAACTCCCCGCCCGCGCGCTCGCCATGGAGGATTATTTCGCCGACGGCGCCCACGCCATGCGCGGCCTGCCCAACGTGATCGACGTCCGCAACATGGGCCTCGTCTCCGGCATCGAGCTGCAGCCGCGCGCAGGCAAGCCCACCGACCGTGCGGTGCGGGTGTTCCAGCGCTGCTTCGACAACGGCGTGCTCATCCGCACCACGGGCGACATCATCGCACTCTCCCCGCCGCTCATCATCGAGCGGACGCATGTGGATCGGCTATTCGGCGTGCTCGGCGAGGCGATCATGGCCGAGGCGGCCTGAGGCATCAGGACTCTTTGGCCCGCCTGCGCGCCGCCGCCGCATATTCGCCACGCGGCCGCTGTTCCGCGACATTGGGGCGGACCACGGTGTCGTAGAAATCGTCCCAGTCCTCCGGGCGCATCTGGCGCATCTCGGGGACCAGCTCGTAGTCGTTCTGGCCCTTCTCATCGAGTGCCATGCGCGGCAAAGGCTGGACCTGCAGCACCGGGAAATCCGCGCGAAAGCTGATCGGCGTGTCAGTCTTGGTCAGCCGCATGTTGGTGATCAGCGGGCCGAACCAGCGATCGGTCTCGATGATGCCCTCGAACAGCTCATAGGCGCCCTGGCGCGGCAGATTCGCCGGCGGGCGCACCAGCAGCGACCAGCCCGGCGCCGTCCGCGCGATCAGCCCGGACCACAGCTGCACCAGCCCCGGCTCCTGCAGCGCGCCCACGAAGGGCGGTGAGAATCCCTGCATCTCCGCCGGCACCTGGCCGTCGAAATGCGCCGCGAAATCCGGAAACTGCGCCGTCTTGAGCGGCAGCCAGCCGCCTGAGCCGTCAAAGCGCCACACCACCTCGTGCCCGTTCCACATCAGGTCGAAATCCATCGGCGGGAACAGGTAGAAGCCGAACGCGGAGGCCGTGACGACCGGTTCGCAGTAGCGAAACGCCCGCGTCGGCAAAATGCCGGCGGCGGCCCGGTCGGCACGTTGCGGCAGGCGCGCCTGCGGAATGAAGCGAAAGAACGTCACACGCGGTGTGCGCATCACGGTCGGCGCGGCCACATCCGCCGCCTGCCCGGTCTGGCTCAAGGCCCATCTCCTGATACCGAAACGACGTGAACCGGGTGTGGGCCCGGTTCACGAAGCGTATCGAAGCCGGTCCGGCCAGCCCGCGCAAGCCGTCGGACCGACAGCGCTCAGAACGAGCGGCGCATGCCACCAAGCCGAACCCTGCCGGCATCGGCGGTGGCGGGCAGGGCGGGGCTCATGCCACCAAGCTGAACCTTGCCGGCATCGGCGGTGGCGGGCAGGGCAGGGCTCATGCCGCCGAGACGAACCTTGCCGGCGTCAACGGTTGCGGGCAAGGCCGGGCTCATGCCCCCAAGGCGAACGGCGGCGCTGTCACGGACGGAAACGGCGGCGGTGGTGATCGTCGTCATGGCTCGGCTCCTCGGCTCATCTGCGCCACCCCGATGGTGATCGCTTCGTGATGAAACCAGTATCGATGCCGAAGTAAAAACTGGCGTTGTATGAACGTCAAACAGACATGAAATATCACGTCAGACGAATTTTTAACAAAGCTGCCATCATCAAATCATCAACAGGCTCAAACCCAAAGTATTCATCGAAATAGGTATGGAGAATCGCTTCAAACGCATCATGCATTTGAAGTTTTCCTGGCAGAACTTGAATTGTATCAAATTAAGATTCCAAAGATGGCAGGCCCAACTCAAAGGGCAAAGTAGCGATTGCGTGAAGGTCGATCCGTACTGTCACGGATGAATTGCAACCCCACACGCCCAGATCACGCCGCCGTGCCACCCACCGTCAGCCCCGACAGCTTCAG
>CAIQQQ010000433.1 GCA_903873995.1 uncultured Rhodospirillales bacterium
ATGAGGCCGGGGCCGATCAGCCGGGCGAGCCGATCCGTCATGTCCATCAGAGCGTTCGTCGCCGGCAGCGCCGCGCGGTCCGCCAGCACCGGCAGCATCGCCTGCATCGCCGGGCGGAAGAAGGACATGCCGGCGGCAAGGACGCTGACCACCAGGATCAGGCTCCATCCTGGTGCTGCGCCCTGCGCAAGCCATATCCCGATCATCAGGGCCAGGGCCGCGGCCCGTGCGAGGTCGGCGCCGATCAGGGTGGCGCGCAGGGACAGCCGGTCGGCAATGCGGCCGGACAGCAGCGAGGTTGCGATCAGCACGACGGACTGCCCGGCCGGCAGCAGCCCGGCAAAGGTGGCGAACCGGTCCGCCGCGATCCAGCCGAGCACGATGTTGAACAACTGGTCGCCCGTGGCGGACAGCGCGATGCCGCCCCACAGGAGGGCGATCGGGCGGCGGGACAGGGGACGCAGAATCGCAGGCATGGCCGGACGGTGGCGAGCAGGCCAGGTCTTGTCCAGCCGCCGAGACCCGGCCTAGCCTTGGGTTTTCGACCCCTGGAGCCCCCCGCATGTCCATCATCGAGACCATCGCCGGCTTTCATGACGAACTCACCGCGATTCGCCGCGATATCCATGCCCATCCGGAGTTGGGGTTCGAGGAGGTCCGGACGTCCGACCTGGTGGCGGAGAGGCTGGCGTCCTGGGGGATTGCGGTGCATCGCGAGGTGGGCGGGACCGGGCTTGTGGGCGTGCTGCGCAAGGGCAATGGCACGCGCTCCATCGGCCTGCGCGCGGATATGGACGCGCTGCCGATCCATGAGGCGACCGGGCTTGATCACGCGAGCCAGACCAAGGGCGTGATGCATGCCTGCGGTCATGACGGGCACACCACGATGCAGCTGGGGGCTGCGCGCTACCTTGCCGAGCACGGCAATTTTAACGGTACGGTGAACTTCATCTTCCAGCCCGCCGAGGAAGGCCTGGGCGGGGCGCAGGCGATGCTGAAGGACGGGCTGCTGTCCCGCTTCCCATGCGACTCGGTGTTCGGCATGCACAACCGGCCAGGTCTCGAGGTCGGCAAGTTCGCGATCCGGCCGGGTGCGATGATGGCGGGCGGTGCGTTCTTCGACATCACCATCACCGGCCGCGGCGCGCATGGCGCGCGGCCCGAGGAATGCGTGGACGCGGTGCTGGCGGCCGCTTCGATCACCACGGCGTTGCAGTCGATCGTGGCGCGCAACGTGAAACCGTCCGACACCGCGGTGCTCAGCGTGACCTGCCTGGAGGCCGGTGCCGCCTACAACGTGATACCGGACAAGGCCGTGCTGCGCGGCACGGCGCGGGCCTTCCGGCGCGAGACGATGCAACTGATGGAGGACAACATGCGCCGCCTCGCGACCTCCATCGCCGAGGGCTTCGGAGCCACGGCGGAGGTGGATTTCCGCTTCCTGTTCGCGCCGCTGGTCAACAATGCCGATGAGACTCAGGCCTACGCCGATGCGGCGGCGGCCCTGGTGGGCGAGGCGAATGTGGAGCGCAACGGGCCGGCCGTCATGGGGTCGGAGGATTTCTCGTTCATGCTCGAGGCCTGCGCCGGGGCCTATATTAACATCGGCAACGGCCCCTCGGCACCGGTGCACAACGACCGTTATGACTTCAACGACGCGGCGCTGCCGCTGGGTGCTGCGATCCTGGCCCAGCTTGTCGAGACGAAGCTGTCGCCCGACCCGCTGTGACGGGCCGGATCGTGGTGGTCGGCAGCGTCAACACCGATCTGGTGGTGTTTGCCGATCGCGCGCCGGGTCCGGGAGAGACGCTTGTCGCGCGCGATTTCGCGCTGCTGCCGGGCGGGAAGGGGGCGAACCAGGCGGTGGCCGCATCGCGCTGCGGGGCCGCGGTGTCGCTGGTCGGCCGGGTGGGGCGCGATGCGTTCGGCGCCTCCGCGCGGGCGACGCTGGCGGCGGCCGGGGTTGATCCTGTGGATCTGCGCGACACGGATGGGGTCGCCAGCGGCATCGCCAGCATTACGGTCGAGGCGTCCGGTGAAAACCGCATCCTGATCGTGGCCGGCGCCAATGGGTGCGTGACGCCGGACGATCTGCCGGATTTTCGCGACGCCGGCATTGTGGTGCTGCAGCTCGAGATCCCGATCGAGACCGTCTATGCCGCCATCGCCCGCGCCGTCTCTGCGGGTGTTCCCGCGATCCTCAACCCCGCGCCGGTTCTGCAGTTGGATTTTGCGCGGCTGCGGGGGCTTGCCTATCTCGTGCCGAACCGTGGCGAACTTGCAGCCCTCACCGGGCGGAGCACGGCGCGGTTCGACGACGTGGTGGCCGCCGCCCGCCGCCTGGTGCGCCAGGGCATTGGCGCGGTGGTGGTGACCTTGGGGGCGGATGGGGCCGTGCTGGTGCGCGAGGGCCGCGTTGCGCATGTTGAGGCGCCGGTTGTGATGCCCATCGACACGACCGGAGCCGGGGACGCGTTCATCGGTTGCTTCGCCGCCACCTTGTTGCACAGCGGCGATGAGGATGTGGCGCTGGCCGCGGCCGTGCGCTACGCCAGCGACACCGTCACGCGGCGCGGTGCGCAGGCCTCGTATCTGCCACGGCCTTCCGCACAGCCCTAACCGGACCGCGCTGCATGGAGCTTTCAGGTCAGATCGTCACACCTGCCGGCATTGTTGCCGGCACCATCGGTTTTTCCGAAACGATCATGGCCATCGTGTCGTCCCCGGGTGCCGCCGACCGATTCATTCTGCCTGGCTTCATCGACACGCATGTTCACGGCGGCGACGGCGGCGATGTGATGGATGGCGCCGAGGGGATCGCGCGGATGGCGCGGTTTCATCTGCGATACGGCACCACGACCTTGCTGCCGACCACCATCACCCGCCCCTGGGCCGATGTGATGGCTGCCCTTCACGCAGTCGCCGCGGTGCGCCGGTATGGCATTCCCGGCGGGGCGCTGATCCATGGCGCGCATCTGGAAGGCCCGTTCATCAACCCCGAGCGGCTCGGCGCACAGCCGCCCTTCACGCTGCTGGCCACGCCCGAGCTGGTTGCGGAGGCGCTGGCGCCCGGGATTGTCCGCGTCGTGACCCTGGCGCCCGAGATGCCAGGGGCCGCCGAGGCGCAGGTGATGTTCCAGGCCGCCGGCGTGCGGGTCAGCCTCGGGCATTCCGCCGCGGATTTCGGCTGCGCCAGCCACGCCATCGCCGCCGGATGCCCCGTGTGCGGCACGCATCTGTTCAACGCCATGGGCGGCATCGCCGGCCGCGCCCCGGGCCTCGCCGGCGCGATCCTTGCCAGCGACACGGCCTATGCCGAGTTGATCCTGGATCTGCACCACGTTCATCCTGGCGCCTTTCGCCTCGCCCGCGCTGCGATCGGCGAGCGGCTGTTCCTCATCACCGACGCGATCCGTGCCACCGGGCTGGGCGACGGCGCCAGCGAGCTTGGCGGCCAGGCCGTCACCATCGCCGACGGCACCGCAAGACTCGCCGACGGCACCCTGGCCGGCAGTGTGCTCACCATGGATGCCGCCTTGCGCAACGCCATCGGCTGCGGCCTCCCCATCGAACAGGCCGCCCGTCTCACCAGCACCAACGCCGCCCGCTATCTGGGCCTGACCGACCGCGGCCGCCTCGCGCCAGGCCTGCGTGCGGACCTCGTCATCCTGGACACCACGCTGGAACTCCGCGAAGTCTGGCTCGGCGGGACGCGGGTTGGGTGAAGAAAGGCCAGGGCAGAGCCCTGGCCTTTCTTTCCCGCAATCTCCGTTTCGTGTCTGCCCGGCGGGTCGTTCCTGTGGCTAGATTGCCTGACTTTGAAGGGGTGCCCTCGATGAATCTCGACCGTCTCAAGCTCGAACGCCGTGTGGATCGTTTGCTGGCGGCGTTTCCCGCGAACGGTCCGGGCGGCACCATTGGCATTGTGCTGGACGGCGAGTTGGCGGTGCATCGGTGCCAGGGGCTGGCGAGTCTTGAATATCAGCTGCCGATCACGGCGACGTCGCGGTTTCGGATTGCCTCGGTCAGCAAGCAGTTCACCTGTGCTGCGGTGCTGAAGCTGGCAGGGGAGGGCAGGCTTTCGACGGCTGATGACATTCGCGTTCATCTGCCGGAGCTGCCGGATCTTGGATTTATCAGCATCGACATGATGATGCGCAACATGTCCGGCGTCCGGGACATACTGGAGATCCAGCGCATGGGGGGGATGGATCTGTCCGTGCCGTGCACAGGGGCGGAACTTTTGGCGGGGATCTGCCGGCAGCATTCCACCAACTTCCCGCCGGGCGAGCGGTTTCTGTACAGCAACAGCAATTTCCTGCTGGCCGGGCTGATTGTGGAGCGCGTGTCCGGGCTGAACCTTACGGCGTATCTGGAGCGGCATTTCTTTGCGCCGCTGGGCATGAACGCGACGAAGATGACGCCGCAGACGACCGAGATCGTGCCAGAGTTGGCCAGCGGCTATATCCGCGCCGCGGCGGGTCATTTCATCCGTGCGCCGCATGCCTTCGAGATCGGCGGCGAGGGTGGGCTGGTGTCCTGCGTGGCGGA
>CAIQQQ010000434.1 GCA_903873995.1 uncultured Rhodospirillales bacterium
ACCTCGTCGTGGATCTTCCGGTAGGCTGCCGAAGCCTCGGCCTTTCGCCGCGCCTTCTCTTCGGTCATCTGCTCGGCCATGACCGTGTCTTCGGCTCCCTGCCGGGCGCGTTCGACGGCGGAGTTGTAGGCCTCGCGCTCTGGCGCGGTCATCCCGGCCTCGGTGGCGACCTTCTCGTTTCCGAACAGGGCGGCCTGATTCTGGTGCGCCTGGGCTGCGCTGATCTCGTCTTCCGTGGCCAGCATGCGGTCCATGACGCCGCGCACCTCGTCGGTCAGCTTGATCTCGTGGCCGGCACGCTGCGACAGGCCCAGGATCGAGCGGTACACGCTGGTCAGCCATGTCCGGAAGCGGCCGAACGCACCGGCCAGGGCTGGCGACGGCGCCTTGCCCTCCATCAGGTAGGCCTCCCAGGACCGCGCCCAGGCCTCGTGCTGGTCACGGGTGAAGCTGCCGTCCTTGGCGCCCAGGTAGTCACGAATCTTGGCGACATCGTCCTTGATGATCGCCGGCGCATCGGGTCGCGCGGCGAGGCTTTCCATGTGGGTGAGGAAGGCGTGGCCGGTCTCATGGGCGAAGGTCGACAGGTTCTCCGACTCGAACAGCCGGATGCGGTTTCCCTCTGGCTCGAAGCTGCCCCGGATGTTGCCCTCGTCCTGGTGATAGGTGACGCCGCGCTTGCGGTCTATCTCGTCAGCCTGGCGCCTGAGTTCCTGCCATATCTTGTCACCTTCGACGGGTGTGCGGTCGCCGTTGGCCTTGCGCCACTGCTTGAGGAGGTCGCGGAAGGCCAGCGAGTCGTTGCGCGGTGCTTCAATCGCCTGGTCCAGTGTCGCGCCCGCTGCCGGCATGGAGCGCGCCGCGTCCATGGCAGCCTCTTCGCCGAGGGGCTTGAGGTCAATGCCACGATGGCGTAGCGCCTTGGCGAACAGGTCGCCGGCTGACTTCTGGGCATCGGTCAGCTTGACGGATTCGGCTGGCTTGAAGCCAAAGTCGCCGCCCAAGGCGCGCATCACGTCGCCCTGGGTCGGCACGCGTCCGGTCCTGGCGGCCTCTGCCTGGATGATGGCGCTGGCCTTGTTGATGATTGCCTGGCCGTCGTCGCCAGCGGCACGCGAGCGCATGACGTCTTCGGCCGTGGTCTGCTGCCCGGCGTTGTCCACGTCGATCTTGCGTGCGGCGGCGTCTTCGGCCGCCCATTTATCGGCACGGGCCTGGCGCTCTCCCGCCAGCTTCTGGCCGAAGCCGCTCTTGGGGTTGGTCAGCGTCTCGGGCAGGGCGCGAACGACGCGTAGGGGGTTCGCCTGGTACTCGGCGTGTGGGTCCATGCGGCCGGGGGCATCGGTGGCCTTGCCCTGGTTCCACCAGAACGCCGTAGCGCCGTAGTGGGCGGCCCAGATCGCGGCATGATGCTCGGCGAATGCCTCATCGTGGCCGGTGGCCAGGAGCTGCTGCTTGACGTCCTCGTGGATGCGCTCGGTCGGCGTCTGCTCGCGCGGTGCGTTGCCGGCGGCGTCGGCCTCGTGCTGGAGGGCGGCGTATTCGTCTGGCAACTGCTCGGCGAAGGCGCGGACCTGTTCCAGGTTGGGGGCGTCGGGGCTACCCTGGGCCTTCTCGACCAGGGCCTCGACGGCCTTGGGTCCGGCCTTGGCGGCGGTCCCCAGCATCTTGACCACGTCCACCGGCAGGGCTGACTTGGTCGCTTGGGATTCTGCCACCTGATCTTGGGTGATGCCCAGACGGTCGTACAGCACTTCGGGCGCTACGCCGTGCGCCTGTGCCAGGGCGGGCAGATCGTCGGCCTGGAGGTACGCCACGCCGCTGCCGTCCTGCATGGCTCCACGCAGGATCTCCAGGGCGCGCTCGCCGTTGCGGGCGAAGGCCTTGGAGTTGACCAGGGAGGTTCCGGCCTTGGCCAGGATGCTGGCAGTCACGGTAGCGGCCTGGGCATCGTTGATGCGGAACGCCAATTCCTGGGCGCGCATGTGGACTGCGTGGCCGCCGGCGGTCATGGCCAGGTTGCCGAAGGCCGAAGCAACGCCGGATTCCAGCACGTCGGCGCCGCTGGGCGCCTCGCCCGGCAGGATGGCGCCAGACGTCAGCGCGCCGAGGGATCCCTGGCCCATGCCAACGCCGGCCTGGATAGCCAGGTCAGACGGCAG
>CAIQQQ010000435.1 GCA_903873995.1 uncultured Rhodospirillales bacterium
CCCGGTCTCCGGCAGCACCCGCCACCCGCCGTCGAACCGGCTCTGATGTCCGTCGCAGCAAGGCCCTTCACAAAGGCAGGCGACGGACCGGCCGACGCGGCGACGGCGCTGACAGCCCTGGTCGGCAACGGCCTCGTCGGCATCCCCTTCGCCGCAATCGTCGACACAAAGGGCGCGGACCTCGCCGGTCTCGCTCCGGACGCACCGGCGGCCCGCGTCGGCCAGGCGCTGCACACGCGCTATGTCTTCGACGGCACCATCCTGCCCGGCGCACCGCTGCGGGTCACCGCCCGCCTGACCGAGACCGCGACCGGGATCGTCCTGTGGTCGAACAGCTACGACGCCGATCGCGCCGATCCGCAGGCCCTGGCGCCGCTCGGCGAGCGGATCACGACAGCGGTCCGCCGCGCCTTGCTCCGCGCGGAGACGCTGCGGCTCGAAGCCCTCCCGCTGGACAACCGGCCGCCCCCTGAGCTGATCGTCATGGCTCTCGCCATCTACGACGCGCCCGAACCGGTCACCCCGGACTCATCCGAGCGCGCCAGAACGCTGCTCGAGCGAGCCGTGGCGGCCGACCCGAAGCAACCCAACCCGATCTTCCTGCTCATCACCGAGATTCTGCGCCCCCTGGCCAACCACCAGGACGTGACGGACCGGGAGCTGCGGCTGCGCAGCGCCGAGGCCTGGCTGGAACGGGTCCGCCAACTGGCGCCCGGGGCGCCGAACACCATGACCCTGCAGGGACTCGCCCTCACCCTGCGCGGCCGCTGCGACGAAGCGGAACCACTGTGGATGGAGATGCTGCGCCAATCGCGCGATGGCGTGCAGACCAATCTCTATGCGCTGCAGCTTGGCACCTGCCTGCGGCTGGAGGGGCGTCTGGACGAGTCGATCGCGCTCCTGCAATGGGCAATGAAGCCCAACGGCAACAACGTCGTCGGCCTCAACATGGAGCTGGGGGCGGCCCTCTACGCCGCCGGCCGCTATCCGGAGGCGGTGGCCGCCTTGCGCTGCGCCAAACAACGCGCGCCCCTGGTCGTCCCGCGGTTGCGCCTTTATCTCGCCGCCGCCGAGGCCCAGGCCGGCCTGACGGGTGCGGCGGGAAAGGAACGCCAGGAGATGCTCGCGATCGATCCGGGCCTGACGGTGCGCCGCCTGCTCGACGCGCCGTTTCCCAACGAGCCGCGTGACCAGATGCTGCGCCTCTCGCGCGGGCTTGTCCTGGCCGGCTGGTCCGACGATGTGGCGCCTGATCTCAGCGCCGCTCCCCCCGCAAAGCATTGAAAAAGGCCGATTTCGTAGCCTTTAGGATCTTTTCGGAACAGCCTCGGCGACGATTTGGGGGGCCTGCCGGCATCTGGCGGTCGTCAACCCAAACCGGAGTTTCGAACATGACCGCCACCAAGACCCTCAAGAGCATCGCCCTCGCTTTGGTCGCCACGACCATCGTCGCAACGGCCGCGACCCGCCCCGCGGCGGCGCAGGACTACGCGACCAGCCCACAGGCCCAGGCCCAGGCCCAGACCCAGACAAGGATCAACCAGCTCCGGGCCGATGCCTCCAGCCAGCGCCTCGCCCTGCAGATGCAGACCGGCCACGCCAACATGGCGGCTCTCCGCGCCAAGCAGGGCGCCATCCAGCAGGGCTACAATTTCGGCAGCCAGCTCCGCACCCTGCGCCGCACGCTCTACTGGTGATCGCGCCTGACCATCTGGCGGCACAGCCCGCCGCCAGGTGGAAGACGCATCTGAACCGCTGGCCCCGGTTCAGGCCTGCTCAACCGCCACCGCCGCCGCATCGAGTGCCGCCGCGATCGCGCGCACCTGCTCCTCGCTGAGCGCCCCGCGGCTCAGCCGCAGGCGCAGTGCCAATTTGAGGTTCTCCATCCCCCGCAGCACCGGCGGCGCCTCCGCACTCGCCCGCGCCCGCCCGGCCTCGTCGATCCGCGCCATCAGCGCCGCCACTGCCGTGCGGTTCGCCTCCAGGAACAGACGCCCCTCCTCGGTGATGCTGTGCAGCTTGCGGGCCCCGGCACTCGCCTCGGTCGTGATATGCCCGATCTCCTCAAGCAACGTGAGCGTCGGATACACCACCCCCGGACTCGGGCTGTAGGCGCCGCCCACCCGCTCCTCGATCGCTTTGATGATCTCATAGCCATGCCGCGGCTTCTCCGCGATCAGCGCCAGGATCACCATCCGCAGATCGCCGTGCTCGAAAAACCGTCCAAGCCGCCCGCCGCGGCCATGCCGCCCAGGCTCGCGATGCGCGCCGTCGCCATGCCGGTCATGATCGTCATGGCCATGGCGCCGATCGTCGCAGCGCCCGTGATGGTGTCCGTGATGCCGCCCGCGATGGCGGCCGTGGTCGTCTGTGTTGAAACGCATGGTCTGTCTTCTCCGTTCGTGTTTCGTTAGAACGAAAATACAGATATAACGGAGTTCACCCTCCGACAAGCTAAATCGACATATCGAAACACGATTACGAAAGGGCCCCATCAGCCCCGGAGAGGCCGGTCTGGGGCAATGCCGCTACGGCACTGCACCAGAACCGCCGCAATGGCGCAGACAGAGAAGTCCCGCTCAGGCGTCCGCCAGCTCCGCCGGAAACCGGAACTTCACGTCCTCCGCCACGCCGTCCAAGGTCGTCACCTCAACCGGCCCGAACGCCCGCAGCCCGTCGATCACGCCCTGCACCAACAGCTCCGGCGCGGACGCCCCGGCCGTCAGCCCCACAGAACCGATGCCCACAAACCATTCGGCCTTCAGATGGCTCGCGTCATCGATCAGATACGCCGGCTTGCCCAGCTCCTCGCCGATCTCGCGCAGACGGTTGGAGTTGGAGCTGTTCTTGGACCCAACCACCAAGATCAGGTCCGCCGCCTCCGCCAGATCGCGCACGGCCTGCTGCCGGTTCTGCGTCGCATAGCAGATATCGCGCACATCCGGCCCCTGGATGGTCGGGAACTTCGCCTTCAACGCTGCGATGATCCCGCGCGTGTCATCCACCGACAAAGTGGTCTGAGTGATGTAGGCGAGCTTCTCCGGCGTCTCGGGCTCAAGCGCCGCCACATCCTCCACCGTCTGCACCAGGTGAACTTTGCCCGGCATCTGGCCGATCGTGCCCTCAACCTCGGCATGGCCGGCATGCCCCACCAGCACGAGTTCGCGCCCCGCGGCGGCGTAACGCCGGCCCTCGTTGTGCACCTTCGTCACCAACGGGCAGGTCGCGTCGATCACCGGCAGCCCACGCTCGCGCGCCACCTCCTCCACGCGCTTCGCCACGCCATGCGCGGAGAAAACAGTCATCGCGCCGGGCGGAATCTCGTCCAGCTCATCGACGAAAACAGCCCCACGGGTGCGCAGATCCTCAACCACATGGCGGTTGTGCACGATCTCGTGGCGCACATAGATCGGCGGGCCATACTTCTTGAGCGCCCGCTCAACGATCTCGATCGCGCGCTCGACACCGGCACAGAAGCCGCGCGGCTGGGCCAGGACAACCTTCATCATCTTCCATTCTCCATGGCCCCGCCTCATACCTGTCAGGCGGATGTCAGAAATTCATGTTACGGCGTGTATCAGCGGTCGGCCGGGTTGCGAGCGGTGGCGTCCCCGCGTATGGCACGGCGAACGTCGGGAGAGTAGCCTCCCCAATCAGGTTCCTGTCCACAGGATCGTAGAAGGCATCTTCGTCCCATCCCGACCGCCGACCCGCTTTTGCGTTACTTCACCCATGTGACACCCGGACCATGAACGCCCCGATCGTCCCCACCACCCGCCCGACAACCCCGCTGCTGGACCGTGTCCACGTGCCGCAGGACCTGCGCAACTTCTCCACCGAGCAGCTCATCCAGCTCGCCGATGAGCTGCGCTGTGAGACCATCGACGCCGTCTCCACCACCGGTGGCCATCTCGGCGCCTCGTTGGGCGTGGTCGAGCTCACGGTGGCCCTCCATGCCGTGTTCGACACGCCGCATGACCGGCTGATCTGGGATGTCGGCCACCAGACCTACCCCCACAAGATCCTGTGCGGCCGCCGCGCGCGCATCCGCTCCATCCGCCAGGGCGCAGGCCTCGCCGGCTTCACCCGCCGGGCGGAGAGCGAATACGACCCGTTCGGCGCCGGCCATTCCTCCACCTCCATCTCCGCCGGCCTCGGCATGGCCGTCGCCTCCGCCATGCAGGACACGCCCCGCAACGTCGTCGCCGTCATCGGCGACGGCGCGATCTCCGCCGGCATGGCCTATGAGGCGATGAACAACGCCGGCGCCCTCAAATCCCGCCTCGTCGTCGTCCTCAACGACAACGACATGTCGATCGCGCCGCCGGTCGGCGCCATGTCCGCCTATCTCTCGCGCATTCTCTCCTCGCAGAGCTTTCTGTCCTTGCGTGACATCGCCATCAAAATGGCCAAGAAGTTCCCCAAGGGCATCGAGCGCACCGCGCGCCGCGCCGAGGAATACGCCCGCGGCCTCGTCACCGGCGGCACGCTGTTCGAGGAGCTGGGCTTTTATTACGTGGGCCCAATCGACGGCCACAACCTCGAACACCTGCTCCCGGTGCTGCGCAACGTGCGCGAGGCGGACGATCACGGCCCGATCCTGCTCCACGTCATCACCCAGAAAGGCCGCGGCTACGCGCCGGCCGAGGCCTCGGCCGACAAGCTCCACGCCGTCTCCAAGTTCAACGTGCTGACCGGCGAGCAGGTCAAGGCGCCCCCGGGCCCGCCCACCTGCACCCTCCCCCTCTCGTCCCCGAGCACCAGCGTGGCCGTCGCCCTCGGCAGCCTCGCCCCCTTCCCCGCCGCGGGCGGGGGCCGCCCCACCGCGAAGGCGGTCAGATGTCCCCCGGGGGATCCCAGGAAAGGGCTGGGCACCACCAGAGTCACTGTGCCCGAGATGGCCTCGACGAGCATGACGAGCTCCCGGCCGGCCGAGACCAGGAAGCGGCTGTCCGGGGTGAAGCGGGGCGGGCCGAGGCCCCAGCACTGGGAGCTCGAGGGCGGCGGCGGGGCCGACGGCGACGGGGAAGAGGAGGAGGAGGAGTAGGGGGCTCCCGCCCCCGCCTCGGCACCTGGCCCACTGGCTGCTAGACTCGGAGCCCCACCGGCACCGCCGCCGGGCATCGCCGTCCCCACCAGGGACCTCGACAGCGCCACGGTGGCCAGCGGCGCCCCCCCGCTCGCGGTCCACAGCTTGGCGACCCTCCCTCCGAGTCCGCCGGGGCCGCCGCCGCC
>CAIQQQ010000436.1 GCA_903873995.1 uncultured Rhodospirillales bacterium
CCATTGACCATCAGACTGCCGGCATAGGTCATCGAGCCGACCGAGAACACGGCGCCGCCAGACGCCGTCTCGAAGAAGGTCATGTCCGCACAGGACCAATCCTCCTGTTTCAGGGGATGGCGGATCACCAGCATGTCCTCGTTCACCGGCGCATAGTCCGGATGGATGACGATGCCCTTGGCGACCACCAGCGCATGCGGCGGGCTGCCGTATTTCGGGTTCACGCTGTCCAGCTCGAAGCCGGCAGCGCCGCCGCCCATATAGCCGGCATCGCCGAACACCTCACCCGTTTGCAGCCTAAGTCCCTCGGTCATGAACGCCACGCGGTTGTCGTGAATGCCGTCCACGAACCGATACGGAAAGCCGAGATGGCGGCCCTGTACGGAGAAATTGATGCCGACGAGCCGATGGCCGGACCGCCCGATCCTTCGCCACAGCCCGCCATAGCCGCCGCCGAAGCTGTGATAGCTCTCGCCCGGCATGGTCTCCCACACCCGGATGCCGCCCTCGGCCCGGCGCACCTCCAGCGTGTCCGGCCGGTCGTCAGACAGCTCGGCGCGCCAGTAGAACCCGTTGCCGCCGAGATACATCAATCGCCCGCCGGCCCCCAGAAACGCCTCGAACGCCATCATCATGCGCAGCGAGTGATATTCCGGGTGCTGCCCCGCGATCACCACGCGATAGGGCGCCAGCGCCGCCTCGCCCTCCTCGTGCAGATCGTGGTCGGTGATCACGTCATGCGCCACCCCGATCGTGTTCAGAAACTGATGGATGTAGCAGTCCGCCACCCAGCGGGACGTGCCGGAGCCACCTTCGGCCGGATCCATCAGCACGAACTGGCGCGGCCTGGTGTCCAGCATCGGGCGGTGCTGGGTGGCAAGTGACACGCCCGAGCCGTCGCTGTGATGGTTGTAGGTGGACAGCCCGAATTGCGGGTTCATGTCCGGCGTCTGCGCAAGCGAGCCCCAGGCAGTGGCGCGTCCGGCGATCTCGGCGCCGCGCCCGGGCCGGACATGGCAACCATAGACCTGATAGGTGAAGGTCGGCACCAGCAACGCCACATCCGATCGCGGTTCGGCAGGGCGGACGATGAAGGGCAGATAATCCTCACCCTGTTCGTTGCGGATATGCGCCGCATAGAAGCCGCTGGGCCAGTCTTCAGGGATCGTGAGCCGGAAACTCTCGGACCAGCCGAGCGGTCCCTGGTCGTCGTCGTGGAAATGGATCGCGCCGTATTGGCCTGGCGCAGCCTTCCAATCATGCACCTCGCCCGTCCAGTTCGAACCGGTCATGGCGCGGGTGGGAAGGTTCACGAGGTCGGCGTGTGCGGCCTGCGGGCACAAATCCGTCGCTGTCTGCGTGTCGATGCCGATCGAGAAATCCCATGCGGCCAGGAGGGTGCCGGCGGCCTCGATGGCCGGGCGCTCGATCTTGCCGTTGAAATGCGCCCGCGCGGGGGCGACGCGGTCGGGCGGCAGAGCTCCGATGAAGATCGCGGCCTGCCCGGAGTCCGGGGCGGCGGCCTGCGCCGTGGCCGCCCCGTCATCCCAAAGCGGTGCGTGCGGCGCTTGCGTGACGCGCAGCCCCCCGTCCGGGCCGAGCTCGGCCGAAATGTCGGTCCAGCGCCGTTCCAGCAGCGATTGCGGCACTTCGGCGTGGATGACGGTGCCGTCCGGGCCGGTCGCCATCGCCATCGCGCCGCCGTGCGGCCCGACGCCCAAAGCGAACTCCCACGCGCCGATCCGCATGGCCAGCACACCCTGCAGACCCTTGTTCGGCGTCGTCGGCCAGATCGTGGCCGACAGGCGCACGCCCGCGCTGAGATCGGCCGAAAGCCCCGCCTTGCCGAAGCTGCCAAGAAAGGCGTGTTGCTCCCGGCCCTGCACAACCCCGTCCTGCACCGTCGGCATCGGGGTTTCTGAGTATCCGGGCCCATCCGGATTGGGGTCGGCGCAGGCATGCCGCACGAAGCGCACAGAAAAATCCTGATCGCCCGCGCTCGACACCATGAAGCAGATCATACCGCCCGGCTTCACGCTCCAGCGATCTCGGTATCCGGTGAGGCGATGCACGTGACCTCCTGATCCAACACACCGGAAGCGTAGCGAGGTGTTGTGCGCGCGACCACTGCCGCGGCCACGGTTTCAGCGTCCGCTGTTGCGCGCGAACGTCCTAAAACCACTCCACACGCTTGGCTCGCGGAATGTCAGGGGTGAGCCCGCAGCCAGGTTTGCGAACGGCCCAGCAGCGTGATGCCAACATAGCCGCGCAGCACCAGTTTTTCGCCGCCATCTTCCAGCTTCAAGGTTGCGTGATAGATCGAGCCCGTCTCCGGGTTGAGAACGCGGCCGTCCGCCCAGTGATCGCCCTCGGGGCGCAGGCCGCGGATAACTTCGAGGCCGATCGTTTTGTGGCCTTTGCGATCGTCGGTGCATATGTCGCAGGTTTTGTCGGCGTCGGCCGGGTCGATGGTGGCGACGATGCGTCCGCGCAGTTCGCCGCCGATCTCCTCGATGCGCACAAGGCTGCGCTCCTTGCCGGTGCGGTCGTCAAAGGTGCGCCAATCGCCGACAGGACTGGGCGCCGCCTGGGCGAGGGCGGGCAGCAGAATCATGAGCAGAACGGCGAGGATCTTCATGGCGCTCAATCCTTGAGCCAGGCGGGTTCGGGCACGCGGGTCGCAGCAGCGGAGCTTCGCATCAGGCCAGGCCAGGCCTGCAGCGCGCGAATCAGCAGGGCCTGGCCGATGCGAGAGCGGCCCAGGCGATACAGCCCAGATGCGCGGGCGATGGGGCGGGCAACGTCTGCTCGCAGGCGGCGGTGATACTCCGCAGGCGTCTGGCCCGCGAGATGGCAATGGACCGCCAAAGCGGCGCTGTGCAGCGCCATGGACATGCCGTCGCCGGAGAAGGAGGGGATGACGCAGGCTTGGTCGCCCAGGCGGAACACGCTATCAGACGCTGCCGGGGCATGGATGAAGCCGTAGGGGACGCGCGCGATGGCGAGCGGGCGGGCCTGCAATATCTCGGCGCCGTGCAGGCGGGCCCGCAACAGCGGATGAGCGGCCCGCAGATCGTCAAGGAGCGCGGGCCAGGTGCCGCCGGCGCGGGCCAGATGGTCGCGGTGAATCAGCAGACACAGATTCGCCCGGCCGTCGTCCACCAGCTGCAGGCCGGCATAGCCATCGGGGAACAGGATGATTTCGACCGTGCCGTCGAGGTCGCGGCGGATTTGGGGATCGAGGCGGAGATAGACCTTGAAGCCCACGAGATCCTCCGGCGCCGTGTCCGGCGCACGGGCAGCACCGCGCAGGTCGTGCTTGCCGGTGGCGAGAAAATGGATCCCCGGCGCCATGCTCGCCACCGTGACACCGCGGCGGATGGACGCCCCGCACGCCGCGGCATGGGCGAGCAGGGCTTCGTCGAGCACACGGCGCGACAGGCCCATGCCCTGGAACGGCAGGTCACATTCGGTCTGCCGTGTGCCGCGGATGACGCGGACGCGGGTGATGGGGTGGCCGCCGAGCGTGGCCGGATCGAGCCCGAGGCGACGCAGGTAATGTTGGGCCTCGGCGCTGAGGAAATCGCCGCAGATCTTGTCGGTGGGGCCGGTGCTGCGTTCGAGCACGGTGACGTCACGCCCAGCCTTGGCGAGGCCGCAGGCGGCAGCCGCGCCGGCCAGGCCACCGCCGGCAATGACGAGAGGGGTCACTTGCGGCCGCTGACGCAAAGGCGGAACGGCAAATGTCGGTGAACCGAAGCGGTCACGCCGGCCTGTGCCAGCAGGGCGTGCCATTCGGCCGGACGGAAGCTGCGGGCGATGGAAATGGTGCCGTCGGTGCGCACCAGCCTGTGCCAGCGCATCACCCGGGCGAGGACGGGAAAGCCATACCAGGCGAGGCTGTGGCGGTGGAGGTCGGCGATGAACCAGCCGCGACGCGCATTGCGATCGAGCCAGACCAGGAAGCGCACCACGCCCTGATCGTCCAGATGATGGGTGAACTGCGACGTCACGATGAAATCGGCCGGGGCCGCCGGTGTGTGGTCGAACACATCCCCGGTTAGCCAGGTAATCGCCATGCCTGGCGGCGTGGCGGCGCGGGACTGCACGGCGCTGTTCGGATTGAGATCGATACCGCGCAGGTCGAGCAGGAAACCCCTCTTGGTGCCCCAGCGATGAATTGCGCGCAGCAGATCGCCCTGGCCGCTGGCGACGTCGAGGATCGCGACGGCGGCGCCAGGTTGCAAATCGCGCGTGGCAGTCTGCAGCCAGCGCAGAACGGGACGGTGGGTGAGGGTTACCCGGTTGACGCGCGCGAGGTCGGCCAGGGCTGCCGCGTAATCGTGCGCCGAAGTGTGCGGCTGATCCATCAGCTCGGGCTCGGTGCTACGGTGGCGCAGATCGATCATGGCAGGGGCGCCGCCGTGAGGTGGAAGCTGAAGGTCTCGGCGACCATCCCGGGGCCGAACGCCATGGCGATGCCCGGTCCATCGCCACCTTCGGCCAGCATGCGCGCCAGCACGAACATGATCGTGGCCGAAGACATGTTGCCATGGTCGTGCAGCACGGCGCGGGAGATGCGCAACGCCTCAGGCGGCAGGTTGAGCCCGATCTCGACAGCGTCGAGCACGGTGCGGCCGCCGCCATGCACCGCCCAGCTGGCGATGTCGCGGGCCGGCATGCCGCGCAGCAGCCCGGCGGGATCGGCCTCCTTGGCCTGGGTCCGGAGTGCTCCGGCGATGCGGGACGGCACTTGGCCGGACAGGTGCATGAGAAACCCCTGATCGCCGATCGTCCAGGTGATCAGGCCGGCGCTGTCCGGCAGGATGACCGACCGGAAATCGCCCAACGCGATGCCTGCGGGATCGGCGGTGACGAGGGCGGCGGATGCGCCGTCGCCAAACAGCAGCAGCGACAAGGCGGTCTCGACATCGGCGGTCTCTTGCAGATGCAGGCTGCAGAGTTCGAGATTGACCACGAGCACCCTCGCCAGCGGGTCGGCGCGCACGGCCTGGTCGGCCGCACGCAGCGCCGGGATGGCGGCGGCACAGCCCATGAAGCCGACCATGGTCCGCGCTACATCCGCGCGCAGCCCAAGCGCTGCGGCCAGCTGCAGATCCAGGCCAGGAGCAGTGAAACCGGTGCAAGAGGCAACAATAAGATGGGTGATCTCGGTCGGATCGGGCGCCAGCCCAGCGATGGCGGCAAGGGCAAGCGCCAGCGCGTGAGGCTCATACGCCACCATCCGCGCAGCGGTGCCTGGAAACCTGCCACGCTGATAGAAGCCACCGGCATCGACCTGCCCGGCTTGGATATCGCCCGCGCGCATATGCGAAAACCGGTGCGCGATGCCGGCGCGCTTGGCCATCCTGTCGAACACCGCGCGGCTTTTCGGGTCCGGCAGCGTGGCGCTGGCGAACGCCACGAAGGCGTCGTGGATGTCGTGCCCGGGGTTCGCCGTGCCGATGCGGTTGATGAAGGCGCTCACGCGGCGCGCCCGAAGGCCAGCACGGCGTTCAGGCCGCCAAAGGCGAAGGAATTGGACAATGCGACACGAAGCTCCGCGCGCCGGGCCGTGTTGGGCACGCAGTCGATCTCGCAATCCGGATCGGCCTGCTGAAAGCCGATGGTCGGCGGCAGCAGGCGTTCGCGGAGTGCCAGCACACTCACCACCGCCTCCAGCCCGCCGGCAGCGTTGAGACAATGGCCGTGCATGGATTTGCTCGAGGACACCGCGAGATGGGCGGTTCGGGCGCCGAACACGGCATGCAGCGCTGCAATCTCGGTCCGGTCGTTCAGACGCGTCGCGGTGCCGTGGGCGTTGACGTAGTCCACGTCGTCCGGTGCGAGGTCTGCGTCGCGGAGTGCGGCCCGCATGGCGCGCGCGGCGCCCTCGGCCGACGGGGCAGTGATGTCACCCGCATCGGCGCCAAGGCCGGCGCCGAGGAATTCGGCATGGATGGTGGCGCCGCGCGCCTTAGCGTGGGCGGTGGATTCCAGCACCAGAATCCCGGCCCCCTCCCCAATGACCAGGCCCGAGCGATCGCGCGAGAACGGGCGGCACGCATCAGCACTCAGCACGCGCAGCGCATCCCACGCCTTGAGATAGCCCAGGCAGATGGACGCGTCGGCCCCGCCGCAGACCACGAGATCGAGTTGGCCGGCGCGGATCATGCCGGCGGCAAGTGCGATGGCGTGGGCTGCGGACGCGCAGGCCGAGGCGGTGGCAAAGCATGGGCCCAGCAGGCCGAACGCCATGGCCACGTGGCTCGCCGCGGCACTCGGCATGCCACGCGGCACGGTGAGCGGCGGCAAGCGGGCGGCGTCATGGCCGTACAGCGAGAGATAGGCGGCATCCAGCGTCGTTTGCCCGATTGCGGCGCCCAGAATGACGCCGCAGCGTTCGCGATCGAGTGTGGCCACATCGATGCCGGACATGGCCTCGTTGGCCGCGACCAGGGCGAATTGCGACGCCCGGTCCAGCATCAGCAGCTGGCGCCGGTCGAAATGCGGCACCGGGTCGAAATCGCCGATTTCGGCCGCGATCGGCACGGCAAGCCGGCTCGCGTCAATTGTGGCGATGGGACCGATGCCGCAACGCCCGGCCTGGAGAGAGGCCAGCAGAGCTGGCACGTCAGGACCAAGCGCAGAGATGCTGCCGAGCCCCGTGATAGCCACACTGGATCGCACGATTAGGCGGCGTCCTGGCGGGATGCGTCCGGGTGGGATGCTTTCAGGACGGCCAGCGCGGGCCTGGGTTGGGTGGGGCTGGGTTGGGCGGGGGTGGGGGTGGGTTGGGCGCGGGTGGAATTGGCGCGCTCGAGGGTGGCCAGGACATGGGCGACGAGCGCGCCGATGGTCGCAAACTCTGCCCCCTCCTGATGGACGACGACCGGAATTTCGATATCAAATCGCGTTTCCATCTCGAACACGGCCTGGGTCAGATCGAGCGAGGCTATGCCAAGGGCATCGATCGTGGCATCGGGTAGCAGAGCGGCACGATCGATGCGTGTCTCGTTGGCGATGATCGCAAGAATTTCTTCGGCGCGCGGGTCCGCATATGCATCTGACATTGAGTTGTGTCCTACGAACAAGGCCAATGCGGATTATACGAGCATTGTTGATGTGGGGTGTCGCCCAAAAGAAAAAAGCTCGCACTTAAAATTGACATGGCAGCGAACATACCATGCCGCTTGAGCATCAAAGCGCGCTTTGCACTGAAACTCCGGCCCCGCCGTCGATGCCTGCTATCGAACCCCACCTCCGAGCGGACCGGTCGACCTGTTGACCGGTCCACTGCACGGCCCCTAAAACCGTCGCATCGCTGAGAGCCCGTGACAAAAGTCAGACCCTCACATCGAAGCGATCCAGCATCATCACCTTCGTCCAGGCCGCAACGAAGATCTTGACGAAGCGCTTATGGCCATCGCTGCCTGCGAAGATTTCGGTCACGGCCCGTAACTGGCTGTTCGAGCCGAAGATGAGGTCGGACCGGGTGGCGGTGAACCGATGCGCGCCGGTGGCCCGGTCATCGAGCGTGAAGGTCATGCCCTTCGGATCGGACTTCTTCCATTCGTAGTCCATGCTGGTGAGCACGGTGAAGAAGTCGTTGGTCAGCACCCCCGGCCGGCTGGTGAAGATGCCGTGCGCGGCACCGTCATGGTTGGCGCCCATGGCCCGCAGGCCGCCGACAAGTGCCACCCATTCGGGTGCGGTGAGCGAAAGGAGCCGGGCCTTGTCGAGAAACAACTCCTCGGGCGAGACACCCTGAGAGATGTCGTCGAAGTTACCATCGAGATAGTTGCGAAATCCGCAGGTGACGGGCTTCAGCCACGTGAACATCTCAATATCGGTCAGTTCCTGCGTGGTGTCGCGGCGACCCGGCGTGAAGGGCACTTCGGTCACCAAACCGCCGTCATATGCGGCCTTTTCCAGGGCTGCGCAGCCGCCGAGCACAATGAGATCCGCCATTGAGATCTTCTTGCCGCCGATCTTCTTATCGTCGGTCCTCTTGCCTGGGGACTGCTGGCCGTTGAAACCGGCCATGACGCCTCGCAGGGTGGCGATGACAGGACCCGCGCGGCGGTTCACCGCCCAGTCCTTTTGCGGGGCGAGGGCCAGGCGCCCGCCATTGGCGCCGCCGCGCTTGTCACTGCTGCGATGGGAGACGGCGGCCGAGAACGCGGTGAAGACGAAGTCGGAGAGCGAGACGCCCGAGGCCAGGATCGTCCGCTTCAGCGCGGCGATGTCCGCTGTGTCGACCAGATCGTGGTCGAGCGGCGGGATCGGGTCCTGCCAGAGCAGATCGTCTGCGAGCGTCTTCTCAGTGCCCAGATAGCGCTCCCGCGGCCCCATATCGCGATGGGTCAGCTTGTACCAGGCCTTGGCAAAGGCCTGGCCGAAGGCGTCGAAATCGCCGAGAAATTTCTCGCACACTTGGCGATAGGCCGGGTCCATCTTCAGCGCGATGTCCGTCGTCATCATCATCAGCGCGTTCATCTTGCCAGGCACATGGGCATCCGGCGTCTTTGGCGCGTCGGGGTCAGACGGGGTCCATTGCAGGGCGCCGGCCGGGCTTTTGGTCTGAACCCATTCGAACTTGAAGAGGTTTGTCAGATAGTCGTTGTCCCAGCGCGTCGGGTGCGGGGTCCAACTGCCTTCGATGCCGTTCGTCATGGTGTATTCGGCAAATCCGGTGCCGTCGGGATTCTGCCAGCCAAGGCCCATGGCTTCCATCGGAGCGATCTCAGGCGGCGGCCCCACCTGATCGGACACAACCATGCCGTGGCTTTTGCCGAAGGCGTGGCCGCCGGCGATGAGGGCCACGGTCTCCTCGTCGTTCATGGCCATGCGCGTGAAGGAGATGCGGATATCACGGGCGGCGCCCAATGGGTCGCCCTTGCCATACGGGCCTTCGGGATTGACGTAAATCAGCGCCTGGTGCGTCGCGCCAAGCGGGTTTTCGAGGTCGTAATCGGCATCGCCGTTCGCGCCGCGCCAGCGTTTGTCACGGGTGACCATGCTGCTCGGGGAGGTGGCGGTCTTGGGGTCCCAGACCTCGGGGCCCCAATAGGTGCTGTTGTCGGCTTCCCAGGCATCGTGCCGTCCGCCGCCAAAGCCGAAGGTGGGACGGCCCATGATTTCCA
>CAIQQQ010000437.1 GCA_903873995.1 uncultured Rhodospirillales bacterium
CGCGCATCTACCAGAGCGGTTCAAACCGCAGCGCCGCGTTGGCCGCGATCCAGCGCAAAGCCGCGCGGCATTGCTCCACCATATCCGGCAGCCGGACGGCGGGGAGATTGGCGAAGTTCAGGGCGATGTAGATCGCACCGAGCTCGACGAAGGTGGGGGCTGGGGCGGAGGCGTCGTCCTTGGACAGGCCGCGCCAGGCGCCGCCGTGGATGAAGACATGGATGGGCAGACGGCCGGTGACGGAAGGTGCGAAGATATCCAGGGTTTCGGCGGCGCTGGGACCGTAATGCTCGGTGCGCGGCGGGAGGAGACGGCGCACCTGGGCGCTTTCGGCGGCGTACCGCGCGACGATCGCGGACTGGTTTGGCGCCCAGGCCTGCTGGTCATAGGCGGTGTCGAGCTCGGCCTGGTGGTAGAGCAGAAACGGACGGTCAGCCACCTGCGCCGGGGACCGGCCCCCAGAAGCGGCCGTGGCCAGTGTTGCCAGAACGCCGGTTATCATCTGGCGACGTGGGAACGGCATGCAGCTCACTCCAGGGTTGGCCCGCCACCATGACGTCAACCGTTGGCGGCTTCCAGTGCCTCCTCGGCGGCCAGCCACTCACTTTCGGCCGATTTCGTCTCGCGCGCGAGGTCGGACAGGCGGGTCTTGGCGGAGATCAGATCGGGCATGCGGTGTGGCTGGTAGATCGCGGGATTGGCCAGCTGCGCCTCCACCTTGGCGCGCTCCTCGGCGAGCTTGGCCATCCGCGCCTCGGCGGCCTTGGCCTGCTTGCGCAGCGGCGCGAGCGCCGATTTCTGGTCGGCCGGCTTCTTTTTGGAATGGCTGTTGTTGGACTTGGCCTCGCCGCGGGCGGGCCTGCCGGTGATGCGGGCGCGTTCGGCCAGAAAGATGCGATACTCGTCCATATCGCCGTCGAACGGCTTCACCGTGCCGTCGGCCACCAGCCAGAGCTGGTCGGCGACCAGTTCCACCAGGTTCGGGTCATGGGTGATCAGCAGCACGGCGCCGGAGAAATTGCCCAGCGCGCGGACCAGCGCGTCTTTCGCATCCAGATCGAGGTGGTTCGTCGGCTCGTCCAGGATCAGCAGCTGCGGCGCGTCGCGCGTGGCCAGCGCCAGCAGCAGGCGGGCCTTCTCGCCGCCGGAGCAAGACGATATCTTCGTGTTGGCGCGCTCGGAGTCGATGCCGAAGCGGGCGAGCTGGCCACGCACCTGCTGGATCGTGGCGGTGGGGAGTGCCCGCTGCATGTGGTCGATCGGCGTCTCGTGGCCGATCAGCTCCTCCTCCTGATGCTGCGCGAAGAAGCCCACGCGCAGCTTGCCGCTGCGATGAACACGCCCGCCGATCGCCTCCAGGCGGCCTGCGATCAGCTTGGCGAAGGTGGATTTGCCGTTGCCGTTGGGGCCGAGCAGGGCGATGCGGTCGTCCATGTCGATGCGCAGCGACAGGTTCTTCAGGATCATGCGGTCGTCATAGCCGCACGACACGCCTTCCATGGAGAGCACGGGCGGGGCGAGCTGCGCCGGCTCGGGGAAGCTGAACCGTGTGACGTGATCCTCCACCACGCTTTCGATCTGCGGCAGGCGGGCGATGGCCTTGATGCGGGCCTGGGCCTGCTTGGCCTTGGTGGCCGAGGCGCGGAAGCGATCGACGAAGGATTGCAGATGCGCCTTCTGATCGGCGACCTTCTCGGCCATCTTGGTGAGCTGCATGGCGCGCTCGGTGCGGATGCGCACGAACTCGTCATAGCCGCCCGGCGTCACGCTGATCTTGCCCTGGTCGAGATGGGCGATGCTGTCCACGCAGCGGTCGAGCAGCAGGCGATCATGCGAGATCAACAGGCAGGCGCCGGGGAACTTGGCAAGCCAGGTCTCGAGCCACAGCGTGGCTTCAAGGTCGAGATGGTTGGTGGGCTCGTCCAGCAGCAGCAGGTCGGGGTTGGCGAACAGCGCCGTGGCCAGCGCCACGCGCATGCGCCAGCCGCCGGAATACTCGTCCACCGGGCGGGCCTGTGCCTCGGTGTCGAAGCCGAGGCCTGCGAGGATGGTGGCGGCGCGGGCCGGCGCTGAGTCGGCACCGATGCTATGCAGCCGGTCATGCACCTCGGCGAGCCGCATCGGCGGCGTGGTTGGGTCTTCCAGTTCGGCGAGCAGGGCCGCACGTTCCTCGTCGCCCTCCAGCACGGTGTCGAGCAGGGATTGCGGGCCGGACGGGGCCTCCTGTTTCACCTGCGCCATGCGGGCGGAGCGGGCGAGGCGGATATCGCCGTCATCGACCTGCAAGGTGCCGGAGATGGCCTTGAACAGGGTCGATTTGCCGGCGCCGTTGCGCCCCACGAGCCCGATGCGGCGGCCGGGATCGACGGTGAGGTCGGCATGGGCCAGCAGGGTGCGGCCGGCCATGCGGATGGTGATGTCGGAAAGGACCAGGAGGCTCATAGCCGCGTCATACCGGTTTTTGCTGCGCTGGCGAAGGGGTTGCCGCCATGGGAGCCCTGTTCTAAAGGCCGCGCGCACACTCACACGGAAAGAACAAAGCAATGGCCATCGAGCGCACCTTCTCGATCCTCAAGCCCGACGCCACCCGCCGCAACCTCACCGGCGCGATCAATGCCAAGTTCGAGGCACATGGCCTGCGCATCGTCGCGCAGAAGCGCATCCACATGACCACGGCGCAGGCCGAGGCGTTCTATGGCGCGCACAGCGCGCGCGGTTTCTTCCGCGACCTCGTGACCTTCATGACCTCCGGCCCGGTCGTGGTGCAGGTGCTGGAAGGCGAGAACGCCGTGCTGGCGCATCGCGAGATCATGGGCGCCACCAACCCGGCCAACGCGGCCGAGGGCACGATCCGCAAGGAATTCGCCGAGAGCATCGAAGCCAACTCGGTCCATGGCTCGGACAGCCTCGAAGCCGCCGCCGCAGAAATCGCCTACTTCTTCGCCGGCATCGAACTCGTTGGCTGATTGCCTTAGAACCAGGAAAGTTTTTTGCTTTTTTTCAAAAAGAAGTTCTTTCTTGAAAGAAAGAACCAAAGAACTTTCCTGGGCTTTGGTGGGGGTTTGGATGTCAGAGGGTGAACTGGAGCGGACACAGGTAGATCAGGTTGGTACCGACGCGTTGGTCGCAGAGGAGCGGCGGCGGCGCTGGAAAGCGGAGAACGGCGAGGCGATCGCACAGCACAATGCCTGGATTGAGGAGCACGGCCTACCCTTGGCCGAACATCGCTCCTTCTGATGGCGCGATTTGAGTTCTTCGCCCACGCCCCGATTTCGGGATATCTGCTGGATGTTCAGGCAAACATCATCGGTGAGCTCAAAACCCGCGTCGTCGTCCCGCTGATGCCACTGTCATCCAGTGCGCCGCCGATCCGGAGCCTTCACCCGGTCCTTCAGATCGAAGGCATGCCCTTTCTGATGCACACCCATCTGATCGGCGCCGTTCCGCTTCGCATGCTGCGCGGGCCGGCGGGAACCTTGCGAGACCGCCAGGACGACATCATGGCAGCGCTCGACATGCTGTTCACCGGCTTTTGACCGGTTCGGGTCAGACCAGGAAGATCGCCATCAGGATCAGCAGCACGATCACGGCGCCGGCGGCCATCGTCGTGGCGCTGGTGAATGAACTCCAGAACGAGCGGCGCTCGGCCATCAGGGCGTCGAAGGTGACGGGCTTGGACGGCGTGGTCTGGGTCTCGGCCATGGGAATGATCTCGTTGCTGCGGTGCGGCGGGTTCTACTGCATCGCCTGCGGCGATGTCACGTCCGGCGAGACCAGCGCGGCCTCCGCCGCCGGTTCCGAACCCGGCTGGGCCGATGCGAACAAGGCCAGGGCGCGCGGATAGACGATATGCTCCTGCGCGAGCACGCGTGCGGCAAGGCTCGCCTCGGTGTCGGATCGCAACACCGGCACCACCGCCTGCGCCAGGATCGGCCCCTGGTCCATAATCTCCGTGACGAGATGCACGGTGCAGCCATGGAACCTCACGCCCGCCTGAAGCGCGCGGGCATGGGTGTCCAGCCCCGGGAAGGACGGCAGCAGGCTGGGATGAACGTTCAGCATGCGCCCGGCATAGCGCCCGACCAGAAACGGCGTCAGCAGACGCATATAGCCGGCCAGGCACACGATCTCGACGCCCGCCGTCTCCAGCCGTGCGGCGATCACCGCTTCGTGACCGGCGCGGTCGCGCGGGAAATCGCGGTGATCGATCGTGGCGGTGGCAAGGCCCATATCCGCCGCGATCGCGAGCCCTGGTGCGTTTGGCGCGTTGGACAGCACCAGGGCGATCTCGACGGGAAAGTCTGGCGTCTGCGCCGCCTTCGCCAGGGCCACCATGTTCGAGCCGCGTCCGCTGATTAGAACGCCGACCTGTCGTGCGGGGAGCGCGCCAAAACGAACGGTCACGCGAACCAGCCGTCCGGCGTGTCTATGCGGATTTCGGCAGGGCCGTCATGCGCCTCGATAGTGCCAAGGCGCACCACGGTCTCGCCGTTCTCGGCGAGCAGCGCCGCCGCCGCGTCGGCATCGCGCGTCACGATCGCCATGCCGATGCCGCAGTTGAACACCCGCAGCATCTCGGCCGGCGCCACGCCGCCGGTCCGCGCGAGCCAGCGAAACACTGGGGGCAAAGCCCAGGCGGCCGCATCGATCATCGCCCGCCGTCCCGCCGGCAGCACGCGGGGCAGATTGCCGGGCAGGCCGCCGCCGGTGATATGGGCGCAGGCCTGCACGAGACCCGCGCGGTGCAGGGCCAGCAGCGATTTCACATAGATCCGCGTGGGCGCCATGAGTGCCTGCGCCAAGGTTGCGCCAACGGCGAACGGCGCCGGATCGGACCAGGACGCGTTGCCGCCCGCCACGATCCGGCGCACCAGCGAGAAGCCGTTGGAATGCACGCCGGCACTGGCCAGGCCCAGCACCACGTCTCCCGGTGCGACATCCTTGGGCAGCAGATCGGCCCGCTCGGCCGCACCCACCGAGAAGCCGGCGAGATCATAGTCGCCGTCGCCATACATGCCAGGCATCTCCGCCGTCTCGCCGCCGACAAGCGCGCAGCCGGCGATCTCGCAGCCGCGCGCGATGCCCGCGATCACCCGCGCGGCGTCGTTCACCGCGAGCCGGCCGGTGGCAAAGTAATCCAGGAAGAACAGCGGCTCGGCGCCCTGCACCACGAGATCGTTGACACACATCGCCACCAGGTCGATGCCGACGCTGTCATGCAGCCCGGTGTCGATCGCCACCCGCAGCTTGGTGCCGACGCCGTCGGTGGAGGAGACCAGCACGGGATCGGTGAAGCCCGCCGCCTTGAGGTCGAACAATGCGCCGAAGCCACCGATGCCGCCCATCACGCCGGTGCGGTGCGTGGCCCGCGCCAGCGGCTTGATCCGCTCGACGAGGGCATCGCCGGCATCGATGTCCACGCCCGCGTCACGATAGGTCATACTGGGCATGGCGTTTCCGTATAGAATGGCGCGCGGCCCCTGACTGGATGAGACTGGAGCATGGCGCGGACGATGATGAGCGATGAGAACCATACCGGCGATGCCTGTGCAAACATTGGCGATGCCCGCGCAAGTGTTGGCGCGAATCAGGCCCTTGGCCGCGCGGTGACGGCATGAACGCCCTGCCCCCCCTGCATGCGGCCGCCACAAGGGGTCAGCGTCTGGCGTTGCTCATCGGCGTGACCGTGGCGTTCGGCCTGATGTTGAACCTGTTCTCCTCCGTGCTGCTGCCGTTCGTGGCGGCCGCGGGCATCGCCTATTTCCTCGATCCGCCGGCCACGCGGCTGGTGCGACTGGGGATTCCGCGCAGCGTTGCCGCGATCCTGATGATGGTGGCGCTGCTCACCGTCGTGCTGATCTTCGCGCTGCTGCTGTATCCGTTGATCCTCGCCCAGATCGGCATCCTGTTCAGCCGCGTGCCGGACTACACGCAGGCCGTGCGCGTGTTCGCCGCCGAGCAGATCGCGCATCTGCAGGCGCGGCTGGGGCCGGATCTGGTGGACGAGAAGCTTCGCGATCTGGTGGGCGGGCAGGCTGGCTCCATCGTCTCGTTCGTGGCCTCCACCCTGCGCGGCGTGATCGGCGGCGGATTTGCCATCTTCAACGTGCTGACCCTGCTGATTGTGACGCCGGTGGTGGGCTTCTACCTGCTGCGCGACTGGCCGGGCGTGGTCAGCCGGATCGATGGCTGGCTGCCGCGCCGATACGCGGGTGTGCTGCGGGCGCAGGGGCATGAGGTGGACCGCATCCTGTCGGCCTGGCTGCGCGGGCAGATGATCTGCTGCGTGCTGCTGGCGATCTATTACGCCGTGGCGCTGTCGGTGGTGGGGCTCGATCTTGGGCTGATCGTGGGGCTGACGGCGGGGCTGTTGTCGTTCATCCCTTATGTCGGCTCGATCACCGGTCTCGTGGCCGCGATCGGTCTTGCGTTTGCGCAGTTCCCGACCTGGAGCGGCATTATCGAGGTGGGTGTGGTGTTCGTGGTCGGGCAGCTGCTGGAGGGGTATGTGATCTATCCGCGGTTTCTGGGAGACCGGGTGGAACTTCATGCTGTGTGGGTGATCTTCGCGCTGTTTGCAGGCGGTGCGGCGTTCGGGTTCGTGGGCGTGCTGCTGGCGGTGCCGGTGGCGGCGATCATCGGCGTGCTGTGCCGGTTCTGGCTGCGCCGCTATCTCGACAGTCAGCTTTATCTCGATCCGCCGGTCTCGCCGGCAGGGGAGACACAGGCGTGACGCGGCAGCTGGCGCTGCCGTTCGGCCATGTGCCGATGTTCAAGGGCGTAGCGTTCATCGGACAGCCGTCCAACGCACGCGCGCTGGCGCTGCTGGCGGCGGACGCGTCCTGGCCGTTGGGCCGGCTCGCGCTGTGGGGCGGCGAGGGGCGCGGCAAGACGCATCTGCTGCATTGCTGGGCGCACAGGATCGGCGCATCCGTGCTGTCCGGCGCCGGGCTGCGTCTGGAGCCGCCATCCGGCCCCGCCGCGATCGACGACGCCGATCTGGCACCCGAGCGGATGCTGCTGCATTGGCTGAACGCCAGCGCCGAGGCAGGCATGCCGGTGCTGATGGCCAGCCGAACCGCGCCCGCACGCTGGGCAGTGGCGCTGCCCGATCTCGCCAGCCGGCTGCGCGCCATGCTCGCGGTCGAGGTGCAGGCCCCGGAGGATGCACTGCTGCGGCTGTTGCTGGCGCGGCTGCTGGCGGACCGGCATCTGCCAGTGGCCGAGCCGGTGCAGGCGTTCCTGCTGGCCCGCCTGCCGCGGACCGCAGCTGCCATTCGCGAGGCCGCGTCGCTGTTCGATCTTTTATGCCTTGAGGCGCGGTCGCGGCCGAACCGGGCGCTCGCAGCACGGGTGGTGGCCGAGATCACCGGCCGCGACACCGTTGGTGACGCAGGAAGTTTTCATGACGATGCTGAGATTCCGATGGCCGCCGCCTCGCCGGACGTCCCATTTCTCCTGTAGTTTGTGTCCATGAGCACCAGCGAGACACCTCCAATGACCGATCCTGTGCCGACTGAGCACGCCCCTGCGTCCTCGGCTGCTCCTGACGCTGCTCCGGTCATTGGGCTTGTCTCAAGCCCGGGCCTGGCCGATCCGGGCCGGTTCATCAACCGGGAGCTGTCCTGGCTCGACTTCAACCAGCGTGTGCTGGAGGAGGCGGAGAACCGCCACCATCCGCTGCTGGAGCGGGTGCGGTTCCTGTCGATCAGCGCGGGCAACCTCGATGAGTTCTATTCCGTGCGCGTTGCCGGCCTGATCGGCCAGGCCAAGGCCGGCGTCACCACCATCTCGCCGGATGGGCGCACGCCGGCGCAGCAGTTGGCCGACGTCCAGGCGCGCGCCCATGTGTTGATGAACGACCAGCACCGCGTCTGGACCGAACTGCGCGGCCTGATCGGGGCCGCCGGGATCGCGGTGACCGAGCCGCAAGCGCTGACGAAGCAGGATCGCGCGTGGCTCGAGGCCTGGTTCATGGAGCGGGTGTTCCCGACCCTGACCCCGCTGGCCGTCGACCCCGCGCATCCGTTCCCGTTCATCCCCAACATGGGCATCGTGCTGGCGTTGCGCCTGGTGCGCGACGAGGACGGGCATGGCATGCGCGGCCTGATCCCGCTGCCGGGCCGCGTGGAGCGCTTCGTGCGCCTGCCG